>DATMWH010000107.1:0-2454 GCA_035562615.1 Pseudomonas sp. | reverse complement strand
ACCTAGCCGTTACAATGCGCGCCTCTCGAAACATGCCAGCGCATTGCGGAGCCATTCATGGGACAACGCACCCCTCTCTACGACCAGCACCTTGCACTGGGTGCCAAAATGGTCGACTTCGGCGGCTGGGATATGCCGCTGCACTACGGATCGCAGGTCGAAGAGCACCATCAGGTGCGGCGTGACTGCGGCGTCTTCGATGTGTCGCACATGACCGTGGTCGATGTGGCCGGCCCGCAGGCCAAGGCCTATCTGCAACATTTGCTGGCCAATGATGTGGAGCGCCTGAAAACTCCCGGCAAGGCACTGTACAGCGGCATGCTCAACCAGGACGGCGGCGTGATCGACGACCTGATCGTCTACCTGGCTGAAGCGGGCTATCGCGTGGTGGTGAATGCCGCTACCCGCGACAAGGATCTGGCCTGGATGCAGGCGCAGACTGCCGGTTTCGAGGTGACCCTCAGCGAGCGCGCAGAGCTGGCCATGCTTGCCGTGCAAGGCCCGAATGCCCGCGCCAAGACCGCCGAACTGGTGACCCCGGCGCGTGCGACGCTGATCAATCAGCTCAAGCCGTTTCAGGGGCTGCCGGAAGGCGACTGGTTTATCGCGCGTACCGGTTACACCGGTGAAGACGGTCTGGAAATCATGCTGCCGGCCGAGCAGGCACCGGCATTTCTCAGCGAACTGGTGGGTGCCGGTATTGCGCCGATCGGTCTGGGCGCGCGTGACACCCTGCGCCTGGAAGCGGGCATGAATCTCTACGGTCAGGACATGGACGAGAGTGTTTCGCCGCTGGCCGCCAACATGGGCTGGACCCTGGCCTTCGAGCCGGCCTCGCGCAATTTCGTTGGCCGTGCAGCGCTGCAGGCGCAACAGGCGGCCGGTAATCTGCCCAAGCTGGTCGGTCTGGTGCTCGAAGAGCGCGGTGTGTTGCGTGCCCATCAGGTGGTGCGGGTGGAAGGTATCGGCGACGGTGAAATCACCAGCGGCAGTTTTTCCCCGAGTCTGGGCAAATCCATCGCACTGGCCCGCGTCCCGGCGGCTACCGGTGATCGCGCACAGGTGGAGATTCGCGGCAAATGGTTCCCGGTGCGCGTGGTGCAGCCGAATTTTGTGCGCAATGGCAAAGCCCTGATTTAAAAACGTAGGGTGGGCTTCAGCCCACCGCAGCTGGGCAGGCTGTCATGGTGGGCTGAAGCCCACCCTACGCCCGCCCACACAAGCTAGAATTTCCGGCAGTCCCGGCTGCCAATGACTTTTGAGGAATGACACATGAGCAATGTACCCGCTGATCTGCGTTACGCCGCCAGCCACGAATGGGCCCGTCTGGAAGCCGACGGCAGCGTGACTGTCGGGATTTCCGACCATGCTCAGGAAGCCCTGGGTGATGTGGTGTTTGTTGAATTGCCGGAAGTCGGCGCGACTATCGAGGCGGGCGGTCAGGCTGGCGTGGTTGAGTCGGTCAAGGCGGCTTCGGATATCTACGCGCCGGTTGCCGGTGAAGTTATTGCGGTCAACGAAGCGCTGACCGACAGCCCGGAGCTGGTGAATGCTGACCCTTACGCCAACTGGTTTTTCAAACTAAAGCCGGTTGCCGCATCCGATCTGGATCAGCTGCTTGACGCGGCTGCTTATCAGGCTGCCGCTGACGCCTGATTTAAGTACCCGTTAATTTTGTAGGAGCGAGCTTGCTCGCGATGCTTTTGCAGTGCCTGTTTCGCCAGCAAGCTGGCTCCTACAGAAAGCGCAAAAGCCTAAGCAGTTTCCCCTGTCCCGCATGCGTGACAGGGGCAGAGGGAGAGGGTGGCCCGGTTGCCCCTTCTCCCTGGCCCTCTCCCCACTGGGGCGAGGGAATCAATCAAAAGCTCCGCCAGCCCCTGGCCTGATGGGGCTTTGTCATTTTTGAGGTTTTCCCATGTCGCAGACCCCTTCGCTCGCCCAGCTGCAGCAATCCGACGCCTTTCTTGAGCGCCACCTAGGCCCGGACGCCGCTGAACAGCAAGCCATGCTGGCTTCCCTTGGCGTCGCCACCCGTGCCGAACTGATTGCCCAGACCGTGCCGCCGGCGATCCGCCTGGCCGGCCCGCTGGGGCTGCCGGCAGCGCTGGACGAGCAGGGCGCGCTGGACAAGCTCAAGGGCTACGCCATGCAGAACGAGCTGTGCACCAGCCTGATCGGCATGGGCTACCACGGTACCCTGACGCCGACGGTGATTCTGCGCAATGTGCTGGAAAACCCGGGCTGGTACACCGCCTACACGCCCTATCAGCCGGAAATTGCCCAGGGCCGTCTGGAGGCGCTGCTGAACTTCCAGCAGCTGACCATCGACCTCACCGGGCTGGATCTGGCCAGCGCCTCGCTGCTCGATGAAGCCACCGCCGCTGCCGAAGCCATGGCCATGGCCAAGCGCGTGGCCAAGAGCAAGAGCAACCTGTTCTTCGTCGACCAGAACTG
>DATMWH010000106.1:0-8767 GCA_035562615.1 Pseudomonas sp. | reverse complement strand
AGGCTGGCGAAGTGGAAGGCCGTGTCACGGTGCATATCGAACTCTTCGGTGAAGACTTTTCCGTCGATATCACCGGCCACCTTGAAATGCATCAGCATGCCTTCGGCCGGATCGTGACGAACCTCGTAGAAGACATCTATGTGACCAGACGGCAGCCCTGGAACAGAGCCGAAAGCGCGGTGTACGTGACCTGGTTCAAACATGACAAAACTTCCTTGCAGTTGGACGTGCTGTCGAGCATCGGCGAAAAAGCAGGGCTCGTCCAGCCTTGTAAACGCCCAGGACAGTGACGCGGATCAATTGGCCTGCGGCTTGCCGCTGCGCTCCTGCATAACCACCCAGGGCGCGACCACCACGGCCCACAATTCAGGGTCGCGCTGCTGCAGTTCCTGCGCCAGCGCGGTTTCCACTGTAGCCAGTTGTTGCATGCCTAGCCAGGCGGAAACCCGGGAGCGGTCATCCTCCGCCAGCGCGACGGCGACTTCGACCAGATCCAGCCCCGGCTCGACCCGCAGCAACGCGCCGCGGGCAAAAAACGGCTGCAGTTCCTGCCAGCTGATGCGGGCAGTTTCTCCCAGCAGTTTCAGGTAAAGAGGACTGGTTTGAGCAGACATGGGGAACTCCGGAATGGACACAGAAAAACCGAGCGGCGCAATCATAGCGCCGCGAGGAATACAGACAAGCACCGGCGGAAGCCGTTTTTCTATACATTCCTGTCATTCAGGCGACACTTGAATGCAACAAGCCGAATTTACGTCTTTTCAAGCAGTAAAACGGCAATCTACACTGCCACTGTTTCGCCACCCGCGCTGAAACGCAGCCAGGCCTGCGAACCGGCTCGAGCAGTACCATCCAACCCACACCCAAAGCAGAGTGCATACCCTATGAACCAGGCAACCAAACAGCTTTCGAAACTGTTCACCGCACTTGTTCTGGCCGGCATGGCCAGTTATTCCCCTGCAGCTGAGACTATCAAGATCGCCCTCGCCGGCCCGAAAACCGGCCCGGTTGCCCAGTATGGCGACATGCAGTTCATCGGCGCGCAAATGGCCATTGACATGATCAACAAGGCTGGCGGTGTCGACGGCATGCTCCTCGAAGGCGTGGTTTACGATGATGCCTGCGACCCGAAACAAGCTGTGGCCGTGGCCAACAAAGTGGTCAACGACGAGATCAAATACGTGGTCGGTCACCTGTGCTCCAGCTCTACCCAGCCGGCGTCGGACATTTACGAAGACGAAGGCATTCTGATGATCACTGCGGCTTCCACCAGCCCGGACATCACCACCCGCGGTCACCAGCTGACCTTCCGCACCATCGGCCTGGACAGCCTGCAGGGTCCGACCGCCGGCAAGTTCATTGCCGAGCAGGTCAAGCCCAAGACAGTGGCCGTGATTCACGACAAACAGCAGTACGGTGAAGGCATCGCCACTTCCGTCAAGTCGACCCTGGAAGGGGCTGGCGTCAAGGTTGCCGTGTTTGAAGGCATCAATGCCGGCGACAAGGACTTCTCCTCGCTGATCGCCAAACTCAAGCAAGCCAACGTCGACTTCGTCTACTACGGCGGCTATCACCCGGAGCTGGGCCTGATTCTGCGCCAGGCATCCGAGAAAGGCCTGAGCGCCAAGTTCATGGGCCCTGAAGGTGTGGGCAACAAGGAAATTTCCGCGATTGCCGGACCGGCCTCCGAAGGTCTGCTGGTGACCTTGCCGAAGTCCTTCGATCAGGACCCGAAAAACCAGGCACTGGTTGAAGCCTTCAAGGCCAAAGCCCAGGACCCGAGCGGCCCGTTCGTGTTCCCGGCCTATGCCGCCGTTCAGGTGATTGCCGAATCGATCGACAAGGCCGACAGCACCGACACGGCCAAAGTGGCTGCCGCCCTGCGCGCCAATACCTTCAACACGCCGACCGGTACCCTGGCCTTCGATGAAAAGGGCGATCTGAAAGACTTCAGCTTCGTGGTCTACGAATGGCATCAGGACGGTTCCAAGTCCGAAGCCAAGTAGTTCCCCCTGCCTCACCCAAAGCCCACGGCGTTAGCCGTGGGCTTTGTCTATTATTGATCCGACCCGGTAATGTCTTGATTTTCGTAGGGTGGGTTAGGCCTGCGGCCGTAACCCACCAACCGGCCGCGAGGCTGGCAAGGGCGATGCCTTTGGCATCGATGGTGGGTAACGCCGCTAGCGGCTAACCCACCCTACAACCGCCGGACGAAAGTTCAAACTTCAGCGGGCCGGATCAACAAAGAGTCACCCTCAGTTTCACCACATCCGTCACCGCTAATGACGCGATGTATCAGGAGTCAGGCAATGCCCGATCTTTTTCACTACCTGCAGCAACTGGTCAACGGTTTGACCATTGGCAGCACCTATGCGCTGATCGCCATCGGTTACACCATGGTTTACGGCATCATCGGCATGATCAACTTCGCCCACGGCGAGGTGTACATGATCGGTTCCTATGTGGCGTTTATCGCCATCATCGGACTGACCATGCTCGGTCTGGACAGCCTGCCGCTGATCATCATCGGCGCGTTTGTCGCCAGCATCGTGGTTACCAGCGCCTACGGCTACAGCATCGAACGCATCGCCTACCGCCCATTGCGCGGCAGTAACCGGCTGATCCCGCTGATTTCGGCCATCGGTATGTCGATCTTCCTGCAGAACGGCGTGCTGCTGGCCCAGGACTCCAAAGACAAGGCCATCCCCAATCTGATTCCGGGAAACATCGTATTCGGTGAAAGCGCCATGAACGGCGTGGTGATTTCCTATATGCAGATCCTGATTTTCGTGATCACTTTCCTGGTCATGCTGGGCCTGACGATGTTCATCTCCCGCTCACGCCTGGGGCGGGCCTGCCGGGCCTGCGCCGAAGACATCAAGATGGCCAACCTGCTGGGTATCAACACCAACAACATCATCGCCCTGACCTTTGTCATCGGCGCCGCGCTGGCCGCTGTTGCGGCAGTGCTGCTGGGCATGCAGTACGGCGTGATCAACCCCAACATGGGTTTTCTGGCCGGCATCAAGGCCTTCACTGCCGCGGTACTCGGCGGTATCGGCAGCATTCCCGGCGCCATGCTCGGCGGCCTGCTGCTGGGGGTGGCCGAAGCGTTTGGCGCCGATATCTTCGGTGACCAATACAAAGACGTGGTGGCGTTCAGTCTGCTGATACTGGTGCTGCTGTTCCGCCCGACCGGCATCCTTGGCCGTCCGGAGGTGGAAAAAGTATGAGTCACGCCAGTCCTTTGAAAACCGCCTTCTTCAGTGCCTTGCTGGTACTGGCCGTGGCCTATCCGGTACTCGGGCTGAAACTGACCACGGTCGGCATCAAGCTCGAAGTACATGGCGCCAGCCCGGCCATGCTCTGGACAATCGCCGGTGCTGCGGTGCTGATGTTTGTCTGGCAACTGCTGCGCAACCGCCTCGACGGGGTCTGGGCCAAGCTGCCCGAATTGCCGAAAGTACCCGGGGCTGCCAGCAACTTTCTCACCCTGCCCTCCACCCAGCGCTGGATCATTCTTGCGCTGGTGATGATCGGGCTGGTCTGGCCGTTCTTTGCCAGCCGTGGCTCGGTGGACATCGTCACACTGATCCTGATCTACGTGATGCTCGGACTGGGTCTGAACATCGTGGTCGGACTGGCCGGCCTGCTCGACCTGGGTTATGTCGGCTTTTATGCCGTTGGCGCCTACAGCTATGCCTTGCTGTCGCACTACTTCGGTCTTGGCTTCTGGGTCTGTCTGCCGATTGCCGGCCTGATGGCCGCCTTCTTCGGCTTTATCCTCGGCTTCCCGGTACTGCGTTTGCGCGGCGATTATCTGGCGATTGTCACCCTCGGTTTCGGCGAGATCATCCGCCTGCTGCTGCGCAACATGACCGACCTCACCGGCGGCCCCAACGGCATCAGCAACATCGAAAAACCGACACTCTTTGGTCTGAGCTTTGAGCGCACCGCCGCCGAAGGCATGCAGACCTTCCATGAGTATTTCGGCATCGCCTACAACGGCATCAACAAAGTCATTTTCCTGTATCTGGTGGCCTTGCTGCTGGTGCTGCTGACCCTGTTCGTGATCAACCGCTTGCTGCGCATGCCGATCGGCCGTGCCTGGGAAGCGCTGCGCGAGGATGAGATCGCCTGCCGTGCACTGGGCATGAACCCCACGATCATCAAGCTGTCCGCCTTTACCCTCGGCGCCACCTTCGCCGGTTTTGCCGGCAGTTTCTTTGCTGCCCGTCAGGGGCTGGTGACGCCGGAGTCATTCACCTTTATCGAATCGGCGATCATCCTGGCCATCGTGGTACTGGGCGGAATGGGCTCGCAGCTGGGCATCATTCTGGCTGCCGTGGTGATGATCCTGCTGCCCGAGCTGATGCGTGACTTCAGCGAGTACCGCATGCTGATGTTCGGTGCACTGATGGTGGTGATGATGATCTGGCGACCACAAGGCTTGCTGCCCATGCAGCGTCCGCATCTGGAGCTGAAGCCATGAGCCGTCCTATTCTCGAAGTCAGCGGTCTGAGCATGCGTTTTGGCGGCCTGCTGGCAGTCAACGGGGTGGCCCTGAGCGTGCAGGAAAAGCAGGTGGTGTCGATGATCGGCCCCAACGGCGCCGGCAAGACCACCGTGTTCAACTGCCTGACCGGTTTCTACCAGCCCACCGATGGCGTGATCCTGCTCAATGACGAACCGATCCAGAACCTGCCCGGCCACAAGATCGCCCGCAAAGGCGTGGTGCGCACCTTCCAGAACGTCCGTCTGTTCAAGGAAATGACTGCGGTGGAGAACCTGCTGGTGGCACAGCACCGCCACCTCAACACCAATTTCCTCTCCGGTTTGTTCAGCACGCCGGGCTTCAAGCGCAGCGAGCGCACGGCGATGGAGTTTGCCGCGCACTGGCTGGAACAGGTCAACCTCACCGAGTTTGCCAACCGCCCGGCCGGTACACTGGCCTACGGTCAGCAACGCCGGCTGGAAATCGCCCGCTGCATGATGACGCGCCCGCGCATCCTGATGCTCGACGAGCCCGCCGCCGGCCTCAACCCGCGCGAGACCGAAGACCTCAAGGCGCTGATCGGCATGCTGCGCGACAAGCACGATGTCACCGTGCTGCTGATCGAACACGACATGAAGCTGGTGATGAGCATTTCCGACCATATCTATGTGATCAACCAGGGCACGCCTCTGGCCAACGGCACACCCGAGCAGATCCGCAACAACCCGGATGTGATCAAAGCCTATCTGGGGGAAGCATGATGCTGCGTTTCGATAATGTTTCCACGTTCTACGGCAAGATCCAGGCGCTGCACAACGTCAGTATCGAGGTTCAACAGGGCGAGATCGTCACCCTGATCGGTGCCAACGGTGCCGGCAAATCAACCCTGCTGATGACCCTGTGCGGTACGCCGCGTGCCGCCAGCGGCAGCATTCGCTACATGGGCGATGAACTGGTCGGATTGGACACCCCGCAGATCATGCGCAAGAGCATTGCCGTGGTGCCGGAAGGTCGCCGCGTGTTTGCCCGCCTGACAGTTGAAGAAAACCTCGCCATGGGCGGTTTCTTTACCGAGAAAGGCGATTATCAGGAGCAGATGGACAAGGTGTTGCACCTGTTCCCGCGCCTTAAGGAACGCTATGCCCAGCGCGCCGGCACCATGTCCGGCGGCGAGCAGCAGATGCTCGCCATCGGCCGTGCGCTGATGAGCAAACCCAAGCTGTTGTTGCTCGACGAGCCTTCACTGGGGCTGGCGCCGATCATCATCCAGCAGATCTTCGACATCATCGAACAGCTGCGCAAGGATGGTGTGACCGTGTTTCTGGTCGAGCAGAACGCCAATCAGGCCCTGCGCCTGGCCGACCGTGCCTATGTGCTGGAAAACGGCCACATTGTCATGCAAGGCAGCGGTGCCGAACTGCTGGTCGACCCGAAAGTCCGCGACGCCTATCTGGGCGGTTGATCAAAGAAAACCAGCCCTGCTGCAACAGGGCTGGTCTGGCTGGAGATCAGCGCGACGCCAAATCAGCCAGCAGCCGGGTCACTTCCATGCTGGCGCCTTCCATCTCACTGACGGCGCGCAGCACCTTGCTCCAGTCCTGCTCCTGCGCCGCATGCAACGCCGTATGGGCCTGTTCATGGACCTGTCTGTGCGGCGAATCAAGCTGCTGAAAGCTGCGCTTGAGTCCGTACAGGGCCTGGGTTTCTCCGCTCTGATACCACTGACCAAGGCGGCAAGTCGTATGGCTGGACAACTGTGTGTTGTCCTCCTGCAGGAACAGGCGTTGATAGACCGTCAGCTTGAACAGCAGGTGATCGAGTTTGACCGCCTCGCAGAATGAACTCAGCGCGATGCCCTCGATCAGCTGGCTCATGTGCTCACCGATCACGACCATTTCATCCAGGGTTTGCGCGGAGCGGGAGACTTCGCCGGAAAGACGTGAAGCGTCCTCGGACAGACTACCAATAGACTGGCTGGCGGCATCAGTTTCCTGATTGATACTGCCCACCAGCTGGCTGATTTCCTGGGTCGCCCGATGCGTTCGCTGGGCCAGGGCCCGCACTTCGTCTGCCACCACGGCAAAGCCACGCCCCTGCTCGCCGGCACGGGCGGCTTCAATCGCCGCATTCAGTGCAAGCAGATTGGTCTGATCGGAAATAGCCTTGATCAGATCGACGATGCTGCTGATTTCGCCCACCCGTTTCTGCAACAGATTGACGCTCTGGACGCTGCTGACGCCCAGCTCGGCCATATGCCCAAGTGCGCCGGAAAAATTACCCAGCAAGGTGGAAGTCTGCTGAAACACATCGCTGTTCTGGCGCAGGCTCTCTACCTCACCACGCAAGTTGCCCGCCTGTTCCACCACTCCATCGCGGGTCTGCGACAGCGACTGATGAAACAGATCGAGCTTGCCGTGCAGCTCGAACTGGTAGCGGGTAACGCCATTTAGATTGTGCTGCTCCTGCTGACTTTGCACCTGCAGGCTGCGCAGCTCATCAAGCTCACGAACCAGCGCCTGATTCTGCTGTTCCAGCGTGCTGACTTGCTGCTCAAGAACGGCACAGCGTGTGCGCCATTTGCGGTCGAACATGACTCCCCCCCTGAAGTTCTCATGGTAAAACCGATTATCAGGCTTTCGGCCGGGCGGGTGAATTCTGTAGATAACTCACACGCTTTATTGCCAATCCTGCAGCCCGTATTTATCCAACAGGATTTGCAGCTCGCCGTTGCTGCGCTTTTCCGCAACCCGACGGTTAACGCGCTCGATCCACTGCGGCACGCGCGGATCGTCGGGATTTAAACCGATCAGTAAACCATTGCGATATGAGGCAATCGTCCCGACCTTGCGGATCTGACCTTCAAGGGCGAAGCGCTGGAGGCTGAAGTCGCCGACATTGCAGTTTTCCACCAGCAGGTCGATGCGCCCGGCGGCAATCTTTTCAAAGTTGCTCTGCAGGGCATTGGCGCCACTGGATACCAGCACACGGGCAGGCTCTTCTTGCAGGGCGCTGGCGATATAGGTATCCAGTTCCCCGCCATTGTCGTAACTGAAATCCTGAATCACACCCAGACGCAATTGCTTGATCCGCGCCATATCCGGATCTTGCAGGCCCGCGTCTTCTCTCGCGTAAAAGCAGCTGGTATCCAGACCGACAAGATCGCTGAGCGGCAGACGCGGCGTGTCCTTGAAGGTGGTGGCCAGCAACACGCTGGCCTTGTTCTGCTCGACCATTCTGATCGCACGCGACCAGGGCACCACCCGATACTCAACCGCGATATTCATCTCGGCAAAGATGTCGCGCATCAATTCGACCACATAGCCGGGCAGCAGATCATCCTGAGCGCAGCTGTAGGGACACCAGTCGTTGGCCACCATTATCAGAGGCGCGGCTCTGAGCGGGCTGCTCAGGGAACTTGCGAGCAGCAAGAAACACAAAACCCATGTGTTCAACAACGACGGCAGTTTGACTTTGGACAACGCGAGCAATCCTGAACATGTACGAACGGTCGGAATTCCCGCTCACTGTTTATCGACTAACCCCGAGCCAGCGCATGCGTCTGCGAAGACTCGTCTTCAGGCGGATTTGCCGACTTTCCCATGATTTATCGCGCTTTGCAAAACACGCCGTTTTCTCACACTTGTGCCCTGCCGGCCCGGTACCGATTCGAAATTAGCTGGCGCCAAGCACTGCGCAAAGCCTTAAAATGCACCCCACCCTTCATGGCCAATGTCTTGTGGCCAACCGAGAGTTTTCCATGCCTACCGCGCTCCAGCCAGACGATGATCGCCAGCAGTTTTTAACCCGCCTGGAAACCAGCCTGGCACAAAACACCCTGGTCAAGCTGGTGCTGTCCAAATACCGCGGCGCGGAAACCGACTTGCAGCGCGTCGTGGCACGCCCGGTGAGTGTGAAAAGCGCGGCCTGCCTGTCGTTTGTCTACAGCTACAAGACCCGCGATATCACCCGCAATCTGCCGCTGACGGAGGCGTTCAACGCGATTGCCGACGCGTTGCCGGCGCAATTCAAGAATGCCCATCTGCTGACCTTGACCGACGAACTGCAACTGAACTTCAGCAAGAAGGACAAGCCGCAACTGTTCGTCGGCAAGGCACAGCCACGCGAGGCGACGCTGGCCGGACATGACCGGGAGAAAAAGCGCTTTCTTGAACTGTCGCGGCCGTTTCTTGCCGATCTGGGCGTGACCAACAGTCAGCAGCAGCTGATTCCGGCCATGGCGCGCAAGTGGAAGCAGATCAACAAGTTCATCGA
>DATMWH010000105.1:0-4397 GCA_035562615.1 Pseudomonas sp. | reverse complement strand
ACAGGGTTGAAGTAGCGCAGCAAGGCGATGCGCCAGCGCGGGTCTGACTTGGCCAGATCGCGCAGCAGATCCTCCACCATCAGCTTCGAGCGGCCGTAGGGATTGGTCGGAATACCTGTCGGGCAGGCTTCGCTGATCGGCATTTGCCCGGGCTCGCCATACACCGTGGCAGAGGAACTGAACACCAGCCGAAAGACCCCTGCCCGAGCCATGGCCTGGCTTAGCGCAATACTGCCGGCAACGTTGGTATCGTAATAACGCAGCGGTTCACGCACGCTTTCGCCAACCGCTTTCAGCCCGGCAAAGTGCAGCACCGCAGCGAAGTCATGCCGGGCGAAAAGCTCATCCAGCAAGGCCGCATCACGAATATCACCCTGGACAAACTGTGCAGCGCGTCCGGCAATTTGCGCCACCCGCTGCAGCGACAGCGCCGAGCTGTTGCAAAGGTTATCCAGCACCACCACGACATGGCCCGCTTCCAGCAAAGCCAACACCGTGTGAGAGCCAATATAGCCGGCACCGCCGGTTACCAGGATTGTGTCAGTCACTAATCTGCATCCATTTGAAAAATCGCGCCTAAGGAGGTGCAGCAAAAAAAAGAGCGTTCGCAGGCAAGCCAGCTCCTACAAGGTACGTGCTGGGTTAGCGCTTTTGTGTAGGAGCGGGCTTGCCCGCGAATGCCCAGGAAGCGCAGAGTCACTTCCTGCCGTACTTGTCCTCAAGCCGCACGATATCGTCTTCACCCAGATACGAACCCGACTGCACTTCAATCAACTCCAGCGGAATGACACCCGGATTCTCCAGTGAGCGGGTCTGGCCGATGGGAATGAAGGTGGACTGGTTTTCGGTAACCAGGTAGGTCTTGTCGCCATTGGTAACCCGCGCCACACCACTGACCACGATCCAGTGTTCGGCGCGATGGTGGTGCATCTGCACCGACAGCTTGGCACCCGGCTTGACCGTGATGCGTTTGACCTGATAGCGATGACCGTTATCGATGGCGTCGTACATACCCCACGGCCGCTGTACTTCGCGATGGTTGACGTGCTCATTGCGCCCGTCACGCTGCAAACGCTCGACGATCCGCTTCACGTCCTGCACGTTATCCTTGTGTGCTACCAGCAGCGCATCCTTGGTTTCCACAATCACCAGATCACGGACACCCACCGTCGCCACCAGACGGTGGCTGGCATGCACATAGGTATTGTGCGACTGCTCGTCAAGCACATCACCCTTGAACACATTGCCCTGTCCGTCCTTGGCACTCACAGCCCACAAGGCCGACCATGAACCGATATCACTCCAGCCAGCGTCCAGCGTCACCATCATTGCATCGTCAGTCTTTTCCATGACCGCATAGTCGATGGAATCATCCGGACATGCTGCGAAAGCCGCTGCATCAATCCGCGTGAAGCTCATGTCCTGCGAGACGCCTTCAAGGGCTTTACGGCAGGCCGCCAGAATATCCGGACGGAAGCGCTGCAATTCTTCCAGATAGCGGCTGGCGCGGAACATGAACATACCGCTGTTCCAGAAATACCTGCCGCTGGCCAGATACTCGCGGGCTGTAGCCTGGTCGGGCTTCTCGACAAAACGATTGACCAGAAAGCCCTCGCCCATTGCAGCGCCCTGCTCGATATAGCCGTAACCGGTTTCCGGCTGTGTCGGCACAATGCCAAAGGTCACCAGCTTGCCGGCTTCAGCCAGGGGCAGCGCCGCGTCGATGCTGGCATGAAACGCCGGCACATCCTGAATCAGGTGATCGGCCGCCAACACCAGCAGCACCGGGTCAGCGCCCTCCGCAGCTGCCTGCAATGCGGCCAGGGCAATCGCCGGCGCCGTATTACGGCCAACCGGCTCAAGCAGGATGCTGGCCTCATCCATGCCCAACACACGCAGTTGCTCGGCAACCAGAAAGCGGTGCTGCTCGTTGCAGATCAACCTTGGCAAAGCCGCGCCAAGCCCCTCAAGCCGCTGAATGGTGGCCTGCAGCATGGACAGTTCTGCATCCGCCAACGGCAGAAATTGCTTGGGATTGAGTTGCCGCGAGAGCGGCCAGAGCCGTGAACCGGTGCCGCCAGCCATGATGATGGGGATGAACATCCATTTTTCCTTGGGAATGCTAAAAACCGATATGCCAATTGTGCGCCACAACCGGGGCCAACAAAAACCACTGGCGCTGCATTTGTATTTACTGTTGCGGGCAAGCCCCACCAGTTAATCGAACCACTCGCAACCAAAAGCATTCGCAGGCAAGCCAGCTCCTACTGGTCCGTGCTGGGTTAGCGCTTTTGTGTAGGAGCGGGCTTGCCCGCGAATCATGGCAGCACAAACGACGAGCAAAATCCAAATCGGTCTTGCAGCGCTGCACATTCACGCTAGAGTTTTGTTTGCTGCGTATTTGAAGGAGGCAAAGGAATGCCTGAGTTTCGTAAATCGCAAGGACGCTATCTCAGAGCCGGCCGATATTCCGAGATCGGGCGCATCTACCTGCTGACTACCGTGGTCAAAGATCGAAAGCTCGCTTTCCAGAACTGGCAACTTGGGCGATTGCTGGTAGGCACCATGAAGCAAGCCGAGATCGAAGGGCAAATCAAATCACTTGCCTGGGTGATCATGCCGGATCACCTGCACTGGCTGGTCGAACTCCGCGCTGGAACAATGGATGGTGTAATGCGCCGGGTAAAATCTCGTAGTACCCATGCAATAAACCAGGCATCTGGGCGAAAAGGACCTCTCTGGCAACCGGGTTATCACGACCATGCCGTTCGCCATGAAGAGGATCTGAAGGTTTTGGCGCGCTATGTTCTAGCCAACCCGTTACGTGCCGGCTTGGTAAAAAAGCTGGCTGAATACCCGTTATGGGATGCCATATGGCTATGAGCGCCAACCACTACAGAAAAGCATTCGCAGGCAAGCCAGCTCCTACTGGTCCGTACCGGAATATTGCTTTTGTGTAGGAGCGGGCTTGCCCGCGAATCCTTCACGGCGAGGTTGCCGACTACAGAGACGGCGACGCCAGCAACGGCCTGCTGAACAGTTTGCGATGCGCCCTGCCCAGGTAAAGCACTGCCCGCTGGTGGGTTTCGCTTATCCAGAACCAGGCAAAGGTCACAAAGATATAGACCATCACCATCACCGGCTCGGGAACATTGAAGCGCATGCACAGCGCACCGAACAACCCGCTGACCAACGCCATCATGGTCATCAAGCGCACGATCTGATTGACCGTAAAGCCAGCATCCAGCATCAGGTGATGCGCATGGTCTCGCCCGGCGGCAAATGGCGACTTGCCACGCAGCACCCGCCACACGATCACCACCAGCCCATCAATGATCGGCGGTGCCAGCAGGTACGGACCAAGCACCGGGCTGACCGGATGAACGGGGTTCTGCGTCAGCCGGAATATCACGAAAGCCAGCAGAAACCCCATGAACCCGCTGCCGGCATCACCCAGAAACACCCGCGCCCGCGGCTGGCCGGGGCGGCGCAAGTTGAACCAGAGGAATCCGCACAACGCACCCAGCACCCAGAACAACGCCAGCGCAATATCGTACGCACCCGAATACAGCGCAGCGCAGATAAACATGGCAGTCACCGCTGCGCAGACGGAGCCAATCAGCCCGTCAATGCCATCGAACATGTTCAGCACGTTGATCAGCGCCAGCGTGATGAACACGGTAAACGGCACGCTCAGCACACCGAGTTCGATATCGCCAAAGCCGAACAGCGGCCCCACATGCTCGGCACGCGCCTGGGCGCCGTAAATCATCACCAGGGTCGCCAGCAGCTGCACCACGATGCGAACTTTCCAGTCAAGATGGAAACGGTCATCCAGCGCGCCCACCAGCACCAGCATCAAGCCACCAACGAAAAAGCTCGCTGTCTCGCGGGTCAGCCCATACAACACAAAAGCCGGTAGCACGATGGCCAGAAACACCCCGAAGCCGCCTACCGCCGGTGTGGGAGCATGGTGCTGCTTGCGCGCATCCGGCTTATCCAGCCAGCCCAGGCGGCGCGACAGCGGGATCAGCGCCGCAATCACCATGGCACTGATCAGGAACGACCCGATGAAATTGGAGAAAGCCTCAAACATGTGAACTCCATATCTACAACTGCAATAACCGCCCTTAGATATCCAAGCGGACCATCAAGCACCAGCAAAGCTCGCGCCGGGGGCGACCCTCCAACAAGGCACAAAGCACAAAGCACAAGCCCCACACCGCTTTTGCAGGAGCGGGCTTGCCCGCGAATAGGGCAGAACAACGGCATCGCAGGCAAGCCAGCTCCCACAGAGCAAAGAACACAAAAGCACAAGCCACAGACCCGAACCTCACCTGTGGGATCCACCTGTGGGAGCGGCGCCCTCGCCGCGAAGCGGACCATCAAGCACCAGC
>DATMWH010000104.1:0-24585 GCA_035562615.1 Pseudomonas sp. | reverse complement strand
AGCCTTCGTGCTGACCTGGTCATTTGTGGGAGTCATCCGCGCCTGTGCCGCCGCCGATGAAAACGAATTGCCCTACCAGCAGATCGAGGATGCCCTGCTGCAATTGGTCCGGCGCTTCGTGTTGGAACGCAGTAACTGAGGATGAATGAAGGTTATGCGTCGCTTCGCGAAATCCAAGCGGGGCTGGCGCAATAAACGACACTGCATTGCTACTGAATGCTGTTGATTTCTGCAGCAGTCAATGGCCGGTATTCACCCAACGCCAGAGTCTTGTCGAGGGTTATGGCGCCGATCCGCTCTCGGTGCAGTTCGGTGACGCGATTATCCAGTGCGGCAAACATTCTCTTAACCTGATGATATCTGCCCTCGCTGATCGTCAGTCGAACCTGGTTAGTGCTGAGGCGCTCAAGTGTCGCTGGCTTGGTCAGATGCTGTTCACTCTTGAGCAAAAGGCCAGCCTGTAACCGCTCCTCCGCGTCACTGCACAACTCGCCTGCCAGCGTGACGCAATAGGTTTTCTGGCATTCACGCCGTGGTGAAGTTACCCGGTGACTCCACTGACCGTCATCGGTAATCAGAACCAATCCGGTTGTATCAATATCCAGACGCCCGGCAATATGCAGCGCCTGCTTGTTGGGTTCGTCCAGCAGATCCAGCACTGTCGGATGCTCGCTGTCGACGGTGGCGGATACGTACCCCAGCGGCTTGTGCAGCATGAAATAGCGCGGGCCGATTTGTTTAAGCGTTGCACCATCCAGCTGCACGGTATCGGCCGGGGTTATGTGCAAACTGGCATCCTTGACCGGCGCGCCATTGACCATTACTCGCCGGTTTCTCAAGGCTATCTTTACCAAGGTGCGCGACAGGTCGGTGGTTTGGGCGATGAATTTATCGAGGCGCATTGGATTAACCGTTCCCGGAACTCTCTGTATTCAATTAGCATAAAAAAGGGCCCCGAAGGGCCCTTCTTACAGTCAGCTTGCCGCGTTAAACGCCGGAAGCTTCTGCTGCTGCAACGTCCTTGATCGACAGCTTGATACGGCCGCGGTTGTCCACGTCCAGTACCAGTACCTTCACTTCCTGACCTTCTTTGAGAATGTCGGTGACTTTCTCGACACGCTGATCGCTCAGCATCGAGATGTGCACCAGACCGTCCTTGCCCGGCAGGATGTTGACGAAGGCGCCGAAGTCGACGATGCGCTCAACTTTACCAACGTAGATCTTGCCGATCTCGGCTTCAGCGGTAATACCCAGAACGCGCTGCTTGGCTGCTTCTGCCGCTTCCTTGGATTCGCCGAAGATCTTGATCGAACCGTCGTCTTCGATATCGATCGAAGCCTTGGTTTCTTCACAGATGGCACGGATGGTCGCGCCACCTTTGCCGATCACGTCGCGGATCTTGTCCTGATCGATCTTCATGGCAATCATGGTCGGAGCATTGGCCGACAGCTCGCTGCGCGACTGGGCAATGACCTTGTTCATCTGGCCGAGAATGTTCAGACGCGCTTCGAGCGCCTGACCCAGAGCGATTTCCATGATTTCTTCGGTGATGCCCTGAATCTTGATGTCCATCTGCAGTGCGGTCACGCCTTTGGCGGTACCGGCAACCTTGAAGTCCATGTCGCCCAGGTGATCTTCGTCGCCGAGGATGTCAGTCAGAACGGCAAACTTGTCGCCTTCCTTGACCAGACCCATGGCGATACCGGCAACCGGCGCCTTCATCGGCACGCCAGCGTCCATCAGTGCCAGCGAGGCACCACAGACCGACGCCATGGAGCTGGAGCCGTTCGATTCAGTGATCTCGGAAACCACACGAATGGTGTACGGGAACTCGTCCGCGCTCGGCAGCATGGCTGCAACAGAACGGCGTGCCAGACGGCCATGACCGATCTCGCGGCGACCGGTTGCGCCCATACGACCACACTCGCCTACCGAATACGGAGGGAAGTTGTAGTGCAGCATGAAGGGGTCTTTCTTCTCGCCTTCGAGGGTATCGAGGAACTGCGCATCGCGCGAAGTACCAAGGGTAGCCACGACCAGCGCCTGGGTTTCACCACGGGTGAACAGGGCCGAACCGTGGGTTTTGCCCAGCACGCCGACTTCGATGTTCAGACCGCGAACAGTGCGGGTATCACGGCCGTCAATACGTGGCTTGCCGTTAACGATGTTCTCGCGCACGGTGCGGTATTCGATCAGGTTGAACGCGTCTTTCACTTCACCAGCCGAAGGCTGACCTTCAGCGCCGGACAGTTTGGCAACAGCTTCGTCACGCAAGGCGCCCAGACGGTCATAGCGATCGTGCTTGACGGTGATGGTGTAGCCTTCGGAAATCGCTGCGCCGTATTGGCTGCGAACGGCGTTCAACAGCTCGGTGTTCTCTGCCGGAGCAGTCCAGTTCCAGCGAGCTTTGCCAGTTTCGGCAGCCAGTTCGCTGACAGCCTTGATCACTGACTGGAACTCTTCATGGGCGAACAGTACCGCGCCAAGCATCTGGTCTTCGGTCAGCTCTTTGGCTTCGGATTCGACCATCAGCACGGCGTCTTTGGTACCGGCCACAACCATGTCCAGACTGGAGGCTTTCTGCTGTTCGTAGGTAGGGTTGAGCAGGTAGCCGGTCTCGGGGTGGAAGGCCACACGAGCAGCACCAATCGGGCCATCAAACGGAATGCCGGAGATGGCCAGGGCAGCTGAGGTACCGATCATTGCTGCGATGTCCGGATCGGTCTTCTTGCTGGTCGAAACCACGGTGCAGATGACCTGCACTTCATGCAGGAAACCTTCCGGGAACAGCGGACGGATTGGACGGTCGATCAGACGCGAGGTCAGGGTTTCTTTCTCGGAAGGACGCGCTTCGCGCTTGAAGAAACCACCGGGGATCTTGCCGGCTGCGTAGGTTTTTTCCTGGTAGTGCACGGACAGCGGGAAGAAGCCCTTGCTTGGGTCGGCATGCTTGGCACCGACAACAGTGACCAGAACGCTGACGTCGTCATCAACAGTGACCAATACAGCGCCACTGGCCTGACGAGCTATGCGGCCTGTTTCCAGGGTGACGGTCGACTGACCGAATTGAAACTTCTTGATTACCGGGTTCACGGTGTTTTCCTTCTCTTTGGTTGCCTTGGGGGAAACGGTTTCTTGCAGAATTCTTTGGCAGTCAGTGGAATCGGCCACTCACCTGTCAGGAAAAAGCCGGTAGCCGGAAAGCCGAAAGCACAGGCCGGGTTAAACCCGACCTGTGCTTCCAGATTTACTGCTTCCAGCCTGGGCCACGTCTTAACGACGCAGACCCAAACGACCGATAAGGACGTTGTAACGGTTGGAATCCTTGCCCTTCAGGTAATCCAGCAGCTTGCGACGCTGGTTAACCATACGGATCAGACCACGACGCGAGTGGTGATCTTTACCGTTGGCTTTGAAGTGACCTTGCAGCTTGTTGATGTTGGCGGTCAGCAGGGCTACCTGCACTTCCGGAGAACCGGTATCGCCTTCAGCTTGCTTGTAATCGTTTACGATCTGGGCTTTGTCTTCAACGCTAAGTGCCATGTTGGGCTCCTTAAGTGAGCAGGCCGGGAACTGCTTCCCGTGTTTTAAAAAGAGGAATGACCGTGCCTACTGAAAGCCACCCTCTGTATCCAGCTACCACTGACTTCAAGCCTGCGGCAGCTGTACGGTCATACTGACCGAATCAGTCGACGCGGCGCTATACGCCCGTCTTCAGACACTTCACCGATTCCGATAAAGCGCCCTTCATTATCCTGTACACGCACCCAGCCAAATGCCGGGGCATCGATAGCTCGCACTGGCTGTCCATGCAGCCAGTAATAGGCGCCGTGCTCCGTCATCTGCACCATTGGCCAGTGCTGTAAACCGCTATCAGGCGGCAACAGAAACTGATCAAGCGCCTCGGCACCGCCTTCTGCATGAATCTCTTCAAGCTTTGTCAGGCTCACGGCCTGGGTCAAGTTGAACGGGCCAGCCTGGGTACGGCGTAATTCAGCTACATAAGCACCACACCCCAACACCTGGCCAATATCTTCCACCAGGGTACGGATATAGGTGCCCTTGCTGCATGCGACCTGCAAACGCGCCTGATCAGAATCAAGACCCAACAGCTCAAGCCGCGAGATTGTAACAGATCGCGCCGCGCGCTCCACTACTTCTCCAGCGCGAGCCAACTTGTAGAGTGGTTGTCCGTCTTTTTTCAGCGCCGAATACATCGGCGGTATCTGCTCAATCGGCCCACGAAACTGCGGCAATACCGCCTCAATGCCTGAACGATCGACTGTAACTGGCTGACGCTGCAACACATCACCTTCAGCGTCGCCGGTGGTGGTAGTCGCACCCAACTGCATGAGTGTTTCGTAACCCTTGTCGGCATCCAGCAAATACTGGGAAAACTTGGTTGCCTCGCCAAAACAAAGCGGCAACACACCGGTTGCCAAGGGGTCGAGACTCCCTGTATGCCCAGCCTTTTCAGCGTTGAGCAACCAGCGAACCTTTTGCAACGCAGCGTTGGAGGTCAGCCCCAGCGGCTTGTCCAGCACCAGGATACCGTTAACCTGGCGACGAACCTTTTTTACCTGAACCACACTGCTACTCCTTGGACTCAGACTCTGCATCACCCTGATGCTGATTGTCTTCGGCCACGGCACGCTCGATTAAGGCTGACAATTCGACACCACGCCGGATACTGGCGTCATAGTGAAAATGCAGTTGCGGCACACTGCGCAGCTGCATCGACTTGCCCAGATGCATGCGCAGGAAACCGGCAGCATCCTTGAGCACCTGAAGATTGGTTGCGACCAGACCAGCATCCTCTGACGGCCCCATGATGGTCACAAATACCTTGGCGTGCGACAGATCACGGCTGACTTCAACCGCCGTAATAGTCACCAGCGCCAGACGCGGATCTTTGATTTCCCGCGTGATCAGCTGCGACAACTCACGCTGCATCTGATCGCCGATTCGTTGGGTGCGGCTATATTCTTTAGGCATTTCTACTACCTGCATTCGTTACGCAGCATGCAACCACGTAACTCTTTAAGCGGCAAACGCCCGACCAGGCCGTAACCGGATCGGGCGCTGCATGTTGCAACTGCACGCCTTAGAGGCTGCGAGCCACCTGGACTTTCTCGAACACTTCGATCTTGTCGCCAACCCGAACGTCGTTGTAACTCTTCACCGCGATACCGCACTCCATGCCGGCCCGCACTTCGGAAACGTCATCCTTGAAGCGGCGCAGGGATTCCAGCTCGCCCTCGAAGATCACCACGTCATCACGCAGAACGCGGATCGGGCGATTACGATGGACCAGACCCTCGGTAACCATACAACCGGCAACCGCACCGAACTTCGGCGAACGGAATACATCACGCACTTCAGCAATACCCAGGATATTCTCGCGAACATCACTGCCGAGCATACCGGAGAGGGCTTTCTTGACGTCTTCAATGATGTCGTAGATCACATTGTAGTAACGCAGATCCAGCGATTCCTGCTCGACGATCTTGCGCGCACCGGCATCGGCACGCACGTTGAAGCCGAACACCACTGCATTGGAAGCCAGCGCCAGGTTGGCATCGCTCTCAGTGATACCTCCGACACCGCCGCCAACCACGCGAACCTGAACCTCATCATTGCCCAGACCAGAGAGGGCACCCTGCAGGGCCTCGAGAGAACCACGCATATCGGCCTTGAGCACGATATTCAGGCTCTTCTTCTCTTCCTGGCCCATGGTTTCGAAGATATTTTCCAGCTTGCCTGCATGCGCACGGGCCAGTTTCACTTCGCGGAACTTGCCCTGACGGAACAAGGCGACTTCGCGAGCTTTCTTCTCATCAGAAATCACCGTCAGATCATCACCCGCATCCGGCGTGCCATCCAGACCCAGGATTTCGACCGGAATCGAAGGACCTGCCGATTTGATCGGCTTGCCGTTCTCGTCAAGCATGGCGCGAACACGGCCAAAGTTGACGCCGCACAGAACCATATCGCCCTGACGCAAGGTGCCATCCTGAACCAGCACGGTCGCAACCGGGCCACGGCCCTTGTCCAAACGGGACTCGACCACCACGCCACGACCCGGAGCCGAAGGCGTGGCCTTCAACTCAAGGACTTCAGCCTGCAGCAGAACCGCCTCAAGCAACTCGTCTACGCCGGTGCCGAGTTTTGCGGAAACAGAGATGAACTGGGTATTGCCGCCCCAGTCTTCAGGAATGACATCACGAGCAGCGAGGTCATTCTTGATCCGATCCAGGTCAGCGCCCGGCTTGTCGATCTTGTTGATCGCCACGACCAGTGGAACGCCGGCAGCGCGGGCATGCTGGATCGCTTCTTCGGTTTGCGGCATCACACCATCATCGGCCGCCACTACCAGAATCACGATATCTGTCGCCTTGGCGCCACGGGCACGCATTGCGGTAAACGCAGCGTGACCGGGGGTATCAAGGAAGGTAACCATGCCACGCTCGGTTTCAACGTGGTAAGCACCAATGTGCTGGGTAATGCCACCAGCCTCACCGGCGGCCACCTTGGCACGGCGGATATAGTCGAGCAGGGAAGTTTTACCATGGTCAACGTGACCCATTACGGTCACAACCGGCGCACGGTGGAATGCCTCGCCTTCAAATTTCAGCGATTCGGTCAGCTGATCTTCCAGCGCGTTTTCGTTGACCAAAATGACTTTATGCCCGAACTCCTCAGCCACCAACTGGGCAGTTTCCTGATCCAGCACCTGGTTGATCGTCACCGGAGTGCCGAGCTTGAACATGAATTTCACAACTTCGGCGCCTTTAACCGCCATCTGCACGGCCAACTCGGCCACAGTGATGGTTTCGCCGATGTTCACATCTCGCACTATGGGTCCTGTTGGGCTCTGGAACCCATGCTGATTTCGTTTCTTCAGCTTCGACTTGCCACCGCGACCACCGCGACGGCCGAAACTATCGCTTTCATCTTCGGTAGTGCGCGGAGCAACGCGAGGCGCAGGAACCTTCTCTTTTTCCTTGACCGAGGGACGATGCTGCGCGTGCTTGCGATCACGACGCTCTTCATCATCGGTACGCGCGCGCTCTGGACGACGTACCTCATCAACTTTCTTGCGATCGTCTTGCTTGATATCCAGCGGCACGGCATCAACCACACCGACCAGCACCATCTCATCGGACAGTGGCGCGGCGACCGGAGCAGCCACCAGCACTTCAGGCTCAACGCTGGCCACCACAGCCTCAGCCGGCTTGCTCGCAGCTTTTTCGGCCAGCTCACGCGCGGCCTCGTCGGCAATGCGCTGCTGCTCTTCCTGCTCGCGCAGACGCTCAGCTTCAAGTTCAGCCGGACTGCGCTTGACGTAGGTCTTTTTCTTGCGAACTTCGACACTGACCGTCTTGCTACCAGCCACTTTCAGGGTGGAGGTCGTTTTACGCTGCAAAGTAATCTTGCGCGGCTCTTCGACTTTTTCGCCGTGACTGCTTTTCAGATGCGCAAGCAAAGCCTGCTTCTCTTGGTCGGTTACAACCTGATCGGCACTAGCGTGCGGCAGTCCTGCCTCTTGCATCTGCTGCAATAGGCGCTCCACGGGCGTGTTGACCACCTGGGCCAGTTCTTTCACCGTGACTTGCGTCATGCACTTCTCTCCTGTGGCAGCAACTTATTCGAACCAGTGGGCTCGGGCTGCCATGATCAGCTTGCCGGCACGATCTTCATCGATACCGCCTATGTCGAGCAGGTCATCAATTGACTGCTCGGCTAAATCCTCACGGGTAACTACGCCACGCTGGGCCAGTTCCACCGCCAGTTCATTGCTCATTCCATCGAGGGCAAGCAAATCATCTGCCGGATGAATATCCGCGAGGATTTCTTCGTTTGCGATGGCCTTGGTCAGAAGACGATCTTTGGCACGAGCGCGCAGCTCATTGACGATATCTTCGTCAAAGCCATCAATACTGAGCATCTCTTCCATCGGCACATAAGCGATCTCTTCCAGACTGGTGAAACCCTCATCGACCAGTACCTGAGCCAGGTCCTCATCGACCTCCAGCTCGGAAACGAAATGCTGGAGAATGTCGCCAGTCTCTTCCTGCTGCTTGGCCTGGATATCGGCCTCGGTCATGACATTGAGCGTCCAGCCGGTCAACTGGCTAGCCAAACGGACATTCTGGCCACCACGACCAATCGCTTGCGCCAAATTATCTTCAGCTACTGCGATATCCATTGTATGAGTGTCTTCATCGACGATGATCGCCGCCACCTCGGCAGGAGCCATAGCGTTGATAACGAACTGGGCCGGATTTTCATCCCACAGAACGATATCTACTCGCTCACCACCAATCTCGCCCGAGACAGCCTGAACACGCGAGCCACGCATACCAATGCATGCGCCCTGCGGATCGATGCGCTTATCCTTGGAGCGCACGGCAATCTTGGCGCGCGAGCCAGGATCACGAGCCGCTGCCATCACTTCGATCAGGCCTTCGGCAATTTCCGGCACTTCGATACTGAACAGCTCGATCAGCATTTGTGGTGCGGTGCGCGAAAGAATCAATTGTGGCCCACGATTCTCGCTGCGAATCTCTTTCAACAATGCCCGCAGACGCGTACCGACACGGAACGTTTCGCGAGGAATGATGTCTTCCCGAGCAAGCAGCGCCTCGGCGTTGTTACCCAGGTCCACGATGACACTGTCACGAGTAACTTTCTTCACGGTACCGGAGATGATTTCATCAATCCGGTCACGATAGGCATCCACTACCTGAGCGCGCTCGGCTTCACGGACCTTCTGCACGATCACCTGCTTGGCAGTCTGTGCAGCAATGCGCCCGAACTCGATAGACTCGATTTTCTCCTCAACGACATCGCCAATCTTGGCGCCCGCCTTGAACGCCTGAGCTTGCTCGACGGTCAACTCGGTTTGTTCGTTTACCTGATCGATCTCGTCAACCACATTCCAAAGGCGGAAAGTCTCATAGCTGCCAGAGTGTCTATTGATCTCGACACGCAACTCCACTTCGTCGTCATAGCCTTTCTTGGTGGCCGTCGCGAGCGCAAGTTCCAGCGCTTCGAATATTACGCCAGCCGGTACGCCCTTTTCGTTGGACACCGACTCAACAACCAGCAGTATTTCTTTGCTCATTGCACGCCTCGTGTTTCGCAATCCATTGGATCCGCGGAATCCGCGTCTTAATCAAAACGGGGAATAATGTTTGCCTTATCGATCAAATCGATAGGCAACAGATACTCGTGATCATCCACCAGTACCACTACATCCTGCTCCTCAACTCCCCGGAGGGGGCCTTGGAAGTTACGACGCCCCTCATAGGGTGAGCGCAACTTTATCTTCACCAGCTCACCAGCATGCTTGGCAAATTGCTCGAGGGTAAAAAGCGGCCGATCCATACCCGGCGAAGACACTTCCAGCGTGTACTCGCTGCTGATCGGATCTTCGACATCGAGAACACCACTGACCTGCCGACTCACCTTCTCGCAATCTTCAACGAGAACGCCATTGGCATGGTCAATGTAGATACGCAGCAGCGAGTGACGCCCCTGCGACATGTACTCCAAGCCCCAGCACTCATAGCCAAGCGCCTCAACCACCGGAGCCAGCAAGGCTTGCAACTGTTCTAGCTTGCTCGACACTCGACCCCCTCGCGCACGCTGTATAAATAAAAAATGGGCGAAACGCCCATCCATTCACGCCGCCTGACACAAGGCCGACGACCGACTGACCAGCTAACAAAAAGCCCCTAAAGAGGGGCTCCTAGATCACTACTTGCAGAGCCAGTGAACAGATAACCTCCGAAACCAAAGCCCGGAAAGCCGTCTGGAATCACCACCCCACAACAAAGCTGGGGCAAAAAGTATACGGCCTGACCACCGCATGGTCAACCGAAGCCCTTCAACAACAAAGCCCGCTATCAGCGGGCTTTGTTGTTAATTGGTACCGAGGAGGGGACTCGAACCCCTACAGCCTAAGGCCACTACCACCTCAAGGTAGCGTGTCTACCAATTCCACCACCTCGGCAAAACTTTTACTGCTTGACCGGTACATCTGGCACATCGGCAGCATCGCCGGCAGCCTTGGTCTCCGACTCAAGCACGGGAACATCACTTACCACAGGCTGCTGCTGAGGAACCTCCAGAGCAACCGGGGAAGGAAGCCCCTCAGAAGCGATCGCTTCAGCCTGCTGCTTGGCATAAAAGCCGAGCCCCAGACTGGTAGCGAAAAAAACGGCCGCAAGTATAGCAGTAAACCTGCTCAGGAAAGTAGTAGATCCCTGACTTCCGAAAACCGTGCCCGAAGCACCCGCCCCAAAAGAAGCACCCGCATCAGCACCCTTGCCCTGCTGCAGCAGAACCAAAACAACCACACCAAGGGCTGCTAACAAATGAAAAATAACAACTACAGACTCAAGCATTTCTTAAATTCCTGCGGCACGACAAATCGCACCAAACTCATCAGCATTGAGGGAGGCACCACCAATCAACCCCCCATCGATATCCGGCATGCCGAATAAATCGGCAGCATTGACAGCTTTGACACTGCCGCCATACAGAATTCTCGTGGCCATCGCCACACCAACATCTTTATCCGACAACTGCTTGCGAATCGCCTCATGAACTTCCTGAGCCTGAAGCGGGCTGGCAGTAAGTCCAGTCCCGATAGCCCATACCGGCTCATAAGCAACAACCGCCTTAGCGATTGCCTGAATACCTGAAACCCGGATCACTTCATCCAACTGGCGAGCAACCACCTGCATGGTCTCACCCGCATCACGCTGCTTCAGCGTCTCACCTACACACAAAACCGGAACCAACCCAACCGACTGAGCGGCAGCAAATTTCTGCGCCACAACCCTATCGCTTTCGCCGAGCAGTATTCGCCGCTCAGAGTGACCAACCAATACCAGCGAACAACCCGCGTCGACCAACTGAGCCGCAGCAATCTCGCCGGTAAGCGCACCCTGCTGGGGCTGAATGGCACAATCCTGACCACCCACGCCAACTGACGTCCCAACAAGCCCCTGAACAACCTGCGCGATAAACAGGCTCGTAGGAAACAAAGCCACATCCACTGATTCAGGAAGATCTTGAGCCAAAAGAGCACTTACCAGGTCGCAAACACTGGCGCGGGTACCATGCATCTTCCAGTTACCAGCAACCATCGCACGACGCATGCCGAATCCCGCCGATCAAAGTGGGCGCAGATGTTACCCAAGCCCCCCAGATGTGGCAAGTCGAATTAGGCGCACACAGCGATAACAACCTGGGACAATTCTTCTGCATAACGTGCAACCATGTCCGCATCGTCGCCCTCGACCATTACACGCACCAACGGCTCGGTACCCGACTTGCGCAGCAGAACACGACCGCGACCGGCCATTTTTGCAGTGACCGCCTCAGAAGCCTGCATCACGGACGGATGCGACACTGGATCAACATCGCCCTTGTAGCGGACATTAATCAAGACCTGAGGACATTTCATCCTGCCCAGAAGAGCCTCATCCAGCGTAGAGCCTGAACGTTTGAGCGCCATCAACACCTGAAGGGCGGCAATGATTGCATCCCCGGTAGTCGTGAAGTGACAGCACACGATATGGCCAGAGTTTTCGCCACCCAACTGCCAATCCCTGGAAAGCAACTCACTCATCACATAACGATCGCCAACCTTTGCGCGAACAAATGGAATTCCCAGATCCCTGAATGCCAGCTCGAGCCCCAAATTACTCATGAGGGTTCCAACCACACCACCATGCAATTTGCCCCGCTGGTGCAAATCCCTGGCAATCAAAAACAACAGATCATCGCCATCTACAACTGCGCCGTGGCGATCGACCATCAACACCCGGTCCGCGTCGCCATCGAAAGCAATACCCAAATCAGCCTGATGAGCCACCACTGCGGCCTGTAATGGCTCAAGATGAGTGGAACCACAACCATCATTGATGTTCAGCCCGTTTGGCTGCGCAGACAGAACAATAACGTGAGCGCCAAGCTCCCTAAACACGCTGGGAGCGACCTTGTACGCAGCGCCGTGAGCGCAGTCGACCACTATCTTGAGCCCGGCAAAATCCGTTCCGGCGGGCACACTGCTCTTACAGAATTCTATATAGCGACCCGCCGCATCATTGATACGCGAAACCTTTCCCAGCTGAGCAGAATCAACCACTGTCATTGGCTGATCGAGCAACGCCTCGATCATCGCCTCGATATCGTCCGGCAACTTGGTGCCCTGACCGGAAAAGAACTTGATGCCGTTGTCGTAATGCGGATTGTGCGAAGCACTGATGACAATTCCAGCATCTGCGTGAAAGGTGCGCGTCAGATAGGCAATAGCAGGAGTAGGCATCGGACCGAGGAGCATGACATCTGCACCTGCAGCGGATAGCCCCGCCTCGAGAGCTGACTCAAACATGTAGCCTGAAATCCGCGTGTCCTTGCCAATCAGTATCTTGCAGCTGCCCTTCTTGCGAAAGGCCGTGCCTGCAGCCCAGCCCAGCTTGAGCATGAAATCAGGCGTTATCGGAAACTGTCCGACATGACCGCGAATTCCGTCGGTCCCAAAATATTTCCTGCTCATAAGCTTACCCTTTTTTATTATGGAGCCGCGTTGACCGCCGCCAGCATGCGAATGACATCCACCGTCTCCGCCACATCGTGTACCCGCAAAATACTGGCGCCCTTAAGCACTGCCAAAGCAGCCAGCGCAAGACTGCCGTATAACCTGTCGCCATTTTCTCGCTGCAACACAGCACCAATCATGCTTTTTCTCGAAGCACCCACCAGCAACGGACGCCCTAACTCGGACAATTTTTCCAGGTGTTTGAACAAGCTCAGATTATGCTCAAGTGTCTTGGCAAAACCGAAACCGGGATCAAGTATGGTGCGCTCTTTCGCAATTCCGAAGCTCTCGCAGGCCTGAATGCGCTCCACGAGAAAATCACGCACTTCAGTCAGCAAGTCCTCATAGCGGGCCTGCTGCTGCATGGTCCGAGGCTCACCGCGCATATGCATCAGGCACACCGGTAAACCGCTCTCGACAACCGCCTGCAAGGCTCCCTCGCGGGTCAGCGCTCGCACATCATTGATCAAACCGGCACCCAGGCGGGCAGCCTCACGCATAACGACAGGCGAAGACGTATCAACAGAAATAATGACATCCAACTCTGCGGCAACGGCCTCAATTACTGGAGCAACGCGATCCAACTCCTGCGCCTCGGAAACCTGAGCAGCACCTGGGCGAGTCGACTCGCCACCCACATCGACCAGTGACGCGCCAGCAAGCACCATACTTTCCGCATGACGCAAGGCACTATCGATGGCCATAAAGCGACCACCATCAGAAAAGGAGTCCGGCGTTACATTGAGGATCCCCATCACCTGAGGGCATGAAAAATCCAGATAGCGCTGGCCACAGGCCAGTCGCTGATGATTTGGCGCCGAACTCATCTTGCAACCTTAGTGCTCACCCGCAGGGCCGCCGATCGGTTTTTCAGCTACCGGCGCAGACTCGACCGACTCAACCGCTGCAGAAACACCCGAACCACCACCCGACCAGTCTTTCGGCTCCCGCGCCGGACGTCCGTTCATGATGTCGTCTATCTGATCCGCATCAATGGTTTCATACTTCATCAACGCTTCCGCCATAAGATCCAGCTTATCGCGATTGTCGGCCAGTATTTGCTTGGCCGTGCCATAGCAATGGTCAATCAGGCTACGCACTTCAGAGTCAATCAGCTTGGCGGTATCTGCTGAAACATTGCTGTGCTGGGTGCCCATACTACGCCCAAGAAAAACCTCGCCCTCTTCTTCGGCATACATCATTGGACCAAGCTTCTCGGAGAGCCCCCACTTGGTAACCATATTCTTGGCTAGCTGGGTTGCACGCATGATGTCATTTGACGCACCGGTGGTGACGCCATCAAAGCCCAGCGTCATTTCCTCAGCAATCCGCCCACCATACAGGGAGCAGATCTGGCTGGTCAGTGCACGCTTGGACAAACTGTAGCGATCCTCTTCCGGAAGAAACATGGTGACGCCCAATGCCCGCCCCCGCGGAATAATGGAGACCTTGTAAACCGGATCATGATCAGGGACCACTCGACCAACAATCGCGTGACCCGCTTCATGGTATGCGGTATTGAGCTTTTCCTTGTCCGACATGACCATGGACTTGCGCTCGGCGCCCATCATGATCTTGTCCTTGGCCAACTCGAACTCATTCATTTCGACCAAGCGCTTACCCGCGCGAGCAGCAAACAATGAAGCCTCATTCACCAGGTTTGCCAGATCAGCACCCGAAAACCCCGGGGTACCGCGTGCAATGACTGCCGCCTGGACGTCATCACCCATCGGCACCTTGCGCATGTGCACCTGGAGAATCTGCTCACGACCGCGAATATCCGGCAGACCGACCACAACCTGCCGGTCAAATCGCCCGGGACGCAACAGCGCCGGATCAAGTACGTCCGGACGGTTGGTAGCCGCGATCACGATGACACCGTCGTTCAATTCAAAACCATCCATCTCGACCAGCAGCTGGTTGAGCGTCTGCTCGCGCTCGTCATGCCCGCCCCCCATACCAGCGCCGCGGTGACGTCCAACCGCATCAATCTCATCGATGAAGATGATGCAGGGCGCATGCTTTTTGGCCTGTTCGAACATATCGCGCACGCGACTGGCTCCGACACCGACAAACATCTCGACAAAGTCAGAACCGGAGATAGTGAAAAACGGGACCTTGGCTTCACCGGCAACCGCCTTGGCCAGCAGGGTTTTACCCGTACCCGGAGAGCCGACCATCAGGACACCACGAGGAATGCGACCGCCCAGGCGCTGGAACTTGCCTGGATCGCGCAGAAACTCAACCAGCTCACTGACTTCTTCTTTCGCTTCATCACAGCCAGCCACATCAGCAAAGGTGGTTTTGACCTGGTCCTCGGATAACAGTCGCGCCTTGCTCTTGCCAAAGCTCATCGGGCCACCCTTACCGCCAGCGCCACCCTGCATCTGCCGCATGAAAAACATGAAGACCGCGATAATCACCAATATCGGGAAACTGGCTACCAGCAACTGCGTCCAGATGCTCTGCTGCTCTGGCTGCTTGCCGACCACAGTGACCTTGTTTTCAATCAGATCCCCGATCAGCCCATTATCCTGAATCGCCGGACGGATGGTCTCAAAGGTTGAACCATCGGCACGCTTGCCGCTGATGACATAACCGTCAACGGTGACCTGCTCGACCAGCCCCTCTTTGACCTGCTCGATGAACTCCGAATAATTCAGGCGCTGTGTTTCCACCCTGCCGGAGAAGTTATTCATCACCGTGACCAGGACGGCTGCGATAATCAGCCACAAGACCAGGTTCTTTGCCATGTCGTTCAATTAGTCACCCTCTGTACAGCGCCGGAGCGCCAGCTAGCCGCACTATCAACCTTGTTAATTACCGACTCTAAGCTACTACAGCCTAGCAGCATCGGCACCTGGACTCTGTAACCCTTTGCGACCTGCCGGCTTTCCAGTCTCGAGTCACTGAGTAACATTAAATGATCACCGTACTTAATGTGGGGATCGTACCTGAAATGACAAGGGCCCAACTCGGCACTCCTCGCAACATACCCCTTGAGGTCGACCTCGGTTACACTAGCGGCCGCGTTTTTGCGTGTTCAGATTAAGGATTCAGACCATGGCGCTCACTCAGGAGCAAAAAAAGCAATTCAAATCCATCGGCCATCACTTAAAGCCGGTGGTGATCGTTGCTGATAACGGCCTCACTGAAGGTCTGATGGCGGAACTTGAACGCGCCATCAACGATCACGAACTGATCAAAGTGCAGTTCCGCATTACCGACCGTGATGAACGCCGAAGCATTATCGACGAACTGTGCAAGAACAGCAGCTGCGAACTGGTGCAAGTGATCGGAAAAATGGCCTTGGTCTATCGCAAAAATGCGCGCCCTAACAAGAATCTTTCCAACATAAGCCGCTTCAAGGCGCTCTGAATATCCCTACCGACTGCAGGCTGCCTGTGCGATCAGCGCACGCCCGGAATCGGCTGCAGAACCAGTAACACGCCGCCTAGCGCCAGTACCAGATAGTTAAACAACAGCCACCGGTAGGCATCCGGAAACCAGTGGTTAACCAGCAGAAAGGTTAGCGCCATTAAAACTGTGGCAAGCAACAACTGACCCCGGGGATCCCGCCAGATAGCGCGCAGCCGAACAAGCGGTAGCAAAACCAATAATTGCAACAGCGCACAGAATGCACTGAAACCAACCAGCAAAGCCTTCAAGGCAGAGCCCAGCTCATCCACCAGCAAGGGAGCCAGGCCATATTTTCCCAGCGCCGGAAGCAGCACAAAGTGCAGCAGCCACAGCCCGCCGACCCAAAACATCTGAGCCAGCTGCCAGGTAACAGCCGCCGCACTGAGTGGCTGCTTAAAGATGACGGACCTGGACAATCTCGTACTCGATCAGCCCATTGGGGGTCTTTACGGCAACCACATCACCTTCCTCTTTGGCTACCAGGGCACGAGCAATGGGTGAGCCGACCGAAATCTTGCCCAGCTTGATATCCGCCTCATCCTCACCAACGATCTGATACGTGACGCGCTCATCGGTATCACAGTTGGCAATCTCAACCGTAGTCCCGAAAATCACTTTGCCCGTATGCGCGATGGTGGTGACATCGATGATCACGGCATTCTGCAGACGCCCCTCAATGTCGCGCACCCGAGCCTCAACCATCCCTTGCTGTTCGCGGGCGGCATGGTATTCGGCATTCTCCTTCAGGTCGCCCAACTCGCGAGCAGTACCGATATCCTGACTGAGCTTGGGCCGCACCACCTTGGTCAGATGGTGTAATTCCTCTTCAAGGGCGCGCGCACCCTTGACGGTCATTGGGTATTTATTCATGCCTTGATTCCCGCATGCAGATCCTGCAGACGCCGCACCGTTCTCTCTGGACCGAACTTCAGGGCCTCACAGATTGCCTGTCCGCCAGCGATTGTCGTGGTGCAGCAGATCTTATGCTGCAGCGCGTTGCGCCGAATCGAGTACGAGTCAGCAATCGACTGACGCCCTTCGGTGGTATTGATGATCAGCGTAACTTCGTCATTCTTGATCATGTCAACTACATGAGGTCGCCCTTCGGTCACCTTGTTCACGCGACGCACCGGCAAGCCGGCAGCCTCGATCACGCGCGCGGTGCCTGCCGTGGCGACCACTTCAAAGCCCAGACCCACCAGATCACGCGCTACTTGCTCGACGAAAGGCTTGTCATCTTCACGCACACTGATGAACGCACAGCCGGCAATTGGCAGAATTTCGCTGGCGCCCAACTGGGCCTTGGCAAACGCCTCTGCGAAGCTGTCACCAACACCCATCACCTCGCCGGTAGATTTCATTTCCGGGCCGAGGATCGGGTCAACGCCCGGGAACTTGGCGAAGGGGAAGACTGCTTCCTTGACACTGAAGTAAGGGGGAATGATTTCCTTGCTGTAGCCAGCATCCGCCAGGCTCTTGCCGGCCATGACACGCGCAGCAACTTTGGCCAGCGACACGCCAACGCACTTGGAAACAAACGGCACCGTCCGCGATGCACGCGGATTGACTTCAATGACGAAGATATCCTCGCCCTGCACGGCCATCTGCACGTTCATCAGACCCACCACGCCAAGCTCCAGGGCCATTTTCTTGACCTGCTCACGGATCTCGTCCTGGATATGCATCGGCAGCGAGTACGGCGGCAATGAGCAGGCAGAGTCACCGGAGTGCACGCCCGCTTGCTCGATGTGCTGCATGATGGCGCCAATCACCACGCTCTCACCATCACACACCGCATCCACATCGACTTCAATCGCGCAATTGAGGAAGTGATCCAGCAGCACCGGGCTGTCATTGGAGACCTTGACCGCCTCGCGCATGTAACGCTTGAGCTCATCTTCCTGATAGACGATTTCCATCGCACGACCGCCTAGCACGTAGGACGGGCGCACCACCAACGGATAACCAATCACCTTGGAATGGCTGAGCGCTTCATCCTCGCTGCGCGCAGTGGCGTTAGCCGGCTGACGCAAGCCCAGCCGCTGAACCATCTGCTGGAAACGCTCACGGTCTTCCGCACGGTCGATCGCATCAGGACTGGTACCGATGATCGGCACCCCCGCCTCTTCCAGCGCACGGCAGATTTTCAGCGGGGTCTGGCCGCCATACTGCACGATCACGCCCTTGGGCTGCTCGACACGCACAATCTCCAGCACATCCTCAAGCGTGACCGGCTCGAAATACAGACGATCGGAGATGTCATAGTCGGTGGACACGGTTTCCGGGTTGCAGTTGACCATGATGGTTTCATAACCATCCTCGCGCAGCGCCAGCGCTGCGTGTACGCAACAATAATCGAACTCGATGCCCTGACCGATGCGGTTGGGACCACCGCCGAGGATCATGATCTTCTCGCGCGCACTCGGATTAGCCTCGCACTCCTCCTCGTAAGTCGAGTACATGTATGCCGTGTCGGTAGCAAACTCTGCAGCACAGGTGTCCACGCGCTTGTAGACCGGAAGAACCTTGAGTTTCTGCCGATGGCTGCGCAGGTTTTTCTCGGTGACTCCGAGCAGAACCGCCAGACGGGAGTCCGAGAACCCCTTGCGCTTGAGCCTGAACATCATGTCGCGATCAATCGATGCAAGGCCCAGGGTCTTAACCCGCTCTTCTTCCTTGACCAGATCCTCGATCTGCACCAGGAACCACTCGTCGATTCGGGTCAACTCAAACACTTCGGCGACGGTCTTGCCGGCACGGAAAGCATCGGCGACATACCATACGCGGTCGGCGCTGGGCACAGTCAGCTCACGCTTGAGGATGCTCACTGCCTCAGGATCAGTCAGGTCGAGCTTTGGATCAAAGCCTGACGATCCGACTTCCAGCCCCCGCAGCGCCTTCTGGATCGACTCCTGAAAGGTGCGGCCAATGGCCATAACTTCACCAACGGATTTCATCTGAGTGGTCAGACGAGCATCCGCCTTGGGAAACTTCTCGAAGGCAAAACGCGGGATCTTGGTCACCACGTAGTCGATCGCCGGCTCGAAGGATGCCGGAGTGCGCCCCCCAGTGATGTCATTGGACAACTCGTCCAGCGTATAGCCCACAGCCAGCTTGGCCGCGATTTTGGCAATCGGGAAACCGGTGGCTTTCGATGCCAGCGCCGAGGAGCGCGACACCCGCGGGTTCATCTCGATCACCACCATCCGACCGGTATTCGGACAGATACCGAACTGCACGTTGGAACCGCCGGTTTCCACGCCAATCTCGCGCAAGACAGCGAGAGAAGCGTTGCGCATGATCTGGTATTCCTTGTCCGTCAGCGTTTGCGCCGGGGCCACGGTGATCGAGTCGCCTGTGTGCACACCCATCGGATCAAAGTTCTCGATCGAGCAGACAATGATGCAGTTGTCCTTTTTGTCGCGGACCACTTCCATCTCGTACTCTTTCCAACCGATCAGCGACTCATCGATCAGCAATTCGCTGGTCGGGGAAAGATCGATGCCGCGCGCACAGATCTCTTCAAACTCTTCCCGGTTGTAGGCAATACCGCCACCGGTGCCACCCATGGTGAAGGATGGCCGGATAATGCAGGGAAATCCGACCTTGTCGAGGACCGCATAGGCCTCTTCCATATTGTGGGCTATACCCGAGACCGGGCATGCCAAACCGATGGCCTTCATTGCCACATCAAAGCGCGAGCGATTTTCAGCCTTGTCGATGACATCGGCATTCGCGCCGATCATCTCCACGCCAAACTTGGCGAGCACGCCGTGCCGCTCAAGATCCAGCGCACAGTTAAGCGCGGTCTGGCCACCCATGGTCGGCAACAGTGCGTCCGGACGCTCTTTCTCGATGATCTTGGCCACTGTCTGCCACTTGATCGGCTCGATATAGGTCGCATCCGCCATGGCCGGGTCGGTCATGATGGTGGCCGGGTTCGAGTTAACCAGAATGACCCGGAAACCTTCGTCTTTCAGGGCCTTGCAGGCCTGAGCGCCGGAGTAGTCGAATTCGCAGGCCTGGCCAATGACGATAGGGCCGGCACCGAGGATAAGGATACTTTTGATGTCTGTACGTTTTGGCATGGATAACTCTCGAATTCCTGGGCTCTACTGTCTCAGCTGCGGGCAGCCATGGCTGCAATAAAACGGTCAAACAGCGGGGCAACATCATGCGGCCCGGGGCTTGCCTCGGGATGGCCCTGAAAGCCGAAAGCCGCCTTGTCAGTACGTTCAATGCCCTGCAAGGTTCCATCAAACAGTGACTTGTGCGTCGCCCGCACGGTCGCTGGCAAACTGTGCTCTTCAACGGCGAAACCATGATTCTGGCTGGTGATCATCACTGCGCCGGTTTTCAGATCCTGTACCGGGTGATTGGCGCCGTGATGGCCGAGCCCCATCTTCATGGTTCGCGCGCCGGACGCCAGAGCCAGCAACTGATGGCCCAGACAAATGCCGAACAGCGGAATATCGGCCTGCAGCACATCCTTGATCGCCTGAATCGCATAGTCGCAAGGCTCGGGATCGCCAGGCCCATTGGACAGGAAAACACCATCAGGCTGCATCGCCAGCACTTCACTGGCCGGCGTCTGCGCGGGCACGACTGTCAGCCGGCAACCGCGAGCCACCAGCATGCGCAGAATGTTGAGCTTGACTCCGTAATCGTATGCAACAACGTGGTACGGCAAGTCGCTGGCAGCGACTTCAGGATGACTGTCTGTAGACAACGCCCAGACACTGGAGCGCCACTCGTAAGCCTTGTCACAACTCACGACTTTTGCCAGATCCATACCCTTGAGGCCCGGGAAGCTGCGCGCCAGTTCGAGCGCCTTTTCAGCCGTTGCGTCAGCACCGGCCAGAATGCAGCCACTGAGCGAGCCTTTTTCGCGCAGAATGCGGGTCAGGCGTCGGGTGTCAATGCCCGCGATGGCTACCGTGCCGTTTTCGACCAGGTAATCTTCAAGTGATTGCTTGCTGCGCCAGTTACTGGCAATCAGCGGCAAGTCACGAATAATCAGGCCGGCAGCCCAAACGCGATGGGATTCCGCATCTTCAGGAGTGATACCGGTGTTGCCGATATGCGGATAGGTCAGTGTGACTATCTGCTGGGTATAGGAAGGATCAGTAAGGATTTCCTGATAACCGGTCATGGCCGTATTGAACACGACCTCACCAATGGTATGGCCATCTGCACCGATGGCCTCGCCGTAAAAAATGCTGCCATCAGCAAGGGCGAGTATGGCTGGCTTACTCAAGAAGACCTCCCGTCGGTCAATGTTTCACGCACAGCAAATTGCAAAAAAGCGGGATGACGTATCGACCGTCACCCCGCTTTTTCAACTGATTCATTGTGCGTAACTTTTAGTGGATACACTAAAAAGAGAAGTCTACAGGAAAAGGCTTTTTGGGTCCACCGCAGAGCCTTCTAAATGCGCATAACCATCAATTCAGACCCAGCACATCCTGCATATCATAGAGTCCGGCTTGCGCTCCTTTGAGCCAGATAGCTGCACGCACAGCACCTTTTGCAAAAGTCATGCGACTGGATGCCTTGTGGGTAATCTCCACACGCTCACCCTCAGCAGCAAACAAAACCGTGTGATCGCCGACCACATCTCCGGCACGCACGGTGGCAAAGCCGATGGTTTCGCGCTCACGGGCACCGGTCTGGCCTTCGCGGCCATACACGGCGACTTTCTGCAGATCCCGTCCCAATGCCTGAGCGACTACTTCGCCCATGCGTAACGCGGTGCCAGAGGGCGCATCAACCTTGTGCCGGTGGTGCGCCTCGATGATTTCGATATCGACTTCATCGCCAAGTACCCGCGCGGCGGTATCCAGCAATTTCAGACAGAGATTCACTCCGACGCTGTAGTTGGCTGCAAATACGATAGGAATATCTTTCGCAGCAGACTCAAGCAGCTGCTTTTCCTCGACTGAAAAACCGGTTGTGCCGATCACCATTGCCTTGCCGGACCGACGACACACTTCGAGATTTTTCAGGGTGACGGATGGATGCGTGAAATCAATCAGGACATCAAACCGATCAAGCACCGCCTGCAAGTCACCCTGCAAAATCAGGCCGATCTTGCCAACACCCGCCAACTCCCCGACATCGGCACCAATCAAGCTGGAGTCCGGCCGATCAATCGCCGCGCCCAAGGTGGTGTCGGACGCCTGCCGAACAGCCTCGATCAAGGTCTTGCCCATTCGCCCGGCGGCGCCCATCACTGCTATTCGCTGCATCCCAACCGCTCCATCACGTGAGGCCGACAATCCCGACCAAGATTTCAACGCATCAACCGCCGATCAAAGGTCGCCGAAGAATCGCTTCATTCCCTCAAACCAGCTACTGGCTTTAGGCGAATGCTGGCCTTCGCCAGTCAGACTATCGCGGAATCCTTCGAGCAATTCACGCTGCTGCTTGGTCAGATTGACCGGTGTCTCGATCACCACCTTGCACATCAGATCGCCCGCACCGCCACCACGCACCGGCGCTACGCCTTTGCCGCGCAGCCTGAACAGTTTGCCGGTCTGGGTACCATCCGGGATTTTCAGCTTGACCCGGCCATCCAGGGTCGGCACTTCCAGCTCACCACCCAGCGCCGCATCGACAAAACTGATCGGCACCTCGCAATACAGGTGCTTGCCGTCACGCTGGAAAATCTGGTGTTCGCGCACACTGACGACCACGTAGAGATCGCCCGCCGGGCCTCCCATCGCGCCAGCCTCGCCTTCCCCCGTCAATCGAATGCGGTCACCGTTATCCACACCCGCCGGAACCTTGACCGAAAGCGTCTTGTGCTCTTCGACACGCCCCTGGCCATGACAACTGCCACAGGGGTCAGTAATCATTTTGCCGGTTCCGTGGCAGCGCGGACAGGTCTGCTGCACCGAAAAGAAACCCTGTTGCATGCGCACCTGACCCACACCGCCACAGGTGGTGCAACTCACCGGACTGCTGCCCTTCTTGGCGCCAGTGCCATCACAGGGTTTGCAATTGACCAGGGTTGGCACACGAATGGTGACCGTCGTACCACGGACCGCATCTTCCAGATCCAGATCCAGCGTGTAGCGCAGATCACTGCCGCGCTGAGCACCACCGCGCTGGCCACCGCCGCGCTGACCGCCGAAGAAGTCGCTGAACACGTCACCAAAAATATCGGAGAAGTTCTGCCCGCCAAAACCGCCCGCGCCGCCCGCACCCATCTGCGGATCGACCCCGGCATGACCATATTGATCGTAGGCCGAACGCTTGGCTGAGTCGGAAAGAATCTCGTAGGCCTCGTTGGCCTCCTTGAATTTCTCCTCGGCACTCTTGTCATCCGGATTGCGATCCGGATGGTATTTCATGGCCAGTCGGCGATAGGCCTTCTTCAGGTCAGCTTCGCTAACCCCCCGCTCGACACCGAGGACTTCGTAATAATCACGCTTGGCCATAAATCTTCTACACCTTCAAATTCATCTGCTCCAGACACACCGACGCGGGAGCAAGCCCCCGCGCGGATGTTATGCAGATCAGCGCCGAAGCCTGATCTGCCGGAGTGCATAACCACCGCAGCGACGAAAACCGCCACTGCAACAGCAAGACAAACCAATTACTTGTTGTCTTTAACCTCTTCGAACTCGGCATCGACGACGTCATCCGCGCCCTGCGCCTGCTCGGCTTCGGCTCCAGCCTGACCCGCCTCGGCCTGCTCGGCGTACATCTTCTGCGCCAAGGGTGCGGTCACCTGGGACAATGCTGTCATTTTCGCTTCGATTTCAGCCTTGTCATCGCCCTTGACGGCAACTTCCAACTCGCCAACCGCCTTTTCAATGGCAGCCTTTTCGTCAGCAGTGACCTTGTCACCCGCCTCGACAACCATCTTGCGGGTAGCGTGAACCAGCTGGTCACCCTGATTGCGGGCTCCTGCCAACTCTTCGAACTTGCGATCTTCCTCGGCATTGGCTTCGGCATCGCGGATCATCTGCTTGATCTCGTCTTCGGAAAGACCCGAGTTGGCCTTGATCACGATCGACTGATGCTTGCCGGTAGCCTTGTCTTTGGCGCCTACATGCAGGATGCCGTTGGCATCGATATCGAAAGTCACCTCAATCTGCGGCACGCCACGCGGAGCCGGCGGAATCTCAGCCAGATCGAACTTACCCAGGGACTTGTTGCCGCTAGCTTGCTTGCGCTCGCCCTGCAGCACATGAATGGTCACGGCGCCCTGATTGTCGTCGGCAGTCGAGAACACCTGCGATTTCTTGGTCGGAATCGTGGTGTTCTTCTCGATCAGCGCGGTCATCACGCCACCCATAGTTTCGATACCCAGGGTCAGCGGGCTAACGTCGAGCAGCAATACGTCTTTCACATCACCCGACAATACCGCGCCCTGAATGGCCGCACCCATGGCGACTGCTTCGTCCGGGTTCACGTCCTTGCGCGCTTCCTTGCCGAAGAAATCAGTTACCAGCTTCTGCACCAACGGCATACGGGTCTGGCCACCGACCAGAATCACGTCGTTGATCGCGCCCACGTCGATACCAGCGTCTTTCAACGCG
>DATMWH010000103.1:0-8521 GCA_035562615.1 Pseudomonas sp. | reverse complement strand
GGGACCAGCTCTTCAATGGTCACCATTTCCAGCGCATGCTGCTTGGGGGAAGGGTCTCTAAGCATCAGGCCTGTTCCTGTCGAAACGATGGCCTATTAAACAAAAGACCCCGGCTTTGGGCCAGGGTCTTTGTCAGCAGTCTGCAAAGCCACCTGCGGGTGGCTTTTGTTTTTGAGTTTTCAGGGAATCGGCATGGCCTCGGAGCCCGGTCCCAGCGGCTGGCCATAGCTGAACTCGACATAGTTGCCCGCCGGATCACGCAGACCGCAGTAATAGCCCACCGGGTAAGGTTCATCCCGAGGTGGCCAGATCAGGCATCCTGCCTGCTCGGCTTGCAGTGCGATGGCATCGACGGCCTCCCGGCTTTCCAGGGCAAAACCAAAATGGCTGTAATCATTGGCAGGCAGGTTACGGTCAACCCCGCCGGGCATGATGACGAAGATGAACTCATGCTCCTTGCCCGGTTCACACATCCAGACTATTTTCGAGCCCTTGCCGGCGCGCTCATGAATCACCCGCATGCCGCAAAAGCGCCCGTAGAAGTCGATGCAGGCCTGCAAGTCCGGCACGTGCAACGCCAGATGGGTTAGGGTAGGGCGCATACTCTCACCTCTCACACTGTCTGATTTCCCACACAACCTTGATCCGCATGCATGGCCGGGTCAATTCAGGAGCCAGTATATGAGCTATGACGTTGACCTGTTCGTGATTGGTGCCGGCTCCGGCGGTGTGCGCGCGGCACGCTTTGCTGCAGGCTTCGGTGCGCGGGTCGCGGTAGCCGAAAGCCGCTATCTGGGCGGAACCTGCGTGAATGTCGGTTGTGTACCGAAGAAGCTATTGGTGTACGCCGCCCATGCCCATGAGGAATTTGCCCAGGCCGAGAGCTTTGGTTGGTCACAGCAACAACCGGCATTCGACTGGCCGACCCTGATTGCCAACAAGAATCGGGAGATTACGCGGCTCAACGGCATCTATCGCACCCTGTTGGTGAACAGCGGGGTCAGCGTGCTCACCGGTCATGCACGCCTGATTGATGCGCATACGGTGGAAGTCGAAGGCCAGCGGTATACGGCCAAACATATCCTGATTGCCACTGGCGGCTGGCCGCAGGTGCCGGATATTCCGGGCAAGGAACTGGCGATCACCTCCAATGAGGCGTTCTTTCTGCCGGCGCTGCCCAGGCGCGTGCTGGTGGTGGGCGGTGGCTATATTGCGGTGGAATTCGCCTCGATATTTCATGGTCTGGGCGCACAGACCACGCTGCTGTATCGCGGCGATCTGTTCCTGCGCGGCTTTGATCAGGCTGTACGCCATCACCTGCGTGACGAGATGTTGAAAAAGGCCCTGGATCTGCAATTCAACAGCGATATCACCCGTCTGCAAAAACAAGCCGACGGCAGTCTGCTGGCGACCTTGCAGGATGGCCGGGTACTGGAGACTGACTGTGTGTTCTACGCCACCGGGCGCCGGCCGATGCTCGACAATCTGGGACTGGAAAACGTTGCTATCACACTCGACAAGCGCGGCTATGTGGAGGTCGATGAGCACTATCGCAGCAGTGAGCCTTCCATTCTGGCGATTGGCGATGTGATCGGCCGGGTCCAGCTGACGCCCGTCGCACTGGCTGAAGGCATGGCGGTGGCGCGGCAACTGTTCCGTCCGGAGGAATATCGCCCGGTGGATTATCAGCTGATTCCGACGGCGGTCTTCAGCCTGCCCAATATTGGCACGGTCGGCCTGAGTGAAGAGCAGGCAAGGGCGGCGGGGCATGCGGTGAAGGTGTTCGAAAGCCGCTTTCGCCCGATGAAACTGACGCTCGGCGACAGTCAGGAAAAAACCTTGATGAAACTGGTCGTGGATTCACAAACCGATCGCGTGCTGGGCTGCCACATGGTCGGGCCGGAGGCTGCGGAGATCATCCAGGGGCTGGCGGTTGCCATTCGCGCCGGTGCCACCAAGCAGGTGTTTGACGAAACACTGGGGATTCACCCGAGCGCAGCAGAAGAGTTCGTGACCATGCGCACGCCGGTGTCGGCTTAGTCACACCGATGAAGGAGGGCTGCATGCCGGCAGCCCTCGGGCACGTCAGTGGGCGGCGTGCTCGGCAGCCACCGGAGCGTCTTGTTCGACGTTGACCTGAACGTCAACTGCGCCGGCTTTTTCGAACACCAGCGTCAATGGAAAGCTCTCGCCAGCCACCAGCGGTTTCTTCAGACCAAACAGCATCACATGATTACCACCGGGAGCAAAAACAGCCTGGCCGCCGGCCGGGACTGCGACGGAGTCGATCTGCTGCATTTTCATCACCTCACCCAGCATCACATGGGTATGCAGCTCAGCCTTTTCAGCGATCGGGCTACTCACCGACACCAGGGCATCCGCATCAGCGCTTTGGCTGTGAATGACAAAGTAGGCTGCACCCGCCGGAGCATTGGGCGGCAGTTCTCGTGACCACGGATGGTCTATCTGCAAAGCCCCCACTTTGAAATCATGAGCCATGGCGAGCGCACAGAACGCTGTGAGCAGGAAAGCAGTCAGAAAGCGCATCGGGAAAATCCTCTCTTGATAAGTTGACCCGCTGAAGTCTACCTATCAGGAATTGCCGCTGACAGTGCTGAAAACAGCTGGGCTGTGATCCATCCCAAGGCATTGTCTGACAATCAACGGATCAACTATCCGATGATTGCCAGTATTTGGATTATTTACGTCAAATAAGCCGATCCGACTTCGAATCATTTGTCAGGCTGTTCTATGATCAAGTCACGCACAGAACGCATCCATGTGGTCTTGCTTTTTCCGGTTCTTCTCGCTCAATAACACCAATGAATGGCAGGAGTTGCTGAATGAATTATTTTGTCACTGGTGGCACCGGATTTATCGGTCGCTTCCTCGTGCCCAAGTTGCTGGATCGTGGCGGCAAGGTCTTCATGCTGGTTCGCCCGGGCTCCATGGGCAAGATCGATGAACTGCGGGCCCTGTGGGGCGTATCCGATGGTCAGCTGATAGCCGTCAGCGGTGACTTGCTCAAACCCCGTCTGGGTGTGGCAAAAAAGGATATGGACGCGCTGACCGGCAAGATCAATCACTTCTTCCATCTGGCGGCTGTTTACGACATGGAAGCCGACACCGAGTCGCAGATCAAGGCCAACGTACAGGGCACCCGACATGCGCTGGCATGCGCAAAAGCCATGCAGGCCGGGTGCTTTCAGCACATCAGCTCGGTTGCCGCCGCAGGCCTTTACGACGGCACCTTCAGCGAAGACATGTTCGATGAAGCCGAAGGCCTCGACCATCCCTATTTCCGAACCAAACACGATGCGGAAAAGGTCGTGCGTGCCGAGAAAACCATGCCATGGCGCATCTACCGTCCGGGCATGGTGGTGGGCGATTCGCGAACGGGGGAGATGGACAAGGTTGATGGCCCGTACTACTTCTTCGACTCGATCCGGCGTATCAGCAAGACGGTGCCGTCCTGGGTGCCGGCGATCATGGTCAAGGGCGGCGAGCTGAATATCGTCCCGGTCGATTTCGTGGTCAACAGCCTGGACTACCTGGCTCATTTGCCACGGCATGACCGCGAAACCTTTCACCTCACCGAACCGGAAGGGACCTCGGTAGGCGAACTGATTCAGTTGCTGCTGAAGACGGCGCATGGCCCTAAAACACTTATCTGGGACAACGGCGTCGTCAAAAATCTGGGCAAGGCGATTCCGGTTAATCAGCTGTTGAAATTGGGCACCGATAACGTGCTGACCAAACAATTGATGAAGCAACTGGGTGTGCCCGCCGATTTACTTAAATTCGTCAGTTACCCGACACACTTTGATTCAACTCGGACAGCATCGCTTCTGGTTAAAGGTGGTATCAGCTGCCCTGCACCAGAAGAGTACTTCGACGCGATCTGGAGTTACTGGGAACAACATTTGGCATCTGGAAAAACGAGTGGGGCAGGGTTGAACATGGATAACACGGTGAAGAAATTGCTGGGTCGTAGTAACTCGCAGCGCTTGCGCAAAGAAGTCGAAGGCAAGGTCGTTGTCGTAACGGGCGCCACTTCCGGGATTGGTCTGGACTGCGCCACCAAGCTGGCTCAGGCTGGTGCTACGGTGATCCTGGCTGCGCGTACACCTGAAAAGCTCGATGAAGAAGTCAAGAAACTGCGCAAGGCGGGCGGTGATGTCTATGCCTATCCATGCGACATCTCGGACATGGTTGATTGCGATAAATTTGTCGCTACCGTGCTGAAGAATCACGATCACGTTGATGTGTTGATCAACAATGCCGGCCGCTCCATTCGCCGTTCGGTGAAGTACTCGTTTGATCGTTTCCACGATTACGAGCGCACCATGCAACTCAACTATTTCGGTGCGCTGCGCCTGATTCTGGGCTTCTCGCCGAAGATGCTGGAACGTAAAACCGGACAGATCGTCAACATCTCATCGATCGGCGTATTGGCATCTCCACCGCGCTTTTCTGCGTATGTGGCATCCAAAGCCGCGCTGGATGCATTCTCTGTCTGCGCAGCGGCAGAGTTTGCCGATTCCAATGTCCGCTTTACCACCATCAACATGCCGTTGGTGCGGACACCAATGATCGCACCAACCAAGCTCTACGATGCATTCCCGACACTGTCGCCGGATCAAGCCGCCAACCTGGTGATGAATTCGATCGTCGACAAGCCCAAGCGCGTCGCGACCGGCATGGGCCTGGCAGGGGCTGTCAGTCAGGCGATCGCACCGAAAGTCACGGAGTTCTTCCTCAATCAGGCCTACCACCTGTTCCCGGACTCCGCAGCCTCGCGCGGTCTCACACCGGAAGAAGCTGCAGCAGAGAAAGCCGTTGCACCAACCAGCCCTCTGGGGCTGGCGCGCAAGATGTTCTCGCAGACACTGCGTGGCTATCACTGGTAATCAATGCCGTAAAAAAAAACGCCGGGGCATATGCCTCGGCGTTTTTGTCTGAGCGCTGCAGAAGAGGAGCCAGATGCGTTTTGTGGACTCAGGCCGGCCTATTCGTGATTTAACATAATATACATTATGCGAAGCGGTTGGTATTTGGTTGGTTATCAAGCCTGTCTGGTTTGAATGCTTCTTCGCTCCGCTCAGCAAGCCATTCAAAGCCAGATCAGGCCTTCCGTTCAATCGGTTCAAGCTTTTGGTTAAATCTCGACAGCTCTAGCGACTGGTACTGATTCACCAGCAGAGAATCCGCTGCCAGCGTGTACAGACCAGCTGGATACGGTTTTGCATCCTCGCGCATGGGTAACTGGATAGCGCGCGGAAAACGTTGCCCAGGTACATGCAGGTAAGCTTGTTGATAATGAAACGATCGCTGGCCAGCCTGACGAATGCGGATCTGCGTTTCATCTGGAAAGACTTCGATTTCAATCATGCCGATTTCCTTGCTGAGAAATGCACCAGATTGTCATTGAAGGCCCAGAAAGGAATGCCGACCGGAGCTGCCTCTAGGACGCGAACAAGAGGCACCACGTTGCTTCGGTCGATAACGTCTTTGCGCAGATTGATGTCAATGCCCAGCTCGTTAAGCTCTCTGCGGTGCCGATAAAACGTGGCCTTGGGCAAGGTGTCACGGAGATCCTCGCCAGCATTCCAAAGGATATAAGTTGACCGCAGACGCTGCGGCAGGCTGTTCAGTTCTTCGGTGCTTAACGAAAGTTGCTCGTTCATATCAAGTGACCTCAGATAATCGAAATATAAGGCTCGCAAGGTTTCTGGCCTGAGCGATCTGGCGTAATGGTGGTTTAGTTCAGTGAGTTCTTTCGTGCGTAAAGTCAGTTCAATGCGGAGTTTGTTATCTGCCCAGCGGGCAAGGTCTTCGACAGGTAATGCGTCTGGGATACGGTGTTTTGGTGCTTCGATTTCCTCTGCTTTGCTGTAGCACTTGATAGACCAGCGACGAGAGTTTTTGCCGTAATACAACGTGCCTCCCTTGCTGCTGGGACGGCCATGGCGGGACTTTGATTTGAACTCTGCGGCACGCAGCCAGGCCTTAACATCTGAACGGCTGGGCAGCTCAAATGAAAGGTTGTAGTCGATCCGGCTCAAGCGGTAATTACCCTGCTCTATTGCTTGCAACTCTGCTTCGGTCGGCGTCAGCCGGTGAGCCTGAGCAACGCGCTTAAAGACATCCAGAACTAGATCGAGCAGATTGTCTGAGCCGAACAAGTTATGACCCTGGAGGAACTTCGAGGGGTTGCCATCAAGCAAAAGTTGCGTTGCTCTGCCCTGCCCGTCACCACCAATGCTGCGAACGCGAATGTTTGCGTCATGCGAGCCTTCAACCATGAATCCGCATTGAGTTAGCCAGACCATTTCACCACCAGGCGCAAGCTTGAATACCGCGCCGCCATCAATCGGCACGTGTACACAAGGCAGCATGGCGGTAACCCAATCGATCATTTATTCCCTGGCCTGAAAAAAGGCGTCAATACCCTTACAGAGGGAATCGTAATCACCCTGCAAGGTATATTCAACCCTGCAGGGTTAAAAGCAGCACTATCATGAGCCCTACACCGGAAATCAGAGGCTCAGATCATGGCTTTAGGGGAAAATCTACGCAGGCTGCGCAAGGAAAAGGGCTGGACACAGCATGAACTGGCCGAGCGCGCAGGTATCAAGCTGACGCATATCTCGACTTTGGAAAAAGTAGAGTCAGACCCCAAGCTTTCGACAATCATCAAGCTGATTGGCGCTCTTGAATGCAGTCCCAATGATCTGCTCGCTACTGACGGGCCTAAAGGCCTTGCAGCAGGTCTACGCGTTGCCATCGAAAAGGCAATGCGCTTGCCCAGTCAGGACAAAACGCTGCTGCTACATCTGATCGACAAATTCTTGGTTTCAGATCAGCTGCGAAAGGTTTACGAACTGAATACCCCGCTTGAAGTTCTTGAGGCCGAGGCTGAAGAAGAGCGCATTGAGCAAATTCTGCTTGATCAAGATCAGGCCGAGGCTGAAGAAAACGAGCGTTACGCCAAAATGGTAGAAGAAGCCGAAGAGCGTGCGTCAGTCTCAAAATGAGACAAAAGGACGGTATTACATATACCGTCCTTTCACTGCATCCAAGGCCGGGATAAAAAAAGGAGCTGCAAATGGGAATGCAAGATCGGGACTGGTACCGAGCCGAAAAGAAAGCCGAAAGGCAAAGTTCGACCCAAAGGCCCACCACGCAAAACGCTTGGAAAACATCAGCTCAGGTGACGTCCAAGAAAAAAAGTAGCGGGTTTGCTATGGGGCTGATGGTAGGGCTCGCGATTGGGCTCACCATAGGTGTCTGGTTGTCCGGCCGTATTTAGTGATGCACGGTGCTGGCGGCAGCGAGATGCTCTGCATCTACCGCTTTGCCGCCAAATGCCCACCGATTTAGCCTGGCAGACTTCGCTAGCCAGCCGAAATTGGCGGGTCGATTAACTAGATCGTAGCCGGGCCTGATCGACTAGAGACTTAACAAGATCAAGAATGCCCGGATCGGGTGCATTGCTTTGATCCAGCAAGAACACGCCAAAATATCCTTCTGAATCATCAGACCAGACTGCCCAGTATGGCGATGGAAGATCGTGGCGAGATGACTGCCAGAGCATTGTCAGCTCCAGCGAGAACATAACGGCCGCCTGCCGGTCGCCTTCAAATGCTTCGTAGTCAGTCAGACAAAATGCCAGTGGATCGTAAAAAGCTGAGTTCATATGCGCCCCTAGATAGGCGCCTCGCATAATCCCAGGTTGATGTTCAACCCAGGCCGTGACTTCTTATTTTCACGGCCTCTGGCGCTCGTTCCTCGCCCCTACGGGCAAACATAACCTGGAGCCACATTATGCGAAGTAACCATACCCGTAGTGAAAGCTCTGGACTGAACCTTTGCAGAACTGAAATCAGCGGCCTCATGATGCAGACCGCTGCTGCAAATCCAGGTTACCGATTACTTCAGTACATTCAGCGCTGCTTCGTAATCCGGCTCACTGCCAATCTCGGCAACCAGTTCGCTGTGCAGAACGTTATCGTGTTCATCCAATACAACCACTGCACGGGCTGCCACGCCGGCCAAAGGACCGCTGCTGATGGCTACACCGTAATCCTTTAGAAAAGACTGGCCGCGCATGGTTGAAAGATTGACGACATTTTCGATCCCTTCAGCGCCACAGAAGCGTTTTTGCGCAAAAGGCAAATCGGCAGAGATGCACAGCACTACCGTGTTGGTGAGCTGCCCGGCCTGCGTGTTGAACTTGCGGACAGACATGGCACAGGTTGGCGTGTCCACGCTGGGGAAAATATTCAGCACCTTGCGTTTGCCGGCAAAACTGGCCAGCGTGACGTCAGCCAGATCACCACTCACCAGACTGAACGCCGGCGCTGGCTGGCCTTTAGCAGGCAGCGTGCCATCAACGTTGATAGGATTGCCGCGTAGCGTTACCTGAGACATGGTTGATGCTCCTTGAAGTTAGGGAAAGGCAAGTTAAGCATGGCTTGGCAATTTCGTCTGAGCGTTTGTGTAAGCTGAAGTTTGCCGG
>DATMWH010000102.1:0-8943 GCA_035562615.1 Pseudomonas sp. | reverse complement strand
TGACCATAACGCTCGGTCTCGGCGCGGAACGGACGGATCATCTGCGAATGGCAACCGACGCAGCCTTCGCGGATGTAGATGTCGCGACCTTCCATTTCCAGCGCGGTACGCGGCTTCATGCCATCGACCGGGGTGTTGGTGACGTCCTGGAAGAACAGAGGAACGATCTGCACCAGACCACCGATACTGACTGCCAGGACCATGAACAGGGCCATCAGGCCGATGTTCTTTTCAAGGATTTCATGCTTTTTCATTAGTGAGCTACCTCGGCAATCCGCGCGTTGGCTTCATATTCAGCGGGTGTGGCTTGGCGTACGGTGCGGTAGGTGTTGTAGGCCATCACCAGCATGCCGGTGAAGAAAATGGCACCACCGATCATGCGCACGACGAACCCAGGGTGACTGGCCTCCAGTGCTTCAACAAAGGAGTAGGTCAGGGTGCCGTCGGAGTTGACTGCGCGCCACATCAGGCCTTGAGCGATGCCGTTGACCCACATCGAGGCGATGTACAGCACGGTACCGATGGTGGCCATCCAGAAGTGCGTGTTGATCAGACCGACGCTGTACATCTGCTCGCGGCCGAACACCTTCGGAATCATGTGATAGAGCGCCCCCATGGAAACCATGGCGACCCAGCCGAGCGCGCCGGCGTGTACGTGGCCGATGGTCCAGTCGGTGTAGTGAGACAGGGCGTTGACGGTCTTGATGGCCATCATCGGGCCTTCGAAGGTGGACATGCCGTAGAAGGCCAGGGACACCACGAGGAAACGCAGGATCGGGTCGGTGCGCAGCTTATGCCAGGCGCCGGAGAGGGTCATCATGCCGTTGATCATGCCACCCCAGCTCGGAGCCAGCAGGATAAGCGACATCACCATGCCCAGAGATTGCGCCCAGTCAGGCAGGGCGGTGTAGTGCAAGTGGTGCGGACCCGCCCAGATGTACACGGCAATCAGCGCCCAGAAGTGCACGATCGACAGACGATAGGAATATACCGGGCGACCGGCCTGCTTGGGCACGAAGTAGTACATCATTCCCAGGAAGCCGGCGGTCAGGAAGAAACCTACCGCATTGTGGCCGTACCACCACTGGATCATCGCGTCGGTTGCACCGGCATACACCGAGTAGGACTTGGTCAGGCTGATCGGCAACTCGATGTTGTTGACGATGTGCAGCAGGGCCACGGTCAGGATGAAGCCGCCAAAGAACCAGTTACCCACATAGATGTGCTTGGTCTTGCGCTGCATGACGGTGCCAAAGAACACCACCGCATAGCTGACCCAGACCACGGCGATCAGGATATCGATCGGCCATTCCAGCTCGGCATATTCCTTGGAGGAGGTGATCCCCAGCGGCAAGCTGATGGCTGCCAGCAGGATGACCAGTTGCCAGCCCCAGAAGGTGAAGGTCGCCAGAGGGCCACCGAACAGGCGGGTCTGACAGGTGCGCTGCACGGCGTAATAGGACGTGGCGAACAGTGCGCAACCCCCAAACGCAAAGATCACCGCGTTGGTATGCAGCGGACGCAAGCGCCCGAAGCTGGTCCATGGCAGTCCAAGGTTGAGTTCGGGAAAAGCGAGTTGGGCGGCGATCAGTACGCCCACGAGCATTCCAACGATCCCCCATATCACCGTCATAATGGCGAATTGGCGAACCACCTTGTAGTTATAGGTGGTACTGGTTGCTGTACTCATTTGATGGCTTCCATCCACGATTTTTAGGCAGAGTGTGTTTGTAACAAGGTGATACTAGGGGAACGCATCCAATTGAATATTGACTCGGATCAATGCCGGCCACTCTGCGAGGCGGCTCCGCTGCTTGAAAATATTCCTGAAAATCAGTCTATTGCGACGCTTATCCTGGCCCACGGTGCAGGCGCGCCAATGGACAGTCCGTTCATGAATGCGCTGGTTGAACGCCTGGTCTGTCGAGGCATAGCCGTGCTGCGCTTCGAGTTTGCTTACATGCAGGTGCGACGGCGCACTGGTGTGCGGCGGCCTCCGGATGCTCAGCCCATCCTTCTGGACTGCTGGAGACAGGTGTTTGAGCATGTCAGGCAGTCCCATGGCGGGACTTTGGCCGTTGGTGGCAAGTCCATGGGGGGGCGCATGGCCAGTCTGGTTGCCGACGAGTTGGGTGCAGATGGACTGGTCTGCCTGGGGTATCCGTTCTATGCAGCAGCAAGGCCGGAAAAACCGCGGATAGCGCATCTTGCGGCGCTGAGGGTGCCAACCCTGATAGTACAGGGGGAGCGCGACCCCATGGGTAATCGTCAGGCGGTTGAGGGGTATCCGCTGTCGGGGGCGATCAAGCTGCATTGGCTCGGGGCTGCAGACCATGATCTGAAGCCCTTGAAACGTTCAGGGTGCAGCCACGACGAGTACCTGGATCATGCGGCGGACGCCGTGGCGGGGTTTCTGTGTGCGATCAAATCTGCGGATAGTCTCTGTCGGGCTGATTGAACGGCGTTCAGTTCGCACAGCCCGGAAGCTTGGTCAGCTGTTGAAGCGTTCTACCAGCGAGCACTGACCTTTGGCGGTGATCGCCAGTCCTTCGCTGAGATGTGAGCTGCGCTGGGCTTCACCGGAGGTTTTCTCCGAGAGCATGGCGATGTTGGTGATGTTCTGATTGATCTCGTCAGCCACTGCGCTCTGCTCTTCAGCAGCGGCAGCAATCTGGTTGGTCATGTCGGTGATGTTGGCCACGGCCGCACTGATGCCTGAAAGCGCCTGATCGGCCTGCATAACACGCGCAACCCCATCATCGGCCTGATGCCGGCCGTTTTCCATGGTCAATACCGCTTCTTCGGCCGTGCGCTGCAGGCGTGCAATCAGCTGGTGAATCTGACCGGTGGATTCAGCCGTGCGCTGAGCCAGAGAGCGTACCTCGTCGGCCACCACCGCAAAGCCACGGCCCATATCGCCGGCACGTGCCGCTTCAATAGCCGCATTCAGGGCCAGCAAGTTGGTTTGCTCGGCAATCCCTTTGATCACATCCACAACGCTGCCAATTTCGGTACTGTCATGCGCCAGCCGGCCTACGGTCTCACCTGTTTCACCGACCGCAACAGAAAGCCGCTCGATGGCTTCGCGCGTTTCACTGGCAATCTGCCGGCCCTGACTGGTCAGGTTGTTGGCTTCCTGGGTGGCGATGGCCGTGCGTGCCACATTACTCGCTACTTCCAGTGTGGTAGCGGCCATTTCATTGACTGCAGTGGCAACCTGTTCGGTTTCGACCCGTTGCCGCTCAAGCCCCGCAGCGCTCTGTTGCGAAAGATTTTCCGCTTCGCCGGCCTGCGCGGCCAGTTGCTCGGCGCTGTCTTGCAGGCGTGTCAGGCAGGTCTTGAGGCGCGCTTCCTGGCTGAGCATGGACATTTCCAGGCGTGCTTCTGCGCCACGACTGTTGGTGTACATGGTGGCAATCAGCGGATCCGAGGTGGTTCTGTCAGCGACCCGCAATAGTCGGCGAATACCGCGATGCTGCCATTTAAGTCCCGCAAGGCCCAGGGGAATGGATAACAAAGCGGCAAGAATGAAGCCCCAGTGACTGTTCAGCCATGCGCCGACCATAAAGCCGATCTGGCTGATCAGGATAAAGGGCAACCAGTCCTGCACAATCGGAGTCACACTATCCATGGCGGGGATTGCCGCTTTACCCGCGTTGATTCGTGCATAGAGGGCTTCAGCACGCTGAATCTGTTCACGGGTTGGCTTAACCCTGACCGACTCGTAGCCCACTACCTGCCGGTTTTCCAGCATCGGCGTGACGTAGGCGTTGACCCAGTAATGGTCGCCGTTCTTGCACCGGTTCTTCACGATGCCCATCCAGGGCTTGCCACCCTTGAGCGTGTTCCACATGTGGGCAAATACGGCAGAAGGCACATCCGGATGGCGGACCAGATTGTGCGGTGCGCGTATTAACTCGTCGCGGCTGAAGCCGCTGATCTCGATGAAAGCCTCATTGCAATAAGTGATCTGGCCTTTCACGTCGGTCGTGGAGATCAGGCGCTGGCTTTCTGGAAGGGACTTTTCACGCTGGGTGACTGGCTGGTTATTTCGCATGACGTGGATTCCAGATTTTCTGATTGTGCTTTCTTGCCGGCCATCAATTTGAATAGTTGAGAGTCAACCGTTGCTGATGCGCCTGTTTGGATGTGCGCGGATTGGCGGTGCGCGCTCACTGGGCAATGCCTCTGCCGGTTCCATCAGTGAAGCTGAAAAAAAGCAATTTGCCTGACGCGCATGGCTCAGCGCAGCGGCCAGCTGCCCAGCGCCCGGTAATGCGTGCCATGGGCGCCTTGTACCGAACTGAACAGGCTGAACTCGCGGGCGGTCCAGCTAACCTGTGGCGCAGTGGCCATTGCAGGCAGTGTTGACTGGTGGGCCAGGGTCAGATGGGGGCGGTAGGCACGTTGCTCGATGGCAAAGCCTGCTTCCTGAAGTGCCTGCCGCAACCGCAAAGCCAATTGCGCAAGCGCGTCCGGCGTGTGGCTGGGTGCCAGGTGCAGCAAGCCTTCCGGCCACAGGTCAAGGCGATCCAGGTTCAGTTCAAAGTCGGGTATGCGGATCGAGCTGGCCAGCGCCATCAGCAGCGGCAACTGGTGCGCAGGCTGACTGCCCAGAAATACCAGCGTCAGGTGCAGATCGCTGGCGGCAACCGCCTTGCCGGCGATGCCCAGACTCGACCGCCAGTGCTCAATGCGTGCAGCGCAATCGGTCGGACAGGGCAGCGCGAAGAACAGACGCAGGAGAGGCTCGTCCACGAACAGCTCTCCTGGCCGATGAGGGCGTCAGGCCGAACGGCGCCGGAACAGGGGTTGCGGCAAATCGCTGGATGCCTGATAGACCTCGGAGAAGTCCTCGAACGCTTTCAGCGCGTCGACCGGGTCTTTGTCTTCACGCAGGGCAAAGGCGTCGAAACCGCAGCGCTTGAGGGCAAACAACTGGTCGCGCAGGATGTCGCCAATGGCGCGAATCTCGCCCTTGAAGCCATAGCGGGTGCGCAGCAGGTAGGCCGTTGACGAGTGGCGGCCATCGGTAAACGCCGGGAAATTCAGGGCGATCACCTGAAAGCAGTCCAGCTGATCGGCGATTTCCTCGATTTCCTCGCCCGCTTCCAGCCACACACCCAGACCACCATCCCGGGCCAGCAGGGCTTTGCTGTGATCGACCCACAAGGACAGCGGGACGATCAGGTCATCGCAATTGGAGATGCCATCCAGTGAGGCGTCCTTGGGCAGCAGATGCCAGGTTTCGTCGATCACCTGTCCATTCTTAATGATTCGCTGCATACACACGCTCCTTGAACGGGTCGACGCCGACACGGCGGAAGGTATCGAGAAAACTTTCTTCGTCAGTACGCTGCTCGACGTAGACCTTGACGATCTTGTCGATCACGTTGGCCATTTCCGCTTCGGCAAAGGAGGGGCCAAGAATCTGCGCCAGGCTGGCGTCGCGTCCGGCGCTGCCGCCCAGCGACACCTGATAGAACTCCTGACCTTTCTTGTCCACGCCGAGGATGCCGATGTGGCCGACGTGGTGATGGCCGCAGGCGTTCATGCAGCCGGAAATATTCAGGTCGATGTTGCCGATGTCGAACAGGTAATCCAGGTCATCAAAGCGGCGCTGGATGGCTTCGGCGATCGGGATCGACTTGGCGTTGGCCAGCGAACAGAAATCACCGCCCGGGCAGCAGATGATGTCGGTCAAAAGGCCGACGTTCGGGGTGGCGAAACCGTTCTCGCGCAACTCGCCCCACAAAGTGAACAGCTGCGCCTGCTCGACATCCGCCAGGATGATGTTCTGATTATGGCTGTTGCGCACTTCGCCAAAACTGTAGCGCTCGGCCAGATCGGCGATGACGTCCAGTTGCTTGTCCGTCACATCGCCCGGGGCCGTGCCGGTGGGCTTGAGTGACAGCGTTACGGCAACATAGCCCGGTTTTTTATGGGTCTGGGTATTGCGTTGACGCCAACGGGCAAAGCCCGGGTGCTCGGCGTCCAGCGCCTCAAGGGCTGCGCTCTGGTCGCTGAGGGCTTTATAGGCAGGGTCGATAAAGTGCGCGGCAACGCGCTGGACTTCAGCTTCAGTCAGAGTGGTCGGACCATCCTTGAGGTGAGCCCATTCGGCGTGGACTCGCTCGGCAAACACTTCCGGCGTCAGCGCCTTGACCAGAATCTTGATCCGCGCCTTGTACTTGTTGTCGCGACGGCCATAGCGGTTGTATACCCGCAGGATGGCGTCGAGGTAGCTGATCAGGTGCTGCCACGGCAGGAATTCATTGATGAAACTGCCGACGATCGGCGTACGACCCAGACCGCCGCCGACGGATACGCGGAAACCCAGTTCGCCTGCGGCGTTGTGCACAGCTTCCAGACCGATGTCATGCACTTCAATCGCGGCGCGATCACTCACGGCGCCATTCACGGCAATCTTGAACTTGCGTGGCAGGTGCGAGAACTCGGGGTGGAAGGTCGACCACTGGCGGATGATTTCACACCAGGGGCGCGGATCGATCAGTTCATCACTGGCCACGCCGGCAAACTGGTCAGTGGTGGTATTGCGGATGCAGTTGCCGCTGGTCTGGATCGCGTGCATCTGTACCGTGGCCAGCTCGGCAAGGATGTCCGGCACATCCTCCAGATCCGGCCAGTTGAACTGCACGTTCTGCCGGGTGCTGATGTGCGCGTAGCCCTTGTCGTAATCACGGGCAATCCTGGCCATCATGCGCACTTGTGCAGCGGACATCAGTCCATAGGGCACCGCGATGCGCAGCATGGGTGCAAAGCGCTGGATATAAAGGCCGTTCTGCAGACGCAGAGGGCGGAATTCTTCACCGGACAGCTCTCCGGCCAGATAACGGCGGGTCTGGTCGCGGAACTGCCGGACGCGGTCCTCGACGATCTGTTGGTCGTACTGGTCGTATACGTACATGAAATGTCCTGTTTTCAGGCTATTGCAGCGATTCTGCGCGCACAATTGCGCACTCCCAAGCATGGAGCCGGCGCAAGATACCAGCTCGCAGTTATGTGCAAAAGTGATGTTTTCATCTATGAACAGAGCATATGGTGATAAGAACAAGCCAAATAAGCACTTCTGTTGCTTGAGTCGGAGTCTGTTCTGGTCTTGAATCGGGGCGCCGGATATTCCTGATAAGCACAATAAAACGAGGTTTCCATGAGCGAACAATCCCCAGTTGAAAACAATGACAGCGTGGTTGATGCCCGGGCGATTTTCGCCATTATCATGCTGGTGGTTGCCACGGCGGTTTTCTGGGTGAGCAACCAGTAATCGCCAAAGATCAGACAGTGGTTGCGAAGTAGCGGGTAATCCGAGTTTGCCAGGGAAAACCAGTTCGCTGGTTTTCCTGCTTGCCAGAAGAATTTCCTTTTCGTTTTCGAGTTCAGCATGCTCCGGGTTTGGTTTTTCATTCTGTCAGTTTCCGGTTGCTACAGTGCCGTGGTACAGGCGACCAGTGTCGCCTTCCTGAATCCTGGCAAGTCGACCGAAATCTATTGGCATACCTATTCGCAGTTCATGCAGGCTGCTGCCGATGATTTGGGAATGTCGCTGGATATCCGTTATTCGGAACGCAATCCCGAGCTGTTGCTGGAGCAGGCGCGCGAGCTGCTGCAGGGTAGCCAGCGGCCGGACTATCTGATTTTCGTCAATGAGCGCTCGGCCGGCCCGGAAATCCTGCGTTTGTCCAAAGACAGCGGGGTAAAGCTGTTTGCCGTCGGCAGCACGCTGACAGCTGATCAGCAGGATCTGATTGGCGAAAGCCGGGGCAAATACAGCAACTGGATTGGCAGCCTGGTTCCGGATGACGAGCAGGCGGGTTACATCATGGCCAGCCGCCTGATAGAACAGGAAAAAGCCAGGTCGGCCGGAAGGCCTCTGACAATGCTGGCGTTCTCCGGAGTCAAGCAAACGCCGGCCGCCTACTTTCGTGAAGAAGGGCTGCACCGGGCGCTGGCCGAGCATCCTGACGTGACCCTGCTGCAACTGGTCAACAGTGAATGGAATCGCCAGCGGGCCTATGAGCAGGCGCAATTGCTGCTGGCCCGTTATCCGGATGTCAGCATGGTCTGGGCGGCCAACGATGAAATGGCCTTCGGCGCGATGCAAGCGGCGCAAGAAAAAGGCAAGACACCCGGAAAAGATCTGCTGTTTTCTGGTTTGAATTCCTCCGAAGCGGTGCTAAAGGCGCTGATAAATGGGGATGTCAGCGTATTGGTGGGCGGTCACTTCACCTCCGGCGGCTGGGCGCTGGTGATGTTGCATGATTACGCAGCAGGCTATGATTTTGCCGAACGTGGCGGCAAGGATCGTCAGGATCCCCTGTTCATGGAAATGAGCAAGGATCAGGCCGCTGCGCTACTCAAGCGCATGCAGAGCAGCAGAGGCTATGCGATGGACTTTGGGGCCTTCAGTGCCGCGAAAAACCCGAAAATGACCGATTACCACTTCTCCCTGCAGCCGCTGCTGGACTGATTGTTCAGAGTTTGACTGCCTTGAAGGTGTTGCACTGTCCCGGATCGCCGCTCTCAAAGCCCTTCCTGAACCAGCGTGCTCTTTGTGCAGAAGTACCGTGGGTGAAGGCGTCGGGCATGACCGTGCCGCGGGCCTGTTTCTGCAGGCGGTCATCGCCGATGGCATTGGCCGCGTTCAGGGCTTCCTCCAGATCGCCAGGTTCCAGCCACTGTAATTGCTGTTGCGCGTAGTAGGCCCAGGCTCCGGCCAGACAATCCGCCTGCAATTCCTGGCGCACCAGCAGCCCGTCAGCGCCCTCTACACGTTCACCACGCTGACGCGCCTGATTGATCTTGCTGGTCAGCCCGGTAATCGTCTGCACATGGTGGCCCACCTCATGGGCAATCACGTAGGCCTGGGCGAAGTCGCCGGCAGCCGCGAAACGCTGTTCCAGCTCGCGGAAGAAATCCAGATCC
>DATMWH010000101.1:0-4818 GCA_035562615.1 Pseudomonas sp. | reverse complement strand
TGTTGTCGGCGCTGGTTTCGCAGGCGCAGGCCGAAGGATGCGTGGGTGTGGTTCCGGCCGGGGGCAGCAAGGAGTATTGGCGACAAGTGGAGGCCGGTGCCGAAAGCGCGGCGAAAGGCTCGGGGTTGAGTATCTATTTTCGCGGCCCGGGTCGTGAAGATACTCCACTGGCGCAAGCAAAAATCATCGATATGCTGGTACAGCGTGGTTGCAAGGCCGTGGTGGTGGCACCGGTTTCCTCTCGGATCGCGGACACTGTCGCCGCGCTCAATGCCAAAGGTATCCCGGCTATTTACATCGACCGCGACATGGGTGGCGATGTGGCTGCAGTGATTGCCACGAACAACTTCCAGGCCGGTGTGCTCGCGGGTGAACAGATGGTAGCTGCCCTGCAAGGCTCTGGCAGGGTTGCTGTGATGCGCAAGCATGCTCAGGTGCAGTCCACTACCCTGCGTGAAGAGGGCTTTATCCAGGCAGCCAGGGCGGGTGGTTTGGAGGTCGTCTTCGAGGGCTACATGGAGCCTGACAGCGTAAGAGCGCTGGCTGATTTTCACGCTGTCTTGCCCCAGGTCGACGGTGTCTTTGCGCCCAATGATCATACTGTTGCGACGACGCTCGCCGCGCTGCGTCGCGCCAAAAGCAGTGACAGGAAGGTACTCATCGGCTTTGACAGTTCGCCACTGCTGATTGAAGGATTACAGCAGGGATGGATCACCGGGCTGGTGGTGCAGCAGCCGTATGCCATGGGCTATCAGTCCGTGCAACTGGCCCTGCAATTGATTAGTGGCCAGCCACTTGCCGAGCCCCGGCAGGAGATTGCGCTGCCGGTCAGTTACGTCACCCGAAGTAATCTGGATTCGCCGGAGATCGCCAGACTGCTGCGCCGCCAATCGCCTTGACGGTGGCAATCAGAGGTTCAGGTAGTTTTTCACGCCGGTAAAAATGATCTGTGCGGCCAATGCGCAGACAAATAATCCCATCAGGCGGCTGACAATCTGCAAGCCCTGTTCGCCCATCAAGCGCTCGAACAGGCTGGACAGATACAGCACCAGTCCGACGGTCAGGCTGGCGATCACAATGGCCAGCAACGTGGCCAGGCGCAGATCCCAGTTGTCATCGCCAGCACTCATGACCAGCAATGCGCCGATGGTGCCCGGGCCCACGGTCAGCGGGATGGTCAGGGGTACAATGGTGACATCCTGGTTCAGGTTTTCCTGATGCACGGCCGGTTTGCCCTGTGCCATACCCAGTGCCGAGATGAACAGCACGCTGCCGGCACCGATGCGAAACGCATCGATAGTCACGCCAAAGACCACAAAAATGCTGTCGCCGAACAAGAACAGCAGGACGCTGGCGATCATCGAGCCGAGCGCCACCTTCCATGCCAGCCGCTTGCGTTCCTTGACGGTATAGCCGCGGGTCAGGCTGATAAAACACGACAGCACAAAGAACGGGCTGTAGAGCACCAGCATCTTCAGGTACAGGCCGGACAGTTCTTGAAGCATCGGATAGGCTCGCTCAGGCGGGCGGTAAAACCCATGCGACTGGGAGTTTAGAGGGGTGGCTTGGCGGCGTCATGCGCTTTGTCATGAAATTCTTCACGGCCCGCGCGTTTCGCTGCAGTCCAGTGTTCAACCACTTCGCGCAGCTGCGACAGTTCGAGCGGTTTACCGATATGCTGATCCATGCCCGAGTGGCGGGCGCGCTCCTTGTGCTCGGCGAGAATGTGCGCGGTCAGCGCGACGATGGGGGTGTGCCGCCGCTGTTGGCTTTGCTCCCATTCACGCATTTTCTCGGTGGCGGTGAATCCGTCCATCACCGGCATTTCACAGTCCATCAGCACCAGGTCATAGGCTTGGCTTTGCATCGCGCCCAGCGCTTGTGCGCCATTGTTGACGATATCTGGCTGAATCCCGAGCTTTTCCAGCATGGCAGCGATCACCTTGACTGAGATGATGTCGTCTTCCGCGACCAGCAGCCGTAACGCGCTGAGTGTCTGGTTTTGCCCGTGGCACTCAACAGCGGCGGCAGTGTTGCGTTTTCCCAGCTCGCTGCGCAGGACGCTATGCAGGGTGTAACCGGCCACCGGTTTGGCCAGCATGCGCCGGATGCCGGCGTTGCGGGTGGCCAGTTTGCCTGGGGCGTCGCTGATGCCACTGAGCATGATGAGCAGGGGGGCGTTGAGCAGTTGCTGATCGGTTTTGATTTTTACGGCCAGCTGCATGCCGGACATGCCAGGCATCTGCTGATCCAGCAGCACGACGTCAAATGCCTGATCCAGACTGGCTTTGCTGCGCAGCAACGCCAGGGCTTCGCTGCCTGATGCGGCGGCGCTGGCATGCATGCCCCAGTGCTGACATTGCTCAACCAGCACCTTGCGACAGGTCTGATTGTCATCCACCACCAGAATGCGGATCCCCTGCAGTTCTGCGGCCGGTAGCTCCGGCGCGGGTTCTGGTGTTGCGGCAGGCTGCATCGGCAGGCAGATCCACAGGCAGTTTCCCGACGTCAGGTCGGTATTCACGCCAAAATCGCCGCCCAGCATCTGCACCAGCTGGCGCGCGATGACCAGTGGCAGGTGTCCGCCGTGATAATCCGCATCGAGGAAGTCCTGGTCATGCAGTTGCGCGTGCAGCAGATGATTGCGCTCGCTGGCACTCAGCAACGGGCCACCGTCATGCACACTCAAGCGCAGCCTAGGTTGCGGGTTGCTGTTGTCGGTTTCGCTGAGCAGCAGGATTTCGCCTGCCGCGCTGCGCCTGAGCGCGTGTTCCAAAAGGCTCAGGATGACCTGGCGAACCCGCGCCGGGTCGCTGTATAGCCACTGCGCAACCCCGGGCTGGAATTGGCTGATCAGCTCGATGCCTTGCTGTTCGGCTTGATGGCGGAACATATCCAGGCAGTCATCCAGCAGGGCCGGATAGTCGAAAGCATCCTTGTCCAGCTCGATCATCCCGGACTCCAGACGTGACACATCGAGGATCTGGCTCAGCAGATTGAGCAGCTCGTGGCCGGCACTGCGAATAGTCTGGGCATAGTCACGTTGTTTATTCGACAGTGGCGTTGCGAGCATCAGCTCAGTCATGCCCAGAACACCATTCAGCGGACTGCGAATATCATGGCTGATGCGTCCCAGAAAGGCGGTCTTGGCCTTGATTTCAGAGCGGCGTTCGGCCCGTTGGCGCAGGGCAATGATGTTCTCGCGTAACTGCCTGAGCTGGCGCGCGGTCAGCGCCAGGCTAAGAAATACGCAGGCCAGCAGGGCTCCGGCCACCAGCCAATAGGTCTGGTTGAGCCAGGTGAACGGCCGCACGCTGTAAAAGAAGCCTATGCCACTGATGCTGAACAATGCCCCGGTAGCCAGTGCTGCAGCGGCAAAGCGCAGGGTAATGCTGCAGTCTTGCCGGTACAGATAGGTGGCTATGCCCAGCAGCGTCAGCGTCAGGCAGCCGGTGAGCATGATCAACAGCGTGGCGTGGGTCGGGTCAAGGAACAGCGGCAGTGGCAGGCAGATCGCTATGGCGGCCATCGCAAGTCCTAGCAGGCGTTGAGCCCGGTCATTGGGCTTTGGCCAGGCCAGCAGGCTGCGGAAAAAACCCAGCATGCAAAACATCGCCAGCAGGATGGTCAGGTTTCCGAGAGGGCCTTGCATGGGCTGCAGCAGACTCAGCCAGTCAGGCACCATGCCCAGCAGATGCATGCTGCTCAGCAGAATGGTCGTCAGGCACAGGGTCAACCAGAACGATGCGGCATTGCGCTGCTGCAGAAACCGCAGAAGGTTGTACAAAATGAGCATTGCCAGTGCGCCGAGCAGGCCGGCGAGCAGAACGGTGCGCTCTTCATTGGCAAGCAATTCACTGGCAGGCGCCACGGTGATCAGTGGGCGCAAGGTGTAGGGCGAGTTGAGGCGGATATACAGGGTGAGCGGTTGGCTGGACTGCGGTATGGCCTGCAGGAAGTCTTTGCGCTCGAGCGCACTTTGCTGGCCACCGCTGCGGGTATGCTGGAGTAATTGGCCGGCCTGCATGACATACAGGTCGAGGGTCGAGAGGAACGGCGCGATGATCTGCAGGTACTGCAACTCGCGATTGTCGCTCAGTTGCTGACGCAACCAGACGGCACTCGAATTGCCTGTGGTGCGGATGCGATCGCTGTCAACAGCCTGGAAGTCGGCGGAAAGCCTTGGGCTGAGAATTTCTTCAAAGGTCAATCGGCCAGAGGGGTCCTCAAGCGCCTGCCAGCTATCCTGCTGCGCAGCCGTGCCCGCCTGTGCGGCGCTGGCACACAGCAGGCTGGCTAGAGTGACAAAGACGCGCCATGGCCGCAGCAAAATCGAAGTCCCTTTGAAATCAGTCGCTCGATTATAGGCATGCGGCGCGGTTGGCGAATATATTGAGCAGGCCTTGCACCGCGCGCCTTTTCAGCGCGCGATGGGCTTACTGCTGCTCCCGGGCAATGGCGCGGTAGCCAATGTCCTTGCGGTAGAAACAACCGTTCCAGTCGATCTGCGCAGCCAGCTGATAAGCCTGCTGCTGTGCTTCGCCAACGGTAACGCCCATGGCCGTGGCGCAGAGCACACGGCCACCGCTGGTGACGACCTGACCGTCCTTGAGCGCGGTGCCGGCATGGAACACCTTGCCCGGCAGTGCCGCAGCCTGCTCCAGACCGTTGATCACGTCGCCCTTGGCGTAGTCGGCCGGGTAGCCGCCAGCGGCCAGCACCACGCCGAGGCTCGGGCGCGGGTCCCACTGGGCTTCGACCTTGTCCAGTGCTTCGGCGAAGGCGGCTTCGATCAGCAGCACCAGCGAGGATTGCAGG
>DATMWH010000100.1:0-5167 GCA_035562615.1 Pseudomonas sp. | reverse complement strand
AAGCCTGATCATGCTGGATCTGGATCACTTCAAGGACATCAACGACCGCTTTGGCCATGACGCTGGCGATCTGGCGCTGGAACAGACCGCACGCCTGCTCGAGCGCACCTGCCGCTCAGGCGACGTGCTGGCACGCTGGGGCGGTGAAGAATTCCTGCTGCTCTTGCCGGAGACCGGCCTGGCGGAAGCCCGGGCTCTGGCAGAGCGCCTGCGCGTGGAAGTACAGGGCCTTGGACTGGCCACCAGAGAGCACGCCGTCAGCCTGAGTGCCAGCTTCGGGGTGATCGAGCGTTCGACGCAGGACCAGCTGGAACAACTTATCAACCAGACCGACCGGCTGCTGTATCGCGCCAAGCATGCCGGTCGCAATCAGGTATTCGCCGAAGCCTGACGTCAGACGCGGATCAATCAGCCGGGATTGACGTGACTGCTGCGCAAGGTCGCGGCAATGCGCTGCGGCTTGCAGTTCAGGTAATTGGAATTTTGCAGCCAGCGCCGGTCCGGAAACCAGGAAAACATGAACTGGCCGCCTTTGAGGTTATCGATCACCATCCGCGCCACTTCCGGGCGCACTGCCGGGCAGCCCAGACTGCGGCCAATCCGGCCCTGACGGCTGACCAGGCGCGGATTCACATAATCCGCCGCATGGATGACGATGGCTCGCTCGCGGGCACGGTCATTCACGCCGGGCTCAAGCCCGTCCATGCGCAGCGAATAGCCATGCTTGCCCAGGTAGGTTTCTTCGGTGCGGAACAACCCCAGGCTGGACTGGTAACTGCCCAACTGATTGGAAAACTGCGTCGCAAAGTTTTCCCCGGAGCGCCGGCCATGGGCCACAAAATCACGCAACAACAGACGGTTGCGCTTGAGATCAAACACCCACAAACGACGCGCTGACGAGGGTTGCGAATAATCGATGACGGCCAGACGCTGGGCTGGTTCAGCGCCGTTATTGACGGCACACTGCATGGCGGCAACTGCATGCTTGAGCGCCTGCTTGTTTATTCCGGGGGCGACGCGCAACAATTTGTCCATCAGCGGCTGATAGCTTGCCTGGGCAGCCAGCAGCGGCGGTGAAAACGCGCAGACGATCACTGAACACAGACAGAGCCTGCGGAAGAGTGTGAACATGGGCTGGAACGACCTCTTGAAGCGCTTGCTGCAGACATCCTGTCGCGGTTTGGCTGCGTTGTTATGATCACCCCGGAAACGCCTGGAGCCGGGGGTCGGGCAACCTCGATGGATTGGCATTCTAACTGGAGCGGTGCGATTGTACAAAAAATGCTCAATTTTTCTCGGCATCCTGCTACTCACCTCACAGATAACACCGCTCTGGGCGGCGCCGGATGACCTGCAATTCATGCTGCAGGGACTGCCCGGCAGCTGCCCCGCCGTGCCCGCAGGCGGCAACACGGAAATCCGCCAGCAACTGATCGAACTGTACCAGCAGCGCGCCTTCCAGCCGGTCTGGGCAGAACCCGGTCAGCTCGCAGGTCTGGCTGAGCAACTCGAACAACTGGCCGATGACGGTTTGAATCCGGCCAACTACCAACTACCAGCCATCCGCGAAATGGCTGCCGGCAAGCCGCATGACACCTGTCGGGACATCCTGGCCAGCTTCGCCTATCTGCAGGCACTGCATGATCTGCACTGGGGCCGGCTGGCCCGCACTGAAATCGAGCCCCTGTGGCACTCCGAATACACCCCCGTAGCCCTTCAGGTGCTGACCAGCAACCAGCTGACCCTTGGTGATCTGCCAACAGCATTCAACGAGGCCCGTCCGGCACTTCGCCAGTATCAGCAACTGCGCCGGAGCTATGCGCGCGTGCGCCAGACAACGCTGCCCGAGTGGCCGCTGGTCGCCAGTGGCCCGCTGCTCAAACCGGGCATGCAGGACCCGCGTCTGCCGGTCATCGAGCAACGCCTGATCGGTGAAGGCTATCTGCCGGCCAGCATCGCCAACCCGCAGGATCTGCAGTACAACGAGCAGCGCCTGGCAGCCCTCAAGGACTTTCAGCGCGAGCACGCGCTGCAGGCCGATGGCATTGTCGGACCCGGAACACTCAGCGAACTGAATATCAGTCCTGCACAGCGCCGCGACCAGTTGCGCATCAATCTGGAGCGCTGGCGCTGGCTGGCACCCAACATTGACCCCGAGACGCTACTGGTCGATATCAGTGCCGCCCAGTTGAGCTACTACAACGATCATGTGCTGCAATGGAAAACCCGCACCCAGGTTGGCCGTGCCGAACGGCAAACCCCGCAGCTCAAGTCGGTTCTGACACGTATCACCCTCAACCCGACCTGGACGGTTCCGCCCACCATCCTGAAGAAAGACAAGCTTCCGGCGATCAAGGCTGACCCGGGCTTCCTCGCCAAACACCAGATGCGCGTTCTCGATCTGCAAGGCCAGCCACTGGACCCGGCCACTGTCGACTGGCAGCGTCCCGGTGCGATCATGCTGCGTCAGGACGCAGGCCCGCAGAATCCACTGGGCAGGATGGCCCTGCGCTTTCCCAACCCGTTCTCGGTCTACCTGCACGACACGCCCAGTCAGGCGCTGTTCGAAAAGTCGCCGCGTCCCTTCAGCTCCGGCTGCGTGCGCGTGGAGGGCGTAGGACGTGTGCTCGAACTGCTGCTCAGCGAAGTCGAGCGCAAACAGGTTGACGGACTGCTGGCCAGCGGTAACACCGTGGAATACAAACTGCCTCGCCAGGTACCCATCGTCATGGCCTACTGGACGGCAGAGGCTGACGAACTCAGTCAACCGCTGTTCCGCCCGGACATCTACGGGCATGATGCCAAGCTGATCGCAGCCCTGAATGCTGCCACCCGCTGACCTCTGCTGCTGATTCGTTGCACTTTCCCCAGGAGATTCAAAGTATGGAAATCGATGTAGTGATGTTTCTGTTTGTCGGCCTCGCGGTCGCCATCCTGTTCATGGGTTTCAAGGTCGTACCACAAGGATTCGAATGGACCGTGGAACGCTTCGGTCGCTACACCAATACGCTCAAGCCAGGCCTGAACATCATCGTCCCGGTGATGGACCAGATCGGCCGCAAGCTCAACGTCATGGAGTGCGTACTGGATATCCCGCCGCAGGAAGTCATCACTGCCGACAACGCCACGGTGCAGATCGACGCCATCTGCTTCTTCCAGATCATCAACGCAGCGCAGGCCGCCTATGAGGTGAACAACCTCGAGCACGCCATCCGCAACCTGGTGATGACCAATATCCGCACCGTACTCGGCTCGATGGAGCTGGATGCCATGCTCGGCCAGCGCGATGCGATCAACGAGCGCCTGCTCAAGACCGTGGATGAGGCCACCGCACCCTGGGGCAGCAAGATCACCCGCATCGAGATCAAGGACATCAGCCCGCCCGCCGACCTGATGGCCGCCATGTCCGGGCAGATGAAGGCCGAGCGCATCAAGCGCGCGCAGATTCTCGAAGCCGAGGGCCTGCGCGCCGCCGCCATTCTCACCGCCGAAGGGCAGAAGCAGGGCGACATCCTCAAGGCCGAAGGCCAGCGTCAGGCGGCTTTCCTCGAAGCCGAAGCGCGCGAGCGCGCGGCCCAGGCCGAAGCGGAAGCCACCCGCATGGTCTCCGAGGCCATCGCCAGCGGCAACGTGCAGGCGGTCAACTACTTCGTCGCGCAGAAGTACATCGAGGCCCTGGGCCAACTGGCCTCGGCCGACAACAGCAAGGTGATCCTCATGCCGCTGGAAGCCAGCCAGGTGATCGGTGCGGTGAGCGGCATCGGCGAGATCGTCAAAGCCACCTTCGACGGCCAGAAGAAGGGCTGACCCATGCTCGACTACCTGCAGCACCTGTCGTACTGGGACTGGCTGGGACTGGGCACCCTGCTGCTGATCCTCGAGGTGTTCGGCGCGGGCGGCTACCTGCTGTGGGTCGGCATCGCCGCCGCTGGCGTCGGGGTGCTGACTTTCATTTTCCCCGGCCTGGACTGGACCTGGCAGTTCCTCCTGTTCGGCCTGTTCTCGGTGCTCAGCGCCGTGCTGTGGTGGCGGCGCCAGCGCGACAGCGTCAAGACCAGCGATCAACCGGGGCTGAACCAGCGCGGCAGCGAGCTGCTCGGGCGCCAGTTCAACCTGCACGAGCCGATCATCGCCGGGCGCGGCAAGATCAAGGCCGGTGACACGCTGTGGCTGGTGATCGGTCCCGACCTGCCAATTGGCAGCCCAGTACGGGTAATCGGTCAGGACGGCGTGCTGCTCAAGGTGGAAGCCATCAGATAGCACCATGGTTCCAGTTCATGCATGATGCAGCGGCGACGCCCCACAAGAACAAGAGAGTCGACCATGCAGCATGAAATCCTCGCGCCCCTGCCCCTGCACCGCGCCGACGGCCAGCTCAACCAGCCGGGCTGGGCGCGTCAGGCCTACTGGCAGTATCAGCGCAGCGCGGTGCCGGCGAGCAGCTGGCGGATCAAGGAGTGGGACTACTACGCGGTGGTTTCGCCCGAGGGCTTTGCCTTCAGCCTGACCGCCAGCAACCTCGGCTATGCCGGCCTCTATGCCCTCTGCGTGGTCGACCTGAATCAGGGCCGCTTCTGGCAGACCGACGCCCTGCAGGCCCTGCCGCTGGCGCGTCACGCTTTTCCGGAAACGTCCGACAGCGGCAGCATTCACTTTCGCAACAGCAACCTCGACCTGCACATCCAGCGCATCGACGGCGAGCACCGCCTGCGTTTTGCCAGCCCGCACATGGCCGGCCCTGACGGCAAGGGCATCGACGGCGAGCTGTATTTCCGCCAGCCGCCGCAGGAATCGCTCAACATCGCCACCGCCTGGCCGAACAGCAAGGCCTTCTACTACAACACCAAACTCAACTGCATGGCGGTGAGTGGCGAGTTCCGCCACGCCGGCAAGCATTACCAGTTGAGCCCGGTGCGCGACCTCGGTGTACTCGACTGGGGCCGTGGTGTCTGGACCTACCGCAACACCTGGTACTGGGCATCGGCCTCCGGCTTCATCGACGGCGAAGCGTTCGGCTTCAACTTCGGCTACGGCTTCAGTGACCGCAGACCGGCCAGCGAGAACCTGCTGCTGTACCGCGGTCGCGCGCACAAGCTTGACCAGATCATCTTTCACTTCGACCGCCGCGACTGGCTCAAGCCCTGGCGCATCAGCAGCAACGATGGTC
>DATMWH010000099.1:0-14725 GCA_035562615.1 Pseudomonas sp. | reverse complement strand
CAGGTTCATGGGTGGCAACAACTTCTTCAGTAGGGCAGCTTTACGCTCAGGCGAATAGCTCGACATGACAACTCTCTTTGACGCCCCCGGTCTATCGTTTTGATAAATCAACTGAGGCGACAACTAGCCTGACACCGGGGGACGTTATCTCGGGGACTGGCGCACTGGTACAGGCCGGAGCAGGTGTCACCAGCCTGACCGGCGCCAACACCTACAGCGGCTCAACCACTATTTCGGCAGGAACTCTGAGCATCGGTGCAGGCGGCACCACGGGCCAGCTTGGCAGCGGCGCGGTTACCAACAACGCAGCCCTGCAGATCAATCGATCCGACGCGATTACTGTCAGCAATGCGATTAGCGGAACCGGCAGTTTGAGCAAAATTGGCGCTGGAATCGCTACCCTCAGCGGCACAAACACCTATAGCGGCGGCACCACCGTTTCTGCAGGGACTCTGACACTGGGATCTGCGACTGCCCTGCCCGCGGGCGGCAATCTGACGGTCAATACCGGCGGCACACTCAACCTGAACAACTTCAACAGTTCGGTGGGCAACCTCTCGGGTACTGGCGGCGCCATCACTATGGGCACGGCTAACCTGGCGATCAATCAGGTGGGAGCAGGGACTTATGCAGGAATTATTTCCGGTACCGGCTCGCTAACTAAAAATGGCGCTAGCACGCTGAGCCTTACAGGGGCCAATACCTACTCCGGCATCACCACTGTCAGCGCCGGCAGCCTGCAGGTCGGCGATGGCGGCACCATCGGAACCCTCGGCACCGGTGGCGTGATAAACAACGCCAATCTGACTTTCAACCGCTCCGATGCACTGACTGTCGGCAACGACATCTCCGGCACCGGTAGCCTGACTAAATTAGGCGCAGGCACCACCACCCTGACCGGGGCCAACACTTACTCCGGCACCACCACTGTCAGCGCTGGCAGCCTGCAAGTCGGCGATGGCGGCACCATCGGAACCCTCGGCACCGGCAGCGTGCTGAACAACGCCAATCTGATCTTCAACCGCTCCGATGATCTGGCGCTGAACAACCTCATCTCAGGCAGCGGGGCTCTGGCGCAAAATGGCGCTGGCACCCTGTTTCTCAATGGCATGAGTAGTTACACAGGCGCCACAGCGGTCAATAGCGGTGCTTTGCGCGTGAACGGCTCTATAGCCAGTTCGAGCCTGACTACTGTGGCGTCTGGGGCCTTGCTGGGCGGTAACGGCAACGTGGGAAATCTGTTGGTGCAGGCCGGTGGTTTTATTGCACCCGGCAACTCCATCGGCACCCTGACGGTCAATGGCAACTACACCCAGGCCGGAATCTATCAGCTTGAATACCGCGCCCTGCCCTTGGGACTGTCCAGTGGCCGCAATACCCTCGAAGGCGCATCGCTGGCAGATCAGGATGCCGACCTTATTCATGTCACAGGTTCTGCGAACCTGAGCGGTGGCTCCGTTGTGCTGCTGCCGCAAAGCACCACCACTGAGTTCACCGACTCGCTGAATGCCAGCCCAACCAATCAATTGCGCTATCTGGTACTGCGGGCTGATGGCGGGCGCAACGGTACCGAGTTTGTGGCGTTATCCAACGGTGCAGCCGCGCTTGAATATCCCAATAGCGATGATGTCGAACTGGTGATGACAGGGACTCAACCGGTGATTATCACTTCGACTGCGCCAAGCGGACTTGCCGCCGCCGATCAGGGGCTCTGGCAATTGGCCGTGGATAATCTGGCCTATCAGCGGCCGATGTGTAACGAGCGCGCGGGCCAACTGGTCAGCGGCCGCTGTGGATTTGTTCAAGGCAGTTACTGGAATTCCAGCCGGGCGGATACTCCAAGCACGGATACCCATGCACCGGGCGGCATGCTCGGCGCAGGCTTTGCTGCCACGGACGACCTCTGGCTGGGTGTATCGGTTGGCGGAAGCGATGCCACACTGACCAACTCGGCCACTGAAAATGCCTCGAGCCTCTCCAGCAGCGGCTTCGTCTGGGGGCAATGGCGTCCGGGGGATCTGGATTTGCGCGGCTGGTTGGGCGCTGCGTATCACGACGTCAACTCTCGTCGGCAAACCTTACTTGGCAGTCGCGCGAATGTTGACTTCCATGCATGGCAGGGCATTGCCGCCATCGAGGCACGCTGGTGGCAGCCAGCACAAAACGGCCTGCGCATCACGCCCCTGCTTGGGCTGCAGGCGACACAGGTGCGGCGCTCGTCCTACAACGAGGGCACTGCCAGCATTGACAACTTCAAAGCCGAGGCGCAAGACCAGAGCAGCGTGCAATCGGCTCTCGGTGGCGAGCTTGAATGGAATACGGCAATGGGCAAATGGCCGGCAATGCTCACTGGCAGCCTGGTCTGGCAGCACGAATACCAGCCCACAGACACCACACTCAAAGGAACCTACGCAGGCGATACGACCCGCACCGAGTTGGGCTATGACACAACCCGCCTGCCAGAAAATCAATGGCGCGCCGGTGCCGGCGCCAGCGTGGCACTCAGTGAATCCGCCACCCTGCAGTTGCTCTACACCGGCGGTTTTGCCACCGATGATGTGAGCAGCAACAGCAATGCCCTGACGGCACGCTACTCGTTTGCCTGGTAGGGCTGGCTATTCGCCCGCTTGCGGGTGCTTGACCATGATCAACGCCGAAGTATCGAAGCCGCGCTTGCCGGCCTCCTGCTTGAAGCGCTCGATCAATTCGGGACTGACCTGTGGCGTGCGTGCCAGCAGCCACAGGTAACCCTGGTCGGGGCCAGAAACAAACGCATACTGATAATCCTGCTGGTCTAGCTCGAAAATGCCGTAAGCACCGTAGAACGGCCCAAAGAACGATACCTTCAGGTGGCCGGTCTTGCCGTCACCCATCAGGTAAGCCTTGCCTTCTGCCTGCTTCCATTGCTTGTTTGCAGTGGAATAGCCCTTGTTCAACACGTCGATGCCACCATCCTCGCGCAGGCTGTAAGTGGCACTGACCTGCTCCAATCCGCGCTCGAAAGAGTGATCCAGGCGGGCGATTTCATACCAGGTGCCAAGGTAGCGGCTGGCGTCGAAAGGACGCACCGGTTCCACGCCCGGCGGCAGGCTGGTGCAGCCCGCCAGCAACAGGGTCATGATCCACAAGGCCATTACTCTCATCTCGCGATACTCCCGTTTTCGACAGTTAAGGTTTGAACGCCGTTACACGCCCGGACGCAGGATTTTTTCAGCCAGCTTCGGCGCCAGCCGGTTGAGCCAGCGCAGCAGCTTGGCTTTGCCGATGAACATTTCCCACTGATCGTTCCGGTAACCGTCCCAGAACTCCTCCGCCAGCTGCTGCGGGGTGATCTTGCCCTTGCCACGCCCGGCCGTCATGGCCGTTTCCACCAGCGGCGGCAGCACCTCGAACACCCGGATCGGCGTGCTCTCCAGCTGCCAGCGCAGGGTTTTCGAGAAACTGTGCAGCGCGGCCTTGGACGCACAGTAAATCGCCGCACTCTCCTTGGGTACCAGCGCCAGCCCGGATGAGACGTTGATGATGGCCGCCTGCGGATGCTGGCAAAGCTGTGGAATGAACGCTTTGGCCAGCAGCACCGGGGCCAGAAAGTTGACATTCAGCTCCTGCTCGATTGTCGCCTCAGTGGGATCGCTGATCGGCCCGTTGAACTGAATGCCGGCATTGTTGACCAGCACCGTGACCTGCGGATAGTCGCTGACCAGCCGGGCTCTGTCCTGCGCACTGGACACATCCGCCACACAGGTCTGGGCACCGGGCAACGCCTCGCTGGCGCGCGCCAAAGCGGCTGCGGAGCGTCCGAGCAGAATCACTTGATTGCCCGCCTGATGAAATTTCCGGGCAATCGCAAAACCGATGCCGGTGGCACCGCCGGTGATCAGAACGGTTTGCTGACTGGATTGCATGGGTGTACTCCTGAAAATGCGTCATGGGAGGTCAGGTGATTAAACGCGGGGTTAAAGATCCCCACTCTACCCGCTGACAAAGCTACTGCAGGCAGATTGAATGGCTACAAAAGTTATCCAGCGCAAGAAACCGCCTGCCACCCGCTTTTATCCGCACAGATCAATAAAAGCTCTGGGTTTTCAGGCTAGGCTTGCCACAACAACTATAAATCGGGAAATACAGGGTGATTCTGGCTGCTGACCTCGGGGGTACCCAATCACGCTTGCTGCTGGCAGAGCAGCGGGGCGGTACGTTGCAGCCGCTGCGCCAAACGACCCTGCCCAGCCGCCACTACTCCAGTGTGGAGGCCTTGCTGGAAGACTTTCTGCAGTCAGAAAAACCTGACTGCGCCTGCATCGCGGCCGCCGGCCCGGTTGCCGGCAACCGTATTCAGTTAACCAATCTGCCCTGGCAACTGGATGCCCTGCGCATCGCTCAGCAGTTCGGCATCCCCCGGGTGCACCTGCTGAATGATTTCACTGCCCAGACCTTTGCCCTGCCCTATTTGCAGCCGCATCAACTCTGTGCCTTGCAGCCCGGCACCCGCGATGCACAGGGCACCCGCGCCCTGATCGGTGCGGGAACCGGTTTGGGCATGGCCCTGCTGGCGGGCGACCTGCTGCAACCGCTGGCACTGCCCAGTCAGGGCGGCCATGCGGATTTTGCCCCGCAAGATGAACAACAGATTGAACTGCTGCGTTACCTGTTGCCCGAATACGGCAGGGTCAGTCTGGAGTTGTTACTCAGCGGTCGCGGCATAACGCGGCTCTATGCCTTTCTCGACCGGATGCCCCTCAACCATCCGGACTTGCCGGACGCCCGTGGCATAAGCCTTGCCGCTGAAGCCGGTGATGCACTGGCCGATCAGACATTACGCCTGTTTGCCCGTCTGTATGGCGCCGCCGCCGGCAATCTGGCCCTCACCGGCATGGCCAGTGGCGGGGTGTACCTGTCCGGCGGCATAGCGCCGAAGATGCTGCCTTATCTTCAGCAGCCCGACGTGCTCGAGGCTTTCTGTCATAAAGGCCCCATGCAGTCGCTGCTGGAATCGATTGCGCTGAACGTGGTGCTGGACGAATACCTCGGCCTGCACGGCGCGGCCAGACTGGCTGCCCGTCTGGAACGCGGGGCAGGTGAAGCGACATGAAGCATCCGTCCAACGCGCCGCGCCTGCGCTGGCAATATAAACAGCTGGTAGCGCCGTACTGGCACAGCGAGCGCAAGTGGGCGGTGCGCAGCGCCCTCGCCATGCTGGTGGGACTGACGCTGGCGCAGGTCGGACTGGCCATCTGGGCCAGTTACTGGCAACGCGCCCTGTTCGATGCGCTGGAGGCACGCTCACTGGATGATCTGCTGGTGCAGGTGGGTATCTTCGTGATCATCCTGATCCTGACCATGGTCGTGGTGGCCCTGCACCTGCATGTCAAACGCTGGCTGCAACTGGACTGGCGCCGCTGGCTGACGGATCTGCTGCTGAACAAATGGCTGCAACGCGGCCATCACTATCAGCTGCAGTACACCACCGGCGAGCACGACAACCCCGACGCGCGGATTGCCGAAGACATCCGCATCGCCACGGAATCGGCGATTGGCCTGGCCCACTCGCTGCTCTACTCGATCCTCATCCTGGGCAGCTTCATCGACATCCTGCACAGCGTGTCCGGCAGTCTGAACATTCCCGGCACCAGCATCGAGGTACCCGGTTATCTGGTCATTCTGGCGTTTTTGTATGCCGGCATTGGCAGTGTATTGGGGCTGATGCTCGGCCGCCCGCTGACCCGCGCCACCAACCGCCTGCAGACCGTGGAAGCGAACCTGCGCTTTGGTCTGGCCAGAGCCAGGGAAAAATCCGAACCGATCGCCCTGATGCGCGGCGAGGAAATCGAGCGGGCCCACGCCCACGACCTGTTCCAGGATGTCGGCAAAGGCTGGAACCGGCAGACCTTCGGCTACCTGGGCATCGTGACCTTTTCCGCCGGTTATGGCTTCCTGCTGCCGATTTTTCCGATCCTCGTGGCGGCGCCCCAGTACATCGCCGGCGCCATGACCCTGGGGGTGCTGATGCAGGCGGCGCAGGCGTTCCAGCGCCTGACCTCGGCACTCTCGTGGCCCATCGACAACCTCGGCGAACTGGCCAAATGCCGTGCCTCGGCCGACCGCGTGGCCACCCTCTACAACGACATACTGCAGCTGGAGGAAATGGCCAACCGGCCCGTCGAACACCGCATCGAGTTGCGCCACGGGCGTGCCTGCGAGCTGGTGCTCAATGATCTGCGACTGGCCAATCAGGACGGCACCGTGCTGGTGGAAAACCTCAACGTCACCATCCGCCGTGGCGAGCGCATCCTGATCACCGGCGACCCGGCGGTCACCATCAGCCTGTTCAAGGCGGTGGCCGGCCTGTGGCCATGGGGCAATGGCGAAATCCTGCTGCCGGACGACATCAGCATCATGTTCCTGCCACAGCGCCCGTTTCTGCCAGACGGCACACTGCTCAATGCACTGAGCTATCCCTATCCCAGCGACCACTTCAGCCCGGCCTCCATCAAGCACGCGCTGGAGTGTGCCGGTATCGCCTGGCTGGCCCCGCGTCTGGAGGATATCGATATCTGGGACCGCAACCTGCCCCTGCGCGCCCAGCAGCGTCTGGGCATGGCGCGGATGTTTCTGCAGGAGCCGGCATGGGTGTTTATCGAGGAAGCCACCGATGCTTTCGACCCCAAGGGCGAGGAATGCATGCTGCAAATGATCCGTCGCGAGCTGCCCAACACCACTCAGCTGACCATCAGCTTCCATGCCGAACTGGATCACCACTACACCCGCAAGCTGGTCCTCAACCGCTTGCAGGAACCGAGCATTCTGGTCTGCTCAACAGACCAGTGTCAGCTACGCAAACGCTGACGGCAGCCAGCCGCGCTCGACGCTTTCGCGGAAACACCAGGCCGGGGTGGTTTCGGTCTTGTAGTTCCAGAAAAACCAGCCCTGATACTTCTCGAAAGTCGCCAGCTGGGCCGCCGCATAACCGCGGTAGGCCACGTCCTTCTGGAACTCGTCCATAGACTCCATCGCATGATTGAACGGCCCCTGTGCCCACAACGACACCACCTTCAGATCCAGTCCCAGGCTCCACTCGCCGCAGAAGGTGGGCAGTCCCAGCTCGTTGATGATCGCGTCGGCCTCGGCCTTCCACTCGCCAGCAGCCTTGCGCAGGTGGCCGTAGATATCCATGTCGATGTCGCCGCGTTCGAAGCACTGGTAACGGTGTATATCGAACATCACATTTTCGTAGTCCGGTGCCTGCATAAAGCCCAGATACTCACGGAAATCACGGAAACCGTCATGGAACACCACCGCCACATGCTGCGCCGGGCAATGCTTGCGAATGCGCGCATAGGCTTGCAGGTAATAGGCCTTCAGGTAGTCGGTCGGCACATCCCAGCGCGGTTCGTTGAGCGCCTCGATGGCATGCAGCGCCGGATGACCGGCATAGCGCTCGGCCAGCCGCTCCAGCACCGACAAGGAGTGTTCCAGGAACTCGGGGCGGGTATGCCATTCGCAGACATCCTTGATCCCGCCGTTGTCGAAGCCGTTCTGGCAGCCCGGCCCGGCGTGCAGGTCCAGCACCACGTTCAGACCCAACTCCTGCGCCCAGCCCATGGCCTGATCCAGCACCTCGATGCCGCCTTCGACAAACGGATAACGCGCCTCGCCGTAGCTGGGGTGATAGGGATAGTCCGGCCCGAAGATCCAGTGCCCCAGCGGAATGCGTACGGCATTGATGCCGCGCTGCGCCAGCCAGACAAAATCATCGCGGGTGATCCAGCGCTGCCAGTGCGCGCGCAGGCGCTCGCCGGCCTCTGCACCCAGTTCGGCGCACCAGGTGGTTTCATCGGTGGCTGCCAGTCCTTCGAACAGACTGGGGACCATCCACTTCTCCAGCACCAGCCAGCTGCCCAGATTGACCCCGCGCAACTTCGTTCCTGCTTCAGCCATGTCCGCATTCTCCCCAAGCATTCACCCGTTGCTGGCAAGCATAGTGCGGCTTGGCTGAGCCGCATTGACCCAGGGCAATGCTTCAGTAGCGGACTATTCCAGCCGCTGCTTGAGGGCCTGCAGGGCCACGTTGAACTTGCCCTGCATGACCTTGCGCAGGACCCCACCCATTGCCGGGATCCGCGAGCGGAAGCGGACGCTCCATTCGACCCGGGTCAGGCCGCCCTCCTGAGTCAGTTGTATATGCCCCCAGTAACCCACGAACGGCGACCCTTCAATGATCCGGTAGCGATAGCCCTGCCCCGGCAACCATTCGGTGATCTGCTCGCGAATGCTGCCTACCGGTGAACTCACCACGCGCTCGGCAAAGCGCCCGTTGCGCTCGTGCAAACCGGGCTTGTCGAGGCGGATATGGCCCAGACCGGCCCAGGCACTCATCCCTTCATGATCGCCCAACTCGGCAAACACCGCTTCGGCGCTGGCGGCAATAGTGATAGAGCAGACCAGCCGCTGGTTATCCAGATCCGGGCGCTCGTCCATGCGCGTCGGCACAAATCCGAAAGCCTTGTGTGCCCAGCCCGGCGTGGCCCACATGAACTCGTAGGAAAAGCCCAGCGGATCATCCACATAGACACAGCCGACCAGCTTCATGTCCAGTACCTTGGGCGTGGTCGCCACGGCACCATGGGCCAGTGCCTGCTCACGCAGGGCATACACGCCCTTGCCACTGCGCGCATCGCCAAAGCAGATATTCAGGATGCCCTGATCACACAGCCGGTAGTCAGCCGGCAGGGGTTTGCCCAGTGGCTGCAGGTACTGCACGATTTCCAGCAGGATGGTTTCGTTATCGGTGCCGCCGACAAACACCCGCCGCTCACAGCGGGCGCCTTCCAGACCCCAGAGCGCCTCGTGCGCATCGGTGTGCAGGACCATCGGCAATTCCTTCATGCCCAGCCCTTGCGTGACGAAGTTGACTGACTTGCCCATGTCCGGCGTGGACAGGGTCGCGGTGCGGATCGCCACCGGACAGTCGAGCCGTCCCTGGGATGATTTGGCCGGCAGCGGATCATCTTCCATCAACTCGACGAACACGCCATCCGGATTGCGCACGCAAACCCGCCGCTGCCCGGGCTTGCCGACCGGCGCGGTCAGTGGCCGGGTACCGATCAGATCGAGCTGAGCCAGCGCCGCATCGAAATCATCGACCCAGATGCCGCAGCGGGTGTAACCGATGTTATTGGGCAGGTAATCATCCGGCATCAGTTTGGAGTTGAGGTTCTCGTACTGGAACATCTCCAGCTGCGCCCACTCGTTGCGCCCGACCATGCACCAGCAAGTCATCGCCGAACCGGGCAACTTCTGCACCTGACCATCCGACAGCGGCGGACGGAACAGCAGCCGATTGCCACCCGCTGGCAGAAAGCCGAGTCCTTCGCGCCACCAGGCTTCAGTGCGGCGCAGGTCAATCACGGCAAAGGCTATCTGGTTCAGCGGCAAGCTGGCGTTAGGCATGCTGGTTATCTCGAAAAATGTAATTTTAGAATACATTACACATTAACAGCTGAACTGGCCGAAAACTACCCGACGCCGCAGGCAGCAGAAGCCGGTTAGACTCTCTGGCAAAACCCGGCACAGGCACCCTCCATGAGCAGCACATATGACTACATCATCATAGGTGCCGGCACCGCCGGCTGCCTGCTGGCCAACCGTTTGAGTGCCGATGCCGGCAAGCGGGTGCTGCTGATCGAAGCCGGTCAGGCGGACAACTACCACTGGATTCATATTCCCGTGGGTTACCTGTATTGCATTGGCAATCCGCGCACTGACTGGCTGTACCAGACCGAAGCCGACAGCGGCCTCAACGGACGCTCCCTGCGCTACCCGCGCGGCAAGACGCTGGGCGGTTGCAGCAGCATCAACGGCATGATCTACATGCGCGGCCAATCCCGCGACTACGACCGCTGGGCGGAGCTGGTCGGCGACAGTCAGTGGAGCTGGCAACAGTCACTGCCCTTCTTTATCCGCCATGAAGACCACTACAAAGGTGCCGATGCCCTGCATGGATCAGGCGGCGAATGGCGAGTAGAAAAACAGCGCCTGCGCTGGGACGTGCTGGATGCGTTTGCCCAAGCCGCGGTGCAAGCCGGTATTCCAGCCAGCGAGGATTTCAATCGCGGCAACAATGAAGGCGTTGGTTATTTCGAGGTCAACCAGAAAGCCGGCTGGCGCTGGAATACGGCCAAGGCATTCCTGCGTCCGACCTGTATGCAGCGCCCCAACTTCACGTTATGGACCGGCGCCCAGGTGACCCGGCTGAGCTTCGCCAGTGCCCCGGGCAACCCGCGTTGCTCGGGTGTAAAGGTTTGCAAGGATGGTCAGATGCTTGAGGTGAGCGCACGCGAAGAAGTCATTCTGTGTGCCGGCGCCATCGGTTCACCGCAGATTCTGCAACTCTCCGGCGTCGGCCCGGCGCAGCACCTGCAATCCCTGGGCATTCCGGTCATCAAGGACTTGCCCGGCGTCGGTGAAAACCTGCAGGACCATCTGCAGATCCGCGCCGTCTTCCGCGTGCGCAATACCCGCACCCTGAATACCCGCGCCCATTCGCTGTGGGGCAAGGCACTGATCGGGGCGCAGTACCTGTTCCAGCGCAGCGGCCCGATGAGCATGGCACCCAGTCAACTGGGCGCCTTCACCCGCAGCGATCCTTCGCAGCCCTGGCCGAATCTGCAATACCACGTGCAGCCGTTGAGCCTCGACGCCTTCGGCCAGCCCCTGCACGACTTCGATGCGATCACCGCCAGCGTGTGCAACCTGAACCCTACCAGCCGGGGCTCAGTGCGGATCAGGAGTGCCGATTATCGCGACGCGCCGGCGATTGCACCGAACTACCTGAGCACGCCAGAAGACCGCCAGATTGCCGCAGACTCGCTGCGCGTCACCCGGCGCATTCTGGCGCAACCGGCGCTGCAGAAATATCAGCCCGAAGAATTCAGACCCGGCGTGCAATTCCAGAGTGATGCGGAACTGGCGCAATTGGCCGGCGACATCGCCACGACGATTTTCCACCCGGTCGGCACCACCAAAATGGGCCGCACGGATGACCCCATGGCGGTGGTCGATGCCCGCCTGAAAGTGATCGGTATTGACGCTCTGCGCGTGGTGGATGCCGGGATCATGCCGCTGATCACCAGCGGCAATACCAACTCGCCGACCCTGATGATTGCCGAGCGCGCAGCCCAGTGGATCATCGAAAAGCATGGAGGCAGCAAGCCTTAGCGCCCCTCTTGCGCAGCTGGAAGAGGGGCTGGGCTCTCAGGGTGTTGCCTGAGTCATTTCGTCCTTCAGATCGTGAGCGCGCTTGATCAGGTAAGCCCGGATTTGCTCGAACTCATCCGGTTTCAACCGTCCGCCAAAGGGCGGCATCCCCAGATGTGCACGTGCCCCATGCACAATGTTCTGGAAGTCCGCATGCTTTTCCGGGGTCAGGTAGCGCAAGTCCGGGATGGCATTGGCGCTGTAGGCACTCAAGCCATGACAGATGCCACAGTTGTCGTTGAACAGCGCCCTGCCGGCATCCACATCCGCAGCGCTGGCGGTTTGTGCCGGCGGCGCAGGCATGAGCATGACGCGCTGTTTAACCTCGGGCATTTTCTGCTTACCACCGAGCTTGAACACAAATAGCCGTGAATCCGGCACCACCGGCGAGTTCTCGGCCACCATGCCGAAGACGATACCGAACGCCCCGCCAATACCGACATTGAAGGCGACGTACTGCTCTCCGTTGATCTCATAGGTCATGGGACCTGCGATCACCGCGCTGGAGACTTTTTCCTGCCACAAACGCTTGCCGGTGTCGGCTGCGTAAGCGTTCAGCTCACCGAATGCAGTGCCCTGAAACACCAGATTGCCGGCGGTGGTCATGGTGCCGCCGTTGTTCATCATCGGATAAGGAACTGACCAGACCTCCTTCTGCAGGACCGGATCCCAGGCTTGCAACTTGCCGGTAAACAGTTTCACCAATTCATCGCGCCCGGCCTTGTCCTCGGGCAAACGGGGCATGGCGATCCCCAGGCTGTATTTGCCCAGCACCGGCTTTTCGGCCTTGGTCAGCGGACTGAACTCTTCGGCCGTGGTGTGCTGCGGGATGTAGACCAGCCCGGTATCCGGGTTGTAGCTCATCGGCTGCCAGTTATGCGCACCCTGCGAGCCGGGGAACACCGTCTTGGTTTCGCCCTTGGTCCAGTAGTCTGCCGCCTCGTAGTCAAAAATCGGCCTGCCGGTTTTCGGGTCGATGCCCTTGGCCCAGGTCACGATCGAACCGAACTGCCCGGCCGAAATGAATTTCCCGCTCGCCGCATCCAGCACATAGAAGAAGCCGTTCTTCGGTGCCTGCATTACCACCTTGCGCGGTTTACCGTCGATCGGCAGGGTGGCAATGATGATGTCCTGCGTGGCGGTGTAGTCCCAGGCGTCACCGGGCGTGGTCTGGTAATGCCAGACGTATTTGCCGGTATCCGGCTTGATCGCCACGATCGAGGAGAGGAACAGGTTGTCGCCCTTGCCTTCACTGCGCAGCCCGTAGTTCCAGTAAGAGCCGTTGCCCACCCCGATATACAGCAGATCCAGTTGCGGATCGTAGGCCATGCCGTTCCACACCGTGCCGCCGCCACCCTGAATCCAGTATTGGTCGCCGGACCAGGTCTTGCGGATCATGCGGATGGTTTTGCTCTCATCGCCCTTGGCCGGATCACCCGGCACCGTAAAGAAGCGCCATTTCTGCTGGCCGGTCTCGCTGTCATACGCGGTGATGTAGCCACGCACACCCAGTTCGGCGCCACCATTGCCGATGATCACCTTGTCCTTGATGATGCGCGGCACTCCGGTGATGGTGTAGTTGCGTTCATGGTCAATCACCGTATCGACGGACCAGACTTTCTCACCGGTCTTGGCATCCAGCGCCTCCAGTCGGCCGTCATACACGCCGACATACACCCGCCCCTTCCACACTGCCACACCGCGGTTGGCCGCATCACAGCAGCCCTTGTTCTGCATGCCGCGGAACACCTGCGGGTCGTACTTCCACAGCTGTTTGCCAGTCACCGCATCAAGGGCGTAGACCATGCTGTAGGCACCCGTGGTGTAGAGCACGCCATCCACCACCACCGGCGTTGCCTCGACGACCCGGTCCAGCTCGTACTTGAATTGCCAGGCCAGCCCGAGCTGATCGACGTTCTTGTCGTTGATTTGCTTGAGCGGTGAATAGCGCTGCTCGGCGTAAGTGCGCCCGGTGGTCAGCCAGCTGCCCGGTTCATGATCGACGTTGAGCAGGCGCTGGGTATCCACCGCACCGGAGCCGGCACAGGCCAGCGGTGCCAGAGTGAGCAACGCGCAGAATTGCAAAGCATGAAAAAGTGCTTGCCGCATGGGGCGCTCCATTGAAACCGGGATGTAGGGGGCTGCCTGATCGCGCAACGCTGTGAGCAGCGACTGTGAGCATAGCTGCAGCCTGAAAATTGGCTGCGACGTTGCCAGCCAATCACCTCACCCTTGGGCACTCAACGCTACTGATCTGTGGCCTGGCGCTTTAGCTGATGGCTAGCACCGTGCTGGACGAAATGCTGGGGTGAGACAACTTGATTACCGCCACTTCAGGCAAATGCGCCACGGTGGATGGATCGGCGTCGCTGGCCAGTGTCAGCCTGAGCAACAGGCAGGGTTGAGCATGCCATTCACCGACCACTGGCGCATCCACATCCAGCACCTGGGGATGGATAACATCGTAGCCACACTGACTGGCGATTTCCGCCAGCTCAACATCATCGTCAGACACATCAACCGCGACAAACAGTGTGGCAAACATGGCGTCCTCCGCTCACTCAGGCAGTCGCCTTCTGCTGACTAGATCAGCACCCACACCAGAGCGCCAACGAGCACCAGCAGCACGCCTGCCACCAACAGCGGTGACAGCCCTGCACCCGCGGTCGGGTCCTGCGCGGGCGCAGCAGCAACCGGCTGTGCACGTGCCGGATTGACTGCAGCCGTCTGACTGACTTGCGGCTTGGCTTGCGGTTTGGGCAACTTGACCGACTGCATGAATACCGTGGCATCTTCGTCGGCCTGCGCTTGCGCAGCGGCAACTTTAGGGCCGATCACCAGCAGGCTGACCGAGCCCATCTTCAACTGGTCGCCCGGTTGCAGCGCAGCGGTCGCTACCTTGACCTGATTGACCTGCACGCCATTGGCCGAACCGAGGTCTTTCATCTGCAGCAGTCCGTCCTTGAGATAGAACTCGCAGTGCCGCCGCGACAATTCGTGATCATTGGCAAAGCTCAACTCGCACTGCGCGGAGCGACCAAAGGTCAGCGAACCGGTGACCGGATACTTGCTGCCCTCATGTTCGCCCTGCAACACAAACAGAAACCACTGCGCGGCGCCTGGCTGTTCCGCACCGGGACTGACCTTGAGCGGATCAAACACCTCCATCTGCACCCCGCCCAGGCGGATAACATCGCCAGAGCGCAGCTGATAACGGGCAGTCACGCGTTCATCATTGACGAAAGTACCGCTCTGGCTGCCGCAATCGCTGATCAGGTACAGACCCTGCTCCTGACGGATTTCCGCATGAAAGGCACTGATGCCCTCATCGGCCATCTGCAGCGTATTGCGCGCATCCTGACCCAGCGTCAGACGCTCCTCCGTCAGCCAGAGTGGCGCCTGCCGTCCATCTTTGAAATGCAATTTAAACATCTGCCATCGTCCTTTGCGCTAACCAACAGCCATGCAT
>DATMWH010000098.1:0-3773 GCA_035562615.1 Pseudomonas sp. | reverse complement strand
TGAGCAGCAGGTCTTCGCAGATCGGTAGAGCAGACATCCGGTATTCCTCATGCGTTGCAGCGAATGCGTAGGATGGGTTGAGTCGTAGGGTGGATCGCGTTTCATCGATCCACCGAGCGATGCTGTGGTGGATGTAAAAAGCGACATCCACCCTACGGTCAGCCTTTTTTCTTGCCGGGCAGGGTACCCATCAGCTTGGCGATGATGCCGAGCATGATTTCGTCGGCACCGCCACCAATCGACACCAGACGTACGTCGCGGAATGAGCGCGACACCGGGTTGTCCCACATGAAGCCCATGCCGCCCCAGTACTGCAGGCAGGAGTCGGACACTTCACGCCCCAGACGGCCGGCCTTGAGCTTGGCCATGGAGGCCAGCTTGGTCACATCGCGACCCTTGATGTACTGCTCGGTGGCCTGATAGACCAGTGCGCGCAGGGATTCGATTTCGGTTTGCAGCTCGGCCAGACGGAAGTGGATGACCTGGTTGTCGATCAATGGCTGACCGAAGGTCTTGCGCTCCTTGCAGTACTCGATGGTGCTGTCGACGCAGTATTCCAGCCCTTTGATGATGTTGGCCGCGCCGAACAGACGCTCTTCCTGGAACTGCAGCATCTGCATCATGAAGCCGGCGCCTTCGTGGCCGATGCGGTAGCGCTGCGGGACGCGGACGTTGTCGAGAAATACCTGCGCGGTTTCCGAACTGCGCATGCCGAGCTTGTCCAGGTGCGGGCTGACGCTGATGCCGGGGCTGTTCATCGGGATGACAATCAGCGACTTGTTGACGTGCGGCTTGTCGTCACTGGTGTTGGCCAGACAGCACATGAAGTCGGCCGAAGGCGAGTTGGTGATCCACATCTTGCTGCCGCTGATGACGTAGTCGTCGCCATCTTTCTTGGCCGTGGTTTTCAGGCCAGCCACATCGGAGCCAGCGCCGACTTCGGATACGCCGATGCAGCCGACCATGTCGCCGGCAATCGCCGGAGCAAGAAACTGTTCACGCAACTCATCCGAGCCAAAGCGCGCCAGGGCTGGGGTGCACATGTCGGTCTGTACACCGATCGACATCGGGATACCACCGCAACGGATGGTGCCGAACTCTTCTGCCGCGACGATCGAGTAGCTGTAGTCCAGCCCCATGCCGCCGAATTTCTCCGGCTTGGAAATGCCCAGCAGGCCGAGGTCGCCGGCTTTCTTGAATACCTCGTGGATGGGGAATTTGCCGGCCTTTTCCCACTCGTCGACGTGCGGGTTGATTTCCTTGTCGACAAAGTTGCGGACGGTGCGGCGTAGTTCTTCGTGTTCCTGGGTAAAGATCATGGCTATTCTCCTGATGTTGATTTTCCCTCTCCCCAGCCCTCTCCCATAAATGGGCGAGGGGGTTGGACGGAGCGGGCCCGTCCGCCTTGCTCCCCTCTCCCACGGGTGGGAGAGGGGTTGGGGGAGAGGGGATTAAAGGCGGGCTACGCCGAAGCTGTTGGATTTGAGGGGGCGGACGCTGGCCTCTGCGCAGATGTCGAGCAGGAAGCCGAGCAATTTACGGGTGTCACGTGGATCGATCAGGCCGTCGTCCCACAGGCTGGCGGTGCCGTACAGCGCGGTCGACTGGCTGTCGAGCTTTTGCGCGGTGACCATTTCCAGCATGTCGAGCATTTTCGGATCGGCTTCCTTGCCTTCCTTGAGGTGTTTTTCTTCGGTGACAATACGCAGCACCTTGCCCGCCTGTGCACCACCCATCACGGCCGTCTTGCTGTTGGGCCAGGCGAAGATGAAGCGTGGGTCGAGGCCGCGGCCGCACATGGCGTAGTTGCCGGCGCCGTAGGAACCACCGACGACGATGGTCAGTTTGGGCACACGGGCATTGGCCACTGCCTGAATCAGTTTGGAACCGTGCTTGATCACCCCGTTCTGTTCCGACTCGGTGCCGACCATGAAGCCGGTGGTGTTGTGGAAGAACAGGATCGGTGTGTTGCTCTGGTCGCACAGCTGGATGAACTGCGCCGCTTTGGCTGCGCCGCGCGGGGTGATCGGACCGTTGTTGCCGATAAAGCCGCAGGGCTGACCTTCGATACTCAGGTGACCACAGACGGTCTGACTGTCGAACTCGTTCTTGAAGTCGAGAAATGCCGAGCCGTCGGCGATGCGGGCAATGATCTCGCGCACGTCGTAAGGCTTCTTGGCATCGGCCGGGACAATGCCGAGCAGTTCTTCGGCCGGGTACAGAGGTTCTTTGTAGGCCGCTTTGACCGGGGCTGGGAGTTGGGCATTCCACGGCAACATGCCGAGAATCTCGCGGGCAATGCGCACGCCGTCGGCATCGTTTTCCGCCAGGTATTCGGCAGTGCCGGCGGTCTGGGCATGCATCTCGGCGCCGCCGAGTTCTTCATCGGTGGCAATTTCGCCGGTAGCAGCTTTGAGCAGCGGCGGGCCGGCGAGAAACATCTTGGCCTTGCCACGCACTACCACCACGTAGTCGGACAGGCCCGGTTGATAAGCGCCGCCAGCGGTTGAGGAACCATGCACCACGGTGATCTGCGGCAGTCCCATGGCCGACATGCGTGCCTGATTGGCGAACCCGCGCGCACCTTCGACAAAGATTTCGGCGGCGTAATTGAGGTTGGCGCCACCGCTTTCGGCCAGGGTGACGACCGGCAGTTTGTTCTCGAAGGCAATCTGCTGCAGGCGCAGGGATTTCTTCAGGCCGGCCGGGGAAATGGTGCCGCCCTTGATCGCGCTGTTGTTGGCAATCACCAGACAACGCACGCCCTCGATGTAGCCGATGCCGGCAATGATGCCGCCGCCGGCCATGCTGCCGTCCTTGTCATCGTGCAGTTTGTAGCCGGCCAGTGAGGACAGCTCAAGGAAGGGCGCGCCGGAATCCAGCAGCAGATTGATGCGTTCACGCGGCAGCAACTGGCCGCGCTTGACGAACTTGGGTTTGGCTTCATTGGCCTTGTCCAGCACCTTCTGCTCGACTTCGCGGAAGCTGGCGATGGCGGCCAGCATGGCGTCGCGGTTTTGCGCGTAACCATCACTGTGGGCATCGATTTCTGACTGTATGACCGGCATTGCGTTGCTCCTTAACCTTTAAACACTTCGGGCAGATAAGCACGGTGGAAACCGTTGTAGGACTCTGGCTCGATACTCGGCTTGCCCAGCGACCAGGCCCGGGAGCCCTGACTGGCGGCGCCGTCGATGCGCACGGTATTGCCACTGATGAAGTTGGCGCCGGGGGTGAGCAGGAAAATGATCGCCGAGGCGACTTCCGACTCGGTGCCGATGCGTTGCAGCGGCACATGATTCTTCAGGTTGCGGATCATGGTTTTCATCGATTCGGGATAGGTGTCCATGCCGCTGGAGGCAATCCAGCCCGGTGCCACGGCATTCACCCGCACCCCGGCATGGCCCCATTCATAAGCCGCGGTCTTGGTGAAGTTATCCATGCCGGCGCGCGCGGCACCGGAGTGGCCCATGCCGGGCATGCCGCCCCACATGTCGGCGAGCATGTTGACGATCGAGCCGCCGTGTTTGCTCATGCACTGGTTGAACACTTCGCGGGCGATCAGGAAACCGCCGACCAGGTTGTTGCGCACCACGGCTTCAAAGCCCTTCTGGTTGATCATCGACAGCGGTGCCGGGTACTGGCCGCCGGCATTGTTGACCAGATGATGAATGCGCCCGCGCTCGGCCAGAACGGCAGTGATCATGGCCTTGACCGCTTCTTCATCACGGATGTCACAGGAGTGGTAGCTGGCTTCGCCACCGTCACCGATG
>DATMWH010000097.1:0-2496 GCA_035562615.1 Pseudomonas sp. | reverse complement strand
GAATAATAGATGAAATCCGGGCTGGCGTGGCCCTCTTTTCAGCTGATCAGCGGGGCGCGCCGTGCCCTGCAATGCTGCCCATGTCGGGTTTGGCGCAAGCCGTTCGGAAAGTTGACCGTGCATGTCGATCTTGTCTGTGCTTGCCATTGCGGCCAGGTTGCTGCTGTCATTTGCTGCACCTGCCTGATGTGGGAGGCCTGCCTTGGGCTAACGATTTGGAGGTCCTATGCAGACAACGGTTTCTGAGCGTGTGCAAAAGCATCGCGCTGGCTTGCGCGCAGCAGGCCTGCGGCCGGTGCAAATTTGGGTGCCGGATACGCGCCGCCCAGACTTCATAGACGAGTGCAAGCGTCAATCCAGGCTGGCCGCGCAATCCGATCTCAAAGATGCTGAAGTGATGCAATGGCTGGATACCGCTTTGTCTTGTCCGACATGGGCGACTTGCCGGCATGAACCGCGGTGATTTTGTAAGCATTGCCATGCGGGGCGATTTTGGCGAGCCAAGGCCTGCCTTGGTGATCCAGGTCGACCAGTTCGACGCGCATGCAACGGTGACTGTCTTGCTGGTGTCGAGTACCCTCATCGACGCCCCTTTGTTCCGTGTCACAGTTCAGCCTACCAAGGAAAATGGACTGCAAAAAATGTCGCAGTTCATGGTCGACAAGGCAATGACCTCCGACGCGACAAACTGGGTGAGACCTTCGGCGTTGCCAGTGATGAATTGCTTTTTGAAATTAGTCGCTGTCTGGCGGTGTTTTTGGGGATTGTCAGGTAGCAGTTTTCAAGTGCAATGCGGTTAATGGATGACGGGTTTGCAGCGAGGAGTCGTTCAAGATACGCTCCCACTTTATTGGGGTCACGATTGAAGCTTAAACGTAAGTACGCAGCGAACCCATCTTGACCACAGCGCAGTCGCTGTGGCTGGGGCTCAAATGGATTGAATTTGCGGCCGCCAGCGATGCGGCAGGAGTTCATAAATCTGACTGGCGAGATGCGGAGGCAAACGAGTCAGAACATCCTTGAGATATGCAAACGGATCATGCCCATTGAGCTTGGCACTCTGGATCAGACTCATCACCGCGGCACCGCGCTTGCCCGCACGCAGCGAACCAGCAAACAGCCAATTGTTGCGTCCGATGGCAATCGGTCGGATCTGATTCTCGATATAGTTGTTATCAACCGGCAGCTGACCATCACCGACAAAACGCGTGAGAGCACCCCAGCGTTTGAGGCTGTCATCCAGCGCCTTGGCCGTAGCTGTGCCATCGGGGACCTTCTGCCGATTCAGAATCATCCACTGGTGTAGGGTATCGATCAATGGTTTTGATCTCTGCTGACGTATTCGCCTTCGCTCAGCAAGCGCACCATCGGTGCATTTCCGACAAGGCACTGGACGTTGGTGGCATACTTAAGCATAGTTGCACCATGCTCAAGACTGTCTCCCCCTCACCTCCAGCCGCTGTGGAGTTGATCGAAATTGACAACCTGACCATGACCGACGCCGGGTTCCAGATCATTGATCAGGATCTGGTGCGCTTGCAATCCAAACCTCTTAAGGGTCGCCAGCTCATTGTCCGACTTGACGGCTGCGTGGTGGTTTACCACTCCACCAACCTGCGGCTGCGCTCGCGTCCGGCCTTGCCCAACAGCTTCATGGCTTACCTGACGTTTGGACCCCAGGCCAGCGGCACGGTCAATGGGTTGCCGGTACGCAATGACATCATGCTGGCGGTACCGCCCTCGGCCAGTATCGGGATCGTGAGTGACCCGGGCTACGAGAGCATCACCTATCTGCTCCGGCCTGAAGATGTCAGTGCCCACCTGAAAGTGCGTGACCTGGAGGACAGCTTCCAGCTGCCAAATACGCTTGAAGTCCTGCACGTGGGCGCCGATCTGGCGGGCAGTCTGTTTGCCTGGGGCAAGCGGCTGATCGACATGGCCATTGAAAACCAGGAGCAGTTCAATACCTCAAAGGGGCAACGCGCGGCGGCACAGGCCGATCTGGTGGACACCCTGCTGACCACGCTCTCAAGCACGCGCAGGCTCGAACCCGAGCGGCGTGAACGCACCGGGCAATTGCAGAGCGACATCGTGCACGCCGCTGAGCGCCATGCCCTGGCCCATACCGATGAGCGGCTGTACGTGGCTGATTTGTGCCGCGCGGCCGGTGTCAGCGAGCGCAGCCTGGAATACGCCTTTCGGGCGGTCATGGGCCTGAGCCCCACGGCCTACCTTACCCGCATCCGCCTGCACCGCGTGCACCATGCCTTGCTGACGGCCAAGCCCGGTTCCACCTCCGTGACCGAGCAAGCCCTGAACTGGGGCTTTTGGCACTTTGGCGAGTTCTCACGCGCCTACAAGGACTGCTTCGACGAGCTGCCCTCTAGCACCCTGCGGCGCACGTCCAGAACGCCATAGCGAAGTTCGTCTTCATTTGAATTTTTCGGAATCCCGATAGCGCGGCTTTTCGAATTCAGGGAGACTGCCCCGCGGATC
>DATMWH010000096.1:0-1651 GCA_035562615.1 Pseudomonas sp. | reverse complement strand
TGTCAATCGAATCGATGGTCAATCAGCAATATTCTATTTTCATCCGTGGGAAATAGATGCCGGGCAGCCGCGCATTGACGGGATCAACGCCAAGACCCGTTTCCGCCACTACGTTAATCTGCACCGGACCGAAACCCGAGTTCGACGTTTGCTCACCGATTTCAGTTGGGCGCGGATGGACGAGATCTTTCTCCCGGACTCTCCCCCCAAAGTATGGGAATGACCGATTCGGTGAACCTGATTGTGAAGCGGCTGCCTCTCGGAAACCCTGCCGAGGCAAGGCGCTGGGACTATTTCGTGGCCATTTGCGCGCGAGCGACTTTCTTTCACAGAGCTGGTTGGCAGAAAATTGTCAGTGACGTTTTTCGCCATAATTCGTACTTTCTATACGCAGAGCGCAATGGTGTGATTGAAGGTGTCTTGCCGCTGGGTCACGTAAAAAGCCTGCTCTTTGGCAATGCGTTGGTTTCTCTTCCTTTTGCGGTGTATGGCGGTGTTGCGGCCAACAGCGCCGAGGCAGCCGACGCGCTGGAAGCTGAGGCTCAAAAGATCGCCCAGCAACTGCGTGTTGACCACCTTGAGTTCCGCAACCTCGAACAACGCCACGCGGACTGGCCGACTCAGGATCTCTACGTGAGTTTCCGCAAGGTGCTTGATCCGGATGTCGAAGCCAACATGCTGGCCATTCCGCGAAAACAGCGCGCCATGGTGCGCAAAGGCATCAAGAACGGTCTGCGCAGCGAGATCGATAACACAGTAGACAGGTTTTTCGCCCTTTATGCAGACAACGTCCATCGTCATGGCACGCCGGCCATGCCAAAGCGCTACTTCCAGGCATTGTTAGAGGTGTTCGGAGCCGACTGCGAAGTCCTCACCGCGGTTGATGCGAGTGGCCGGCCCTTGAGTAGCGTACTAAGTTTCTACTTTCGCGACGAAGTGCTGCCGTATTACGCCGGAGACGATCTTTCCGCGCGGGAACTGGCGGCTAACGACTTCAAATACTGGGAGTTGATGCGGCGAGCCTCTGAGCGCGGGCTTCGAGTGTTTGATTACGGCCGCAGCAAACAGGGAACGGGCTCCTATTCGTTCAAGAAGAACTGGGGTTTCGAGCCGCAGCCCTTGTATTACGAATACTGTCTGTACAAGCGCGACAGCATTCCACAAAACAACCCGAACAACGCCAAGTACAAATTGCTTATCGAAACCTGGCGGCGGATGCCGATCGGACTAGCCAACTGGCTCGGGCCGTATATCGTGCGTAATCTTGGTTGAGGGGGCGTGTGAGCAATCTTCTGTACCTCGTTCATCGCCTGCCTTATCCCCCCAACAAGGGCGACAAGGTGCGCTCCTATCATCTGCTCAAACACCTCGCGGCCCGGCACCGTGTCTTTCTCGGCACCTTCATTGACGATCCGCAAGATGAAGCTTATGTGGATGCCCTGCCGCCGTTCTGCGCCGACTTTCACATTGCCCGCCTTTCACCGCGAACAGCCAAAATCTGCAGTCTCAGCGGTCTGTTCAGCAATGAAGCGTTAACGCTGCCGTATTACCGAAACGCGGGCTTGCAAGCTTGGGTCGAGCGCACTTTGAGCGAGCAGAAGATCGACGCTGCCGTCATTTTTTCATCGGCAATGGCGCAGTATGTGCAAGG
>DATMWH010000095.1:0-2137 GCA_035562615.1 Pseudomonas sp. | reverse complement strand
CGAGTTCCAGCATGAGCCGGCGCTGGGCCTGGCCTGTGGTGACGATGGGTTGAATCTGGTGCGGCGCATGCTGGCAGAGGCGGCGGATCATTTGTCGGAAAAGGGTGTGCTGATTGTCGAGGTGGGCAACAGTCAGGTGCATGTCGAAGCGTTGTATCCGGAAGTGGACTTCACCTGGCTGGAGTTCGAACAGGGCGGCCACGGCGTGTTTCTGCTGGCGGCAGCCCAGTGCCGCGAGCATCAGGCCCTGTTCCGCGAACGCCTAGATAAACACCAGAAACAGCAGTAACAGCGTCAGAAACCCGCACAGTCCGAGCAGGGCGTTGACGCTGAAGCGCAGGCTGCTCTCGTTGCGCTTGAAGGCCGCTACGCGGTCTTCGGCCTGACGGATTTTCAGCGCCTGCTCATGCAGGCTCTGGTCGGCTTGCTGGAGCATCAGACCGGCGTCCAGCAGGTCGATGATCTGGGTTTTTTCCAGATTCCAGTCGCTGGAGAGTTCGCTGACCTTGCCAGCGGAGTACTGCCCTTTGAGCTGCAGGTTGTCGTCGAAGGCCAGCTTTACCCCCAGTGCTTTCATCACCCGGTCGCGCCGGCCCCGACTGTTGTCGTCCAGGCTGCCTTTGGCGGGAAGTGCCCCCCCGACGACCTGATAGCTGCCCCAGCGCTGTTTGGCCCAGATCACCCCCTGCGCCAGCAGCAGCCGGCCAAGGCCACGGTTGGCCGGTTCGATCTGCAAACCACCTTCGATGCCCATACGCAACTCCCGGCTGCGGTGGTCTGCCCAAAGCTCCAGACGGTTGTGTTCCTTGTGCAGGACTTGTCCCGGCAGTTCAATGCTCATGCGCAGCATGCTTTGCTGGGGATGGTGGCGCTCGACGCGGCCGAGTCTGGCAAAGCGCAGATGCCGCGCACCGCTGCCTTTTTCAATCGGCAGGGGTGCCAGGCGCAGCAGCTGGAACTGATTGGGCTGCAGGCTTGCCCATTGGGCCTTGAGATCGGGCTCCGGGGCAGGTGGCGGCAGGTGTGTATCGCTCATGCGTGAAGTCCTGTGCGATGCCGTCGTGGACGGCAGTGCCCTGAGCATAGTGTCCCGCCGGGCTCTGGTCATCCCGATGATCCCGGCAGGGTGCCTGATCATCGCTGCGCGGGTATACTGCGCAGCCTCGTTCAAGCCTTCCCGCGGAGCTTTTCTGCATGTCCGGCAATACTTACGGCAAGCTGTTCACAGTCACTACTGCTGGCGAAAGCCATGGCCCGGCGCTGGTCGCTATTGTCGATGGCTGCCCGCCCGGCATCGACTTGTCGCTGGCCGACCTGCAGCGCGATCTGGACCGGCGCAAGCCCGGCACCAGCCGCCACACTACCCAGCGTCAGGAAGATGACGAAGTGGAAATCCTCGCCGGGGTGTTCGAGGGCAAGACCACAGGCTGCTCGATCGGCCTGCTGATCCGCAACACCGACCAGAAGTCCAAGGACTATTCGGCGATCAAGGATCTGTTCCGCCCGGCGCACGCCGACTACACCTACCACCACAAGTACGGAATCCGCGACTACCGTGGCGGTGGCCGCAGTTCGGCGCGGGAGACCGCCATGCGCGTGGCCGCTGGCGCAATTGCCAAGAAGGTGCTGGCCGGTTTCGGCATCACGGTGCGCGGCTACATGAGCCAGCTCGGCCCGATCGAGATTCCGTTCAAGAGCTGGGATGGCGTGGAAGACAACGCCTTCTTCAGCCCCGACCCGGACAAGGTTCCGGAGCTGGAAGCCTACATGGACCAGCTGCGCCGCGATCAGGATTCGGTCGGGGCAAAGATCACCGTGGTCGCCGAAGGCGTGATGCCCGGTCTGGGTGAGCCGATTTTCGACCGTCTGGACGCGGAACTGGCCCACGCACTGATGAGTATCAATGCGGTCAAGGGCGTGGAGATTGGCGCCGGTTTCGCCTGCGTGGCCCAGCGCGGCACCGAGCACCGTGATGAAATGACCCCGGACGGTTTCCTGTCGAACAATGCCGGCGGCATCCTCGGCGGGATTTCCTCCGGCCAGCCGATTGTTGCCCATCTGGCGCTCAAGCCGACCTCCAGCATCACCACGCCGGGGCGTTCGATTGATATCCACGGCAATCCGGTGGAAGTCATCA
>DATMWH010000094.1:0-1523 GCA_035562615.1 Pseudomonas sp. | reverse complement strand
TGGTACGTGCTGGCCAAAGACCTCGAGCGCAACGTGCTGGTGGTGGGTCAGGGCAATAATCACCCATGGCTGTTTGCCGAAGCCTTGCAGGCGACTGAAATCTTCTGGGTCAACCCGATCGATCTCAGCACCCCGCGCCGACTGACTGCCAAGGTGCGCTACCGCCAGGCCGATCAGGCGTGCGTACTCAGTCACGATCCGCAGCACGGCTATCGCGTGGTCTTTGACGAACCGCAGCGCGCCGTCACGCCGGGGCAGTCGGTGGTGTTCTATGACGGCGAAGTCTGCCTGGGCGGCGGCGTGATCGAGCGCGCCGAGCCTGACCACCTGGCGGAGCGCCGCGCATGACCGCCCTGGAAGAGCAGCTGGTTGCGCTCGGCGCCGTATTCGCTGCCGCCAGCCTGGCTGACCGCATCGCCCGTACCGGCCAGGCTCCCGAAGCACCTGTTGCCTGCCTGGTTGGCAGCCTGCTGGTTCGCAACCCGAGCAACACACTGGAGGTGTACGGCGGTGATACGCTGAACCTCAAGGATGGCTTCAAGGCGCTGGCCAGCGCCCTGGAGCGCAACCCGGCCAGCCTGCAGCGTGAACCATTGCGCTATGCCCTGGCCATGCTGGGCCTGGAGCGCCAGCTGAATGCCCGCAGCGACCTGCTCGAGATCATGGGTTCTCGTCTGGATCAGATCGAGCAGCAGGTTCAGCACTTTGGCGTTGCCCACGAAAATGTCATCGCCGCTTGCGGTGGTCTTTACCAGGACACCATCAGCACCTTCCGTCAGCGCATTCAGGTCCATGGCGATATGCGCTTTCTCCAGCAGCCGGCCAATGCCGCGAAGATTCGCGCCCTGTTGCTTGCCGGCATTCGTGCGGCACGGCTCTGGCATCAGCTTGGCGGCCGCCGCTGGCAACTCCTGTTCAGTCGTCGCAAGCTGCTCAACGCCCTGTACCCGCTGATTCGCAACTGAGCATGACGACGCGCACCTCAAAACCGGTGCAAGGCGCCTTGCTGCTGGCACTGTCCGCTTTGCTGTTCTCGCTGATGGGCGTACTGATCCGCGAAGTCTCGAGCACCGCGGGCAACGAAGCCGTGGTGTTCTTTCGCAACCTGATCGGTGTCCTGGCCTTTCTGCCACTGGTGCTGCTCAAGGGCGTTGCGCCATTGCACACCCGACGTCTCAAGTCCCACCTATGGCGCAGTGGTTTCGGCCTGCTGGCCATGTACTGCTTCTTTTATGCCATTGCCCACCTACCACTGGCCGACGCCATGGTGTTTACCTATTCGGCGCCGGTGTTTACCCCACTGATAGCCTGGTGGTGGCTGAAGGAACCACTGACCCGCCGAATGCAACTCACTTCGCTGGTGGGCTTTGCCGGCGTATTGCTGGTCGCCAAACCCAGTGGAGCACTGTTCGACAGCCTGTCGCTGGTCGGGCTGGCTGCCAGCATCCTGGCAGCCTTTGCCTTTGTCTCGATCCGCGAGATGAGCGATACCGAACCGGCATTTCGCATGGTGTTCTATTTTG
>DATMWH010000093.1:0-4054 GCA_035562615.1 Pseudomonas sp. | reverse complement strand
GTTTGTGATTGCGCAACATCACACCTACGGCAATCTGGCCGGCCTTACCTTGCAAGCTGCTGGCGGTGCGCCGGTGTTCGTCGGTGAGCAGGCCGCGTTTCGTATTCGGTTGATCAGCAGTGTACGGCCACATCAGGCCCTGGCGTTGAGTTGGCCTCCGGCGCCGGCGCAGGTGGTCGATGTGCCGCTGCTGGGGATGGTGGAATCTGAACTGGCGGTGCCGGCCGTTCAGCGTGGCTGGCTGCGGCCAGGACGGCTGCGCGTCGAAAGCCAGTTTCCGCTGGGTCTGCTGATGGCCTGGAGTTGGGTGGATCTGGATCAGACGGTGTTGGTCTATCCACGACCACTAGCGGGTGATTTGCCGCTAAGCGCCGGCGCCGGCGATGACCCGGAGGACGAAGGGGTGAAAGCCTCTGGTCACGGTGCCGATGATTTTCAGGGATTGCGCAGCTTTGTACCGGGCGATGCGCAATCGCGTTTGCACTGGAAAGCCTTTTCCCGTGGCCAGGGATTGCTGGTGAAAGACTTCGTCAGTCTGGTCGGGCGCGAGCAGTGGCTGGATTTGCAGGCGCTGGACGGTGATCTCGAAGCGCGTCTGTCACTGCTCTGTTACTGGGTACTGCAGTTTTCCAAAAACCAGCAACCTTTCGGCCTGCGCTTGCCGGGGCGCGAAATTGCCAGCGACAGCGGTGACGCGCATCGCGATGCCTGCCTGCAGGCGCTGGCCCTGTTCGGGTTGCCCGCATGAGCCGGGTGCAGCCGATCCCGCGGATCAGCCTGATCTGGTTGCTGGTGGCGCAGGTGCTGGTGATTGTGCCCCACCTGACCCATTTGCCGGTCTGGATCATCGCTCTCTGGCTGGTGTGCGCCGGGTGGCGAATACAGATTTTCCGCATGCGTGCGCGCTATCCGAATGCCTGGGCCAAGGTTGTGCTGATGCTGGTGGCCGGGGTTGGAGTGTTCATTTCGCGTGGCAGCCTGATCGGGCTGGAAGCCGGTACGGTGCTGCTGGTGGCGGCGTTCATTCTCAAACTGGTGGAAATGCACAGCCGGCGTGACGCGCTGGTGCTGATCTTTTTGGGTTTCTTCACCGTGGTGACCGCCTACCTGTTCGACGACAGCATGCTGGTTGCGTTCTACAGCCTGTTACCCGTCTGCGCCTTGCTGGCGGCGCTGATCGGTTTGCAACAATCGGTGTTCGCCGAACGGCCCATGGCTACCTTGAAGTTGTCCGCTACCCTGATGCTGCAAGCAGCGCCGCTGTTGCTGCTGCTGTTCATTTTCTTTCCGCGCATCGGGCCGCTCTGGTCACTGCCAGCGCCCAGCGCAAAGGGGGTGTCGGGGCTGTCTGACAGCATGACGCCGGGCGATATTGCCGACCTCAGCCGCTCGGATGAGCTGGTCTTTCGCGCCAGTTTCACTGGGCAGATGCCACCCAGGCCCAAGCTCTACTGGCGTGCCCTGACCATGGAGCGATTCGATGGCAAGCGCTGGTCTCAGGCCCCGTTCGCTGAGCTGGCGGCCATGCCTGACTGGCAAAGAGGAGGAGAGCCGTGGCGCTACAGCATCATCATGCAACCCACCGAGCAGCGCTGGCTGTTCGGCCTGGATGTCGCCCAAACTGATTTGCCGGGCGTGCGCCAGCTGAATGATTTCAGCTTGCAGGCAGCGGCACCTGTGGACCGCAGTCTGCTCTACGAGGTCGAGTCCTGGCCGCAGTCGGTGCGCGAAGCGCAGGTCGCCCGGGACGCGCTGCAGCGCAATCTGCTGTTGCCCGAGCAGGGCGATCCACGGACCCGCGCCTGGGCGCAGCAACTCAGGCAGCAATATCCGCAGACCAACCTGCTGGTCGCTGCACTGTTGCAGCATTTCAATCGCGAGGCTTTTTACTACACGCTAAAGCCGCCGCGGCTGGAGGAAGATTCGGTCGATGCTTTTCTGTTCGATACGCGCCGCGGTTTCTGCGCGCATTACGCCGGGGCCATGACCTTTGTCTTGCGCGCGGCGGGAGTACCGGCGCGACTGGTGGCTGGCTATCAGGGCGGGGAGATCAATTCGGCGGGCAATTATGTTTCCGTCAGGCAATTTGACGCCCATGCCTGGGTCGAGTACTGGCAGCCGGGCACGGGTTGGCAGGCGGTTGATCCTACTTTTCAGGTCGCGCCGGAGCGTATCGAATCGGGGCTGGAGGAAGCGATGGCCGAGGAAGGCAGTTTTCTTGAGGATTCACCCTTTTCCCCACTGCGCTATCGCCAGCTCTCCTGGCTCAATGAGCTGCGTCTGGGTTGGGACAACCTTAACTACAACTGGCAGCGCTGGGTGCTGGGTTATCAGAGCGGACAGCAATTTGATCTGCTCAAGCGCTGGTTTGGCGAGGTGCGTGCCGAGCGGCTGGCAGTGGCGCTGGTGGGTGGAGGCGGTCTGCTGCTGGGGGTGCTGGCGCTATGGTTTTTCAAGCCATGGCGTAACCGGCCATCGCCGCAGCAGCGTCAATACCAGCGCTTTGAACGTTTGTTGTTACGCCATGGACTGGTCCGGGGCACCGCTGAGGGTCCGCGTGATTTTGCCCGCCGGGCAGGGCAGCAGTTGCCAGCGCAGGCAGCGCTGATCCGGCAATTCATCGAGCATTGGGAGCAGCAGTTCTATGCCGGGAAACCTGCGGATGGCGTGCAGTTGAAAAGAGCCTTGCAGGCCTTGCGTCGGGCGTTGCCGTGGCGTTTCACGCGTCCGCCGGAGCGAACATGAGTCGATTCAGTGAGCGTCTGCTGGTCAGCATCAGCTTGCAGGAGATCAGGCTGCGTTGTTGCCTGAGCCGGCTGAATGATCCGGCGGACACTGAAGCCCTGCATGATCTGCGTATCGGCCTGCGCAGTTTGCGCAGCCTGTTGCGTCCCTTGCGCGGCTTGCCGGCCGTGGATCTGCTGGAGCAGGCCTGTGCAGCCGTTGGCCGGCTGACCAATCCGGACCGAGAGTTGCAGGTGCTGGTCAGCGAGCTGCAGCGGCGGGGTCTGCCACAGGTGGCGCAACACTACCGTGCGTCATTTCGAGCCGCTTCGGCCCAGCTCTCAGCGTCTGGGGAGTTGGCTCATTTGCTCATGCTGTTCGATGGCTTTGCACCGATCTGGCGGCTTGCCACGCGTGAAGGTTGCATGCGCGGTTTACGCAAACACATCACTCGGCGTCTTGAGCGTGACCTCATGAAGATCCCACACTCACTCGGCGCATCACCTGAAGACCTGCATGTGTTACGCCTGCGGGTAAAGCGTCTGCGCTATGGCAGTCAGGCCTACAGCGCGCTGACGCCGGTCAGTCGGCCAGGTCTGAAATTGTTGGGGCAGTTGCAGCAAGCCTTGGGTGAATGGAATGACTGCCAGCACTGGTTGCACTGTTCATTGGCTGATGATCGGCTGACCGCTTGTCGACCGAATTGGTCGCAACGTGCGGACGCCGCAGTGTTGCGCGCCGATCAGCTGCTGGCGCGATTCTGGCGGACAGCTGGCTGAGCTGAATGGTCTGATATTTCCAACGCTGTTGGGACGCGCAGGGCGCATCTGGCAGCAGTCATGTGCTTTATCATCGTCACCAGACACTAGGGTCTGGTGACGTTTGGTCACGGCCGCGACGGCGACGCGCTTTGCGCAGGACTAGGCGTGAGGAGAGAGATTTGCTTATTGCCAATGAACGACGAGCAACAACGGCCTGCGTAAAGCGCGTCCCGTCCCTTCGGGTTGCGCGGCAAATAGCGCCATGCGGCGTTGCGGGACTTGGCAAGGGAATAACCATTACCGGCGTCCCGCGCCTTGCCTGGCGCTATTTGCCGCAGCAACGCGGTTCGCGACCAAACGTCACCAGACCCTAGGGAGTTGCGATGAATTTTCCTCAATTGCTGCAAGCGCTGCATGCCGATCCGCTACAGGTGGTTATTCCGGCCAGCTGGGCCAATGGCCGGGCTTCCTTCGGTGGTCTGGTGGCGGCCATGGTGTTCGAAGTCATGCGTGGGCAGGTGCCGGCTGAGCGGCCGCTGCGCTCGCTGGCGATTACCTTTGTCGGGCCG
>DATMWH010000092.1:0-10664 GCA_035562615.1 Pseudomonas sp. | reverse complement strand
TCAGATGACTTGCCCGAAATGCGGCCATGCGCAGGTGAAAGCCATCGAGTGCGAGGCGTGCGGAATCATCATTGACAAGTACATCGCCCGTCAGGCGCAGCAGCCGGAAATAACAACAACCCCGGAGGTCAACAGACCGTCGGCAGCGGCCGCGAACTCAAACACACCATACGCCCCACCGCAATCTGCAGTGGGCGAAGCGCTACCTGAATATGGCGAATTGAGGCCGTTCACCACCGATGGACGTATTGGTCGTCTGCGTTATCTAGCCTGGTCACTGAGTTTGATCCTGCTGATGACGGGGGGATTCATACTGGCTGCCATCGGCTATGCCATCACTCCGGCAATCGGCTTTCTTCTCGGCGGAGTGGGGCTTATTGCGGCCATGGTAGTGGGCGTACAGATCGGCGTGCAGCGTCTGCATGACATCGGCTGGTCGGGCTGGCTGTACCTGCTGGCACTGGTGCCTTATCTGGGCAGCGTCTTCAGCCTGGTCATCATGCTTATACCCGGAAGTGCCGGAGCGAACCGCTACGGCGCCCCCCCTCCGGAGAATACCCGGGCCGTTAAGGTTCTCGCAGGGCTCTGGATTCTCGTGCCCGTAATCGGCGTTCTCGCGGCCATTGCCTTACCCGCCTATCAGGATTATTTGCTGAAGGCGTCCCAATAAGCTTAATGCCCGCCAATTTCTGCCCTGCGCGCAGGGCAGAATGGCTGATCATGCGAATCAGTCGGCCATCACCGCACGATCCTTCGCCCAGGCCCGCAGCTCCTCCAACTCTTCAGCCATGACTACCGACAACGGCGCGGTGACTTGCAGCTCATGCATAAGCAGTATCTGCTCCACTGCCATCTGCCGCGCCTGAGCCGCATACAGGGCGCTGACAACCGCTTGTTCGATCTCGGCGCCGGAGAACCCGGCACTGGCCTGCGCCAAGGCCGGAAGATCAAACGAGGCCGGTTCCAGCTCCCGACGCGCAAGGTGTATGCGAAAAATATCCCCGCGCACCTCAAGGCTTGGCAGATCGACAAAGAACATCTCGTCAAAACGCCCTTTGCGGATCAATTCCGGCGGCAGATGACTGATCTGGTTAGCCGTCGCGACCAGAAACACCGGCGCCTTCCGCTCGGCCATCCAGGTCAGCAAAGTACCCAGCACACGCTGACTGACACCACCGTCGTTATCTCCCGTAGCCAGCCCCTTCTCTATTTCGTCCATCCACAGCACGCAGGGCGACATCTGCTCTGCCAACTGCAAGGCTTCACGCAGGTTTCGCTCGGTTTCGCCAAAGAATTTGTTGTACAGGCTGGCAAAATCCAGGCGCATCAGCGGCAAGCCCCAAAGCCCGGCCACTGCCCTGGCCGCGAGGCTTTTGCCACCGCCCTGCACACCGACCAGCAATATGCCTTTAGGCGAATCCGTGCCCTTCGCATCGATAAAGGCCGACTGCCGATCCGCCAGCCAGCGCTTGAGCTGACCAAGACCACCCACTTCGCTGAACCGCGCCGTGTCCTGTTCGAAGCTCATGACGGCGTCCATGTCCAGCAATTGGAATTTCGCCTTGTTCAGTGCCGGTAAATCTTCCTGCGTGATGGCCCCGTCGTCGCAGATAAGATGGCGGGCCAACACGCGCGCCTCCGTGTGGCTCATGCCGCGAAGGTTCTTCACCACTTGTTGCAGGGTGCGGTTATCCGTGCGCACCCGTTGGTTGCGGTTGCGTTCACTCCAGCGCGTGGCTTCATCACGCACGATGGCCAACAATTCATCTTCACCGGGCAACGAAAGGCTGAACCGGGCCGCATGGCGTTGCACTTCGGCAGGCAACTTGAGCGCATGTGAAACCAGCACCAGCGTCGGCCGATGAGCGCCTTCGGCAATTGCCACATCCTTGAGCAGCCTGACCAGCTTCGGATTGTCCTCAAGGTACGGATGAAGGTCACAAAATACGTACAGCGTCGGCTGCGGATCTGCCTTGACCAGGCGCAGTGCCTGTTCGGCATCGCGACTATCAGCCTCGGCTGCGGTTGACGAAGATGCACCTGGCGCCCGCAACCCCTCGGTCACGCTCCACGTCTGCAACGTGAGGCCACGCTTGATGGCCAGCATCGTCAGTGTTTCCAGCACCCGCAACTCATCCCAGGATTCAACCAGCAACAGCTTGACCCTGGAGTCCAAAACCAGCCCCAGATCATGAATATCGTTTTTCACTTGCGCTCCTTGTGTTGCCTCAGGGTGCAGAGGGTTAAACTTCAGAACTGTTAACCAAAGGAGCAACCCCAGTGGACTGTCTGTTCTGCCGAATCGTCGCCGGTACGATTCCCGCCCGCAAGCTCTATGAAGATGATCAGGTCATCGCCTTTCACGATATTGGCCCGCAGGCGCCCGTGCACTTTCTGGTCATCCCGAAGAAGCACATTGCCACGCTGAATGACCTTGACGAAGGCGACACGGCTTTGGCTGGTCACATTCTTTATACGGCCCAGCGACTGGCAAAGGAGCAGGGTTGCGACGCTGGTTTTCGTGTCGTCATGAACTGCAACGAAATGGGTGGGCAGACCGTTTACCATATCCACATGCATGTTCTTGGGCAGCGCCAGATGCAGTGGCCGCCGGGATGACCGCGGTCAATCCAGAGATTTGCTGATACGGTAGACTGCGCACAGATGCTTTCCGGAGGTGCCCGATGACGACCCAAAGACAATTTTCCCCGGCGGACCGCTTGTTGTTGCAGGCCGACTCGGCGCTGCGCACTCTGCTGCCGTTCAGTGGACAGCCCGCTCGTCAATCTCCGGCACAAAATGAGGTGGATGCACCATTGAGCGCACGGGAAACAGCTCATGCTGCCGGCCTGATGCGCATCAACCACACCGGCGAAGTCTGCGCCCAGGCGCTGTATCAAGGGCAGGCACTGACGGCACGACTACCCAAAGTGCGTCAGGCCATGGAGCATGCTGCCGAAGAAGAAATTGATCACCTGGCCTGGTGCGAAAAGCGCATCCGCGAACTGGGCAGCCAGCCAAGCCTGCTGAACCCGTTGTTCTACGGCCTGTCCTTCGGCGTCGGCGCAGTCGCCGGACTGATCAGCGACAAGGTGAGTCTGGGTTTCGTCGCCGAAACCGAAGATCAGGTATGCAAGCATCTGGATGAACACCTGCAGCAATTACCGGCTGCCGACCAACGATCCCGGGCAATTTTGCAGCAGATGCGGGTTGATGAAGCGCAGCATGCCAACAACGCACTGGATGCCGGAGCAATGCGCTTCCCCACTCCGGTTAAACGGGGTATGACGTTGTTGGCCAAAGTCATGACCAAGAGCACCTACCGCATCTGATCAGCCCACCGGCACGCTCACTTGCGCTTGAGGTAAGCCTTGATGAAGTCGAATTCAAGGTTGGCGGTGCGCTCTGCATCCCTGGCAACAAAATCGGCAATCTTGCTACCGATCAGCGGGATCCCGCACTTGGTCTCGATTTCCACCAGATTCACACACCCCTTACCCTTGGCAACCAGCTGCATGCTCACATGCACCTTTACCGGCGTGCCGTGGATTTCAACCTGCATATCGTTGACATAAGGGCCGCCCGCCTCGCCCTCCCAGTGCTCAGTCTGCAATACCCTGGTCGTCGGCTGCATGAACTTGCTGAGAAATGACGGCACATCGACCTGCACCTCGCGCTCAACCCGAATCAACACGCCGTCGTCATCACTGATTTCCAGCAGAGACGCGCTCAACGCACCCGTTTCGAGGTAACGCTCAATGATAAAGTCAGGATCCTGGAACAGCTGAAAAAGGCTGTCCACATCGACGCTGTATTTGTGCTCGAGATTAACTTTCATACCCTGCCCCCCGACTGTGTTCGCCGATCAGGCGAGTTCGATAATTTCATAGTCATGACTGATGGCCACACCAGCGCGCCCCAGCATGATTGAAGCAGAGCAATATTTTTCTGCTGACAATTCCACGGCCCGCTTGACCTGTGCCTCCTTCAGCCCGCGCCCTTTGACCACAAAGTGCAAATGAATCCTGGTGAACACCTTAGGGTCTTCGTCTGCCCTTTCCGCTTCGAGAAAGGCCTCACAACTTTCAACCGCCTGGCGGGATTTTTTCAGAATGCTGACCACGTCGTAATTGGAGCAGCCACCCAAACCGAGCAACAGCATTTCCATGGGCCGAACGCCCAGATTGCGGCCACCACTTTCCGGCGGACCATCCATGACCACGGCATGACCGCTTCCAGACTCTCCGATAAACAGGGCTTCGCCTGCCCACTGAATGCGCGCTTTCATCACAACGACTCCATGCCAGTAAAAACGTCCGGCAGCTTATCATGCTGCCATCACCAATCCAGAAGGCAGACTGTTGCCAAAAGTGCTGCCGCAAGTGTTAGCTATGGCGTATAACTGGACTCAGCACAGTCGGTAACTGTTAAGATTGCGCTGATAGCTGGCAGACAATGTCGCGAATCCAATAATAAAGAGCATCAATTGCACAAGCTCATAATCAGCGGCGGGAAACGGGAATGGTTGCGATAACCCTTACACCCAAAATCAAGAATCTCGACAAAATCCTGGCTCACTGCCAGCGAAAGCGATTCACTGCAAAAAGCACCATTATTTATGCCGGCGATCGCTGTGAAAGCCTGTTCTTCATTGTCAAAGGTTCAGTCACCATCCTGATCGAAGACGATGACAGTCGGGAAATGATCATCGGCTACCTCAACCCGGGTGATTTTTTCGGGGAAATGGGACTGTTTGGCAGAGAAGGGCAGGAGCACGAACGCAGTGCCTGGGTCCGCGCCAAGACCGAATGCGAGGTAGCCGAGATTGGCTACGCAAAATTCCGCGAACTCAGCCAGCAGGACCCGGACATTCTGTTCACCCTCGGCACACAAATGGCCGAACGTTTGCGCAAGACCACCCGCAAGGTGGGCGACCTGGCCTTTCTCGATGTAACCGGACGCGTCGCCAGAACCCTGCTGGATCTGTGCAAGCAACCGGACGCCATGACCCATCCCGACGGCATGCAGATCAAGATTACCCGTCAGGAAATCGGCCGGATTGTGGGTTGCTCGCGCGAAATGGTCGGTCGTGTGCTCAAGTCACTGGAAGAACAGGGTCTGGTACACGTGAAAGGCAAGACCATGGTGGTCTTCGGCACCCGTTGACCCAAACCAGAATGAACAAGGCCGGCATTTGCCGGCCTTGTTCATTCTGTCAGTCAGGATCTGCGCCCAATACCCGACGGTTCTTTTCCGGGAAGAACAAGCGCTGCAATTCCAGGCCAGGCACTTCCGCCCGCATAAAAGCTTCGCCCACCAGAAAGGCATAGACTTCGCTGATTTCCATCAACTCGACATCAGCACGATTGAGAATACCGCTCTCGGTAATCACCAGCCGGTCCGATGGAATCAGTGGTAACAGGTCAAGGGTGGTATCCAGCGACACCTCGAACGTGTGCAGATTGCGGTTGTTGATGCCGATCAGCGGAGTATCCAGCACCTTTAGTGCGCGCTCCAGCTCAGCACCATCATGTACTTCAACCAGCACATCGAGATCGAACGCCTTGGCGGTGGCAGCCAACTCAGCCATGCGCCCATCATCCAGGGCGGAGACAATCAGCAGGATACTGTCGGCACCAATCGCGCGCGCTTCGACCACCTGATAAGGGTCGATCATGAAATCCTTGCGAATCACCGGCAGGCTGCATGCCGCGCGGGCCTGTTGCAGATACTCGTCGGCGCCCTGAAAGAAATCCACATCCGTCAGTACCGAGAGGCAGGTGGCACCGCCCTGTTCGTAACCACGGGCGATCTCAGCCGGCATGAAGTGCTCACGCAGCACACCCTTGCTCGGTGAGGCTTTCTTGATTTCGGCAATCACCGCCGGTTCGCGGCGCTCAACTCGCTGCTGTAGCGCGCGCGCAAAACCTCGCGGAGCATCTGCCGCACGCGCCATACGCTCCAGCTCAGCCAGACCCACTCGGGCGCTGCGCTGGGCAACCTCCTCGAACTTGCGGGCAATGATCTTTTCCAGAATGGTTGGCAGGCTCACGCTTGATTCTCCTCACGGAACACAGCGGTAAAGGCCGCCAGTTCTTCCAGTTTTTCGCGCGCCAGACCGGTATGCAGCGCATCGTGGGCCAACTGCACACCTTCATGCAGGCTGGACGCCAGATCGGCGGCATACAAAGCGGCACCGGCATTCAACACAATCATGTCGCCGGCCTTTCTGCCGTTATCCGACTTGCGCCGGCCGAGGGCATCGCGGATCAGTTCCAGCGAAGCCTGTGGGCCGTCCACTTCCAGCCCGATCAGGGTCTGACTGCGCAGGCCGAGATCTTCCGGGCTGACCTCGTATTCGCTGATCACGCCATCTTTCAGTTCAGCCACATGGGTCGATGCAGCCAGACTGAACTCGTCCAGCCCATCGCGCGAATGCACCACCAGAATGTGCTGGCTGCCCAGGCGTTTGAGTACTTCAGCCAACGGCCGGCAGAGCGCCTGACTGAACACCCCGACCACCTGATGACGCACCCCGGCCGGGTTGGTCAGCGGACCAAGCATATTGAACATAGTGCGCAGACCCATTTCCCGCCGTGGCACGGCAGCGTGCTTCATGGCCTTGTGATGCACCTGGGCAAACATGAAGCCGACACCGACGGTTTCGATGCAGCGTGCCACCTGCTCCGGCGTCAGTTCCAGATAAACCCCGGCCGCCTCAAGCAAATCGGCGCTGCCACTCTTGCCTGAAACGGCGCGGTTACCATGCTTGGCCACCTTGCCGCCCGCCGCTGCCACGACAAAAGCGGCGGCAGTCGACACGTTGAAAATATTCGCGCCATCACCGCCGGTGCCGACCACATCGACGACATGCTCCAGGCTCGACAGTTCGACCTTGCTGGCCAACTCGCGCATCACCGATACGGCACCGACGATTTCGTCGATGCTTTCGCTCTTCATGCGCAGCCCCATGAGGAACGCACCGATCTGCGCTTCGCTGCACTGACCGGTCATGATCTCGCGCATCACGTCCTGCATTTCCTCGGTGCTCAGATCGAGCTGGGCGACGACCCGGTTCAGGGCTTCCTTGATATTCATCCGCGCACACCCCCGGTCTGCTTGAGGAAGTTGGCAAACAATTCATGTCCCTGCTCGGTCAGGATCGACTCGGGGTGAAACTGCACGCCTTCGATGTTCAGGGTCTTGTGCCGCAAGCCCATTATTTCATCCACCGAGCCATCGGCCAGCTGCGTCCAGGCGGTGATTTCCAGACAGGCCGGCAGGGTTTCGCGCTTGACCACCAGCGAGTGATAACGGGTCACCGTCAGCGGATTGTTCAGGCTGGAAAACACACCCTTGTCTTCATGAAATACCGGACTGGTCTTGCCGTGCATCACCTGGCGGGCCCGCACCACATCACCGCCGAAGGCCTGGCCGATGCTCTGGTGCCCCAGGCACACGCCGAGAATCGGCAGCTTGCCGGCGAAATGGGCAATCACCGCCAGCGACACGCCGGCTTCGGTCGGCGTGCAGGGACCGGGCGACACCACAATGCGCTCCGGCTGCAGCGCCTCGATCTCGGCCACCGTCAGTTCATCGTTGCGAATGACTTTAACCTCAGCGCCCAGCTCGGCCAGGTACTGCACCACGTTGTAGGTGAAGGAGTCGTAGTTATCGATCATTAACAGCATGGCGCTCTCCTTAACCTTGGCTCTTGTGGGTGTGTTCGGCCAACGCCACCGCGCGGAACATGGCGCGGCGCTTGTTCAGCGTTTCTTCCCACTCCAGCGCCGGCACCGAGTCGGCGACGATGCCGCCACCGGCCTGCACATGCAGTTCGCCGTTCTTGATCACTGCGGTGCGGATGGCAATCGCGGTGTCCATATTGCCGTTCCACGCCAGATAGCCCACCGCGCCGCCATACACGCCACGCTTGACCGGCTCCAGCTCGTCGATGATTTCCATCGCGCGAATCTTCGGCGCGCCGGACAGGGTGCCGGCCGGCAGAATGGCGCGCAGCGCATCCATCGCGCTCAGCCCCTGTTTCAGCTGGCCGTTGACGTTGGAAACGATGTGCATGACGTTGGAATAACGCTCGATCACCATCTGCTCGGTCACTTTCACCGTACCGGTTTCCGACACCCGACCCGCATCGTTGCGGCCCAGGTCGATCAGCATCAGGTGCTCAGCAATCTCTTTGGCATCGGAAAGCAAATCACGCTCCAGCGCCAGATCGGCTTCCTCGGTGGCACCGCGTGGGCGGGTGCCGGCGATCGGCCGGACCGTGACCAGACCGTCCTCGACGCGCACCAGCACTTCCGGCGAGCTGCCAACCACATGGAAATCGCCGAAATTGAAGAAGTACATATAGGGCGTCGGATTGAAGCAGCGCAGCGCGCGGTACAGATCGATTGGCGCGGCCTTGAAGTCGATGCTCATGCGCTGCGAAGGCACCACTTGCATGCAGTCACCAGCCAGGATGTATTCCTTGATGGTATCCACCGCCCGCTCGTAATCCTCACGGGTGAAGCTGGAGCGGAACGCCGGTTCAACGCTGGCGTCCAGCGCGCTGAAATCCAGACCGCGGCGCGGGGTGATCGGCTGACGTAACTGTTCCATCAACTGTTCCAGGCGCTTCTGGGCCGTCTCATAGGCGTCGGCTTGGCTCGGATCGGCGAGCACGATGGCGTGCAGCTTGCCCGCCAGGTTGTCGAACACCACCACCGCGTCGGAGACCATCAGCAGAATGTCCGGATTGCCCAGCGGGTCGGGGTTCGGGCACTTGGCCAGCTTGCGCTCGACATAACGCATGCAGTCATAGGCGAAATAACCGACCAGACCACCATTGAAGCGCGGCAGCCCGGCAATCGGCGCCACCTTGTAGCGTTCCTTGAAGGCTTCAACGAAGGCCAGCGGGTCGTCGCAATCGTGCTGCTCGATCTGCTGTTCATCCACACTCACCGTCACGCGATGCTCATAGGCACGCAAAATGGTGCGGCACGGCAGACCAATGATCGAGTAGCGCCCCCATTTCTCGCCGCCCTGCACCGACTCCAGCAAGTAGGAATATGGCGCATCGGCAAGTTTGAGGTAGAGCGACAGCGGCGTATCAAAATCCGCCAGGGTTTCAAAGGACAGGGGAATGCGGTTATAGCCTTGAGCGGCCAAACGCAGGAATTCTTCGCGGGTCATGATCAGCCTCGTGGCATGAGGGTATAACGGGGACAAGTGCAAACAGGCCGGATCGGCCAAGGGAGATCAGCTGCGCCAGCGCCAACGGGCCGGAGCCTTGATCACGTTCATCCAGTGCTTGCGGATAGCCACCACGATCAGATCTCTTGCGGGGTTTGAAATAAGTGGTTGCAACACTACCCGAGCCTCCGGGTCGAATCAACCAGCTGACGCAGGTCCGGCAACACCAGCAGCGGGTTTTCCTCGGCAATCGGCCGGCCGTGGTTATAGCCATAACTGACCGCCACACAGGGTACGCCCGCGGCACGGGCGGCCTGCACATCGTTGCGCGAATCGCCGACAAACAGCGCCTGTTGCGGCAGTACCGACGCCTGCTGCAGTACCCAATGCAGCGCGGCAGGATCAGGTTTTTGCACCGGCAGACTGTCACCGCCCAGCACCCAGCGGAAATACGCCGCCAGCCCGGTCTGCGCCAGCAACGGAGCGATGAATTGCGTGGGCTTGTTGGTCACCAGCGCCATGGCCACGCCGCGGGCCTGCAGCCAGTCGAGGCAGTCACGCACGCCGGGGTAAACGCTGCTCAGTCCATGACTGTTGGCATAGGCTTGCAGGAACAGCTGATGGGCCTGATCGGCCAGCGCCTCGTCAATGGCGGAATGCTCCAGCTGATCCGCCAGCGCCCGCCGCACCAGCACTTTCGAGCCATTGCCGACCCAGTCGCGCACCTTGGCAATGCCGGCAGGTGAGCGACCGAGTTGCGTCAGCATGGCATCCACTGCCGCTGCCAGATCGGGGACCGAATCCAGCAGGGTACCGTCCAGATCAAACATCACCAGTCGCGGTAACTGGCCGGCAAACAGGCCCTCGAGTGGCGTCACCCGCGCACCAGCGCCAGCTCGGCGCGCATGGCGTCGATCACCGCCCGGTAATCCGGCTGATTGAAGATCGCCGAACCGGCAACAAAGGTGTCAGCACCCGCCGCCGCAATCTCGCGGATATTTTGCACATTGACCCCGCCATCGATCTCCAGACGGATATCGCGACCCGACGCATCGATCAGCGCCCGCGCCTCGCGCAACTTGTCCAGTGTGGCGGGGATGAACTTCTGCCCGCCAAACCCCGGGTTGACGCTCATCAGCAGGATCATGTCGACCTTGTCCATCACGTATTTCAGGCTTTCCAGCGAAGTAGCCGGATTGAACACCAGACCCGCCTTGCAGCCGCCAGCCTTGATCAGTTGCAGAGAACGGTCGATATGGCCGCTGGCCTCCGGATGGAAGGTGATGTAGCTGGCACCGGCCTCGATAAAGTCGCCAATAATGCGATCCACCGGCGAAACCATCAGGTGCACGTCGATCGGCGCGGTGATGCCGTACTTGCGCAAGGCCGTGCAGACCATCGGACCGATGGTCAGGTTAGGCACGTAGTGGTTGTCCATCACATCGAAATGCACGATGTCGGCGCCGGCCGCC
>DATMWH010000091.1:0-3924 GCA_035562615.1 Pseudomonas sp. | reverse complement strand
ACTCGACCCCAAGCCTGACCAGGTCACGGTGACGGTCAACACCACGCAGATGAACGTTACCGAACAGATGGATGCGCGCGACTATGCGGGCACCTCCATGGGTGGCGAGACCTACGAGGCCTACCGCGAGATGATCGTGCCTTCCGGCCCGGGCTTCATCGAGGAGCATATCAAGCGCCTCTCCGCCGCCGGCATCCAGAGCGCCTTCCAGTTCTACAACATCAACAGCTACGAAACCGTGGAACGCCTGATCCGCCGCGGCATCTACAAGGGGCCGCTGGTGTGCAACTGGGTGGCGATCGGTGGTGGCATGGACCAGCCGCATATCTACAGCATGGCCAACTTCCTGCGCGCCATCCCCGACGGCACCATGCTGACGGTGGAAAGCACCATGCTCAACACCCTGCCGATCAATCTGATGGGCATGGCGATGGGCCTGCATGTGCGCTGCGGTATCGAGGACAACATCTGGACTCAGGACCGCTCGCGCAAGATGACTTCCGTCGAGCAGATCGAGCAACTGGTGCGCATCGCCAAAGAAATCGGCCGGCCAGTGGCCAACGGCAAGGAAGCCCGCGAGATCCTCAAGATCGGCGTGTTCTACGCTACCGTGGAAGAAACCCTGGCCGCCAACGGCTTTGCCCCGAACCCCAAGGGCGGCCAGCAGGGTTTCCTGCGCAAGTAAGTCATCCGCATGCCGCAGGGTGGGTTAGCCGCGTAGCTGCGTAACCATGCGTTTTACTCCCCTCGCCCATTTATGGGAGAGGGGCCGGGGGAGAGGGCTGAAGTCAGCGCCAAGCTGCAGTATTTACCCTCTCCCTAACCCTCTCCCCAAGGGGCGAGGGGACTGATCGCGTTCGACCAATACTTATGTGAAGAGCATTGGGCCTGACCCTACGCCTAACCAGGCAGATGCAAGACACTCGGAGGCAGTATGGCCTATCACCACAGCCCGGCGGATGACGAAGTCGATACCTCGATTGGCATTCCCCGTCGCTATGCCTGGGTGGTCTTCGCACTGACCTTCGGCCTGCTGATCTCCGACTACATGTCGCGGCAGGTGCTCAATGCCGTGTTCCCCATGCTCAAGGCCGAGTGGTCCTTGAGCGACAGCCAGCTGGGCCTGCTCAGCGGCATCGTCGCGCTGATGGTCGGCCTGCTGACCTTTCCGCTGTCACTGCTGGCGGATCGCTTTGGCCGGGTTCGCAGCCTGACCCTGATGGCGGTGCTGTGGAGTCTGGCCACCCTGGGTTGTGCACTGGCGGAAAACTTCCAGCAGATGTTCATTGCACGCTTTCTGGTCGGGGTCGGCGAAGCAGCCTACGGCAGCGTTGGCATCGCCGTGGTGGTATCGGTCTTCCCGCGCAGCATGCGTGCCACGCTCTCCGGCGCCTTTATTTCCGGCGGCATGTTCGGCTCGGTGCTGGGCATGGCCACCGGGGGGCTGCTGGCCGAATGGCTGGGCTGGCGCTGGGCGTTTGCCGGCATGGCCTTCTTCGGTCTGGTACTGGCGGCGCTGTATCCGCTGATCGTCAAGGAATCACGCATCGCGCAAAAGCAGGTGAAGAACGCTGCCAGCATCGCCGCCGACAAACTCAGCCAGCCATTGCGCACCCTGTACTCCAGCCGCTCGGTGCTGGCTGCCTATGTCGGCAGCGGTCTGCAGCTGTTTGTCGGTGGCACCGTGATCGTCTGGATGCCCAGCTACCTGAACCGTTTCTACCACATGCCGACCGACCGGGCCGGCGCAGTCGCTGCCATCATCGTGCTGTGCAGCGGAGCGGGAATGGTGCTGTGCGGCATACTCAGCGACCGTCTCTGCCGCCAGCGCCCGGACCGCAAGATCAGCCTGGCCATCGCCTATTGCCTGGGCAGCTGCCTGTTGCTGTCGATTGCCTTTGCCCTGCCGTTCGGTACACCGCAGCTGGTACTGATCTGTCTGGGCATGCTGATTGCCGCCGGCACCTCCGGGCCAGCCGGGGCGATGGTCGCCAACCTGACCCACTACAAGGTCCACGGCACCGCCTTTGCCACCCTGACGCTGGCCAACAACCTGCTCGGGCTGGCACCCGGCCCGTTCATCACCGGCCGGGTGTCGGACATCATCGGGTTGGATGCCGCATTCCAGCTGGTCCCGCTGATCAGCATTGGCTCGGCTGCGGTGTTCTTTTACGCCAAGCGTCACTACCACAACGACATGGCTGCCCTGAAGAGCACGTCGGTCGATGAAACGGCTGTTGAAGCCCTGACAGAGGTACAACCGTGAACCGCCCATTGCGCATCAGCGTGTTCTTCGACTTCATCTGCCCATGGTGCCTGATCGGCAAGCGCAATCTCAGCCAGGCCCTGCAACTGTTTGCCAGCCGCTACCCGCACACCCCGATCGTTCTGGACTGGATCGGCGTGCAACTGTTACCTGACGTGCCCGCCAGCGGCGTGCCGTTTGCCGATTTTTACCTGCAACGACTGGGCAGTCCGACAGCCGTGCGCCAACGCCAGGCGCAGGTACAGGAAGCGGCGGCGCGGGCCGGAGTCAGCATCGACCTGCAGCAGATTGCCCGCATGCCCAACACCGCCGATGCCCACCGCCTGTTGACCCACGCCAGCGCCCTGGGCGATGCCGCACAGCTGGATACCTTGCTGGAGCGCTTGTTTGCCGCCTACTTCATGCGCGGCGAAGACATCGGCGACCGCACCACCCTGCTGCAAATTGCCGACGAATGCGGCTACAGCGCCACACCACTGAGCCATTCGCTGCGCCAGGATGGCATGCGCTTCTTCGGTCCGGGTACCCATTCCAGAAGCAGCGTACCCACCTTTGTGATCAACCAGCGCTTGGCCCTGTCCGGCGCTCAACCGCCTGAGGTGTTGCTCGAAGCGCTGCTGCGCGCCTGCGAACCGGCACCACTGGAGAGTCCGGCATGAGTCGCCGGATTGCGACTGCTGTCGCCTGCGTGCCCCTGAAGAGCGCCCGGAGCGGACTGCCGAGCGAAGACAAATGCCTGGCCCGCTTCAACCACGTCGGTGCTGCCCCCTGCCCGGTTGCAATCAGCGGCGACCAGACCTTTCTGCTTTTGCCTGACGCTTGCGTCCAGGAGCCTGCCCGATGAATACCCTTGCCTTGACCACACTGAATAACCGCAGTCGCGTGTTGCTTCCGGGCTTTATCGTCAGTGTGATTGTCGCCGCGGCGGCCACTTTTCTCTCCGAGCACTACGGGGCTCCGGTGATGCTGTTTGCCCTGCTGCTGGGTATGGCGCTGAACTTTCTCTCCGGCGAGGGCCCGTGCAAAGCCGGCATCGAATTCACTGCCCGTGAAGTCCTGCGTATCGGGGTGGCCCTGCTGGGTTTGCGCATCACCCTCGGACAAATTGCAGCACTGGGTTGGGAGCCGGTGGCGCTGGTGATCTTCTCGGTGGTGGTGACCATTCTGCTGTCCATGCTGGTCGCCCGTCTGATGGGCTTCCAGAGTCTGTTCGGCCTGCTCAGCGGTGGCGCCACGGCCATCTGCGGGGCTTCTGCGGCGATGGCGATTTCCGCCGCCCTGCCCGGTCATGCCGGCAAGGAGAAAGCCACCCTGTTCACGGTGATCGGGGTCTCCGCACTGTCCACCATGGCCATGATCGCCTACCCGATGATTGCCAACGGCCTGGGGCTCGACGCGACGCAAGCCGGCATCTTCCTCGGCGCCACCATTCACGACGTGGCCCAGGTGGTCGGCGCCGGCTACGGCATGTCGCATGAGACCGGTGACACCGCCACCGTGGTCAAGCTGATGCGCGTGGCCATGTTGCTGCCGGTGATCATCGTCGCCGCAATGATCACCCGCGCCCGCGGTGCCGACGACAGCGGCAAGCGCCCGCCGCTGCTGCCCTGGTTTGCCGTGGGCTTCATCGTGCTGGCCAGCATCAACAGCACCGGCGT
>DATMWH010000090.1:0-9635 GCA_035562615.1 Pseudomonas sp. | reverse complement strand
TGCTGGATGATCTTGGTTTCGGTGCGTTCGTGGCCGTGGCCGGGGGTGTAGACGATGATGTAATCGCCGGCCAGGTGGTAGACGCCCTTGAAGTCCTTGTAGCAGCCAATCGGCCAGGTGATCGGTGCGGCCTTGATCTTCAGTACGGCTTCGATTTCGTCGAGCAGTTCGATCGGGTCGCGAATGTCGCGGTCGAGCTTGTTGATGAAGCTGACAATCGGTGTGTCGCGCAGACGGCAGACTTCCATCAGCGCGATGGTGCGCGGCTCAACGCCTTTACCGCCGTCGAGCACCATCAGCGCTGAGTCGACCGCCGTCAGGGTGCGGTAGGTGTCTTCGGAGAAGTCTTCGTGGCCGGGGGTGTCGAGCAGATTGATCATCTGCTCGCGGTAGGGGAATTGCATCACCGAGGTGGTGATCGAGATGCCGCGCTGCTTTTCCATCTCCATCCAGTCGGAGGTGGCATGCCGGTCTGATTTGCGCGACTTCACGGTCCCGGCGATGGCGATCGCCTTGCCCATCAGCAGGAGCTTTTCGGTGATGGTGGTCTTACCGGCGTCGGGGTGGGAAATGATGGCGAAGGTGCGGCGTTTGGCAACTTCGGCGGCCTGCATGCTCATGGGTGGAAAACCTGGTCTGGAATGGCAAAAAGGCGGCGATTATAGCGGTAAATCAGGCGCTGCAGGCGGATCCGTGCAAGCCTTGCCGGCTGCGGCTTGTGCAGTATTCCGTAACGTCTTGTGTGATATGAAAAACAGTCAATCAGGCAGGCGACAATCGGTGTTCAAAAAGCGCTAATTTTTGATTGATATCGTCGGAGCATGGTCCTAAAGTGCGCGCCCGAACGTCCATGCTGGGAACGATCCATGCGGCTCAAGTACTGAGAATCTGTTCACTGTCTGCTGCGCTGGGTCATGCCGTGTTGAAAGCACACTCGAAATGCTCATTTGCCCTTTGTAAATTGCGCTTTCTCGTCCGCTTTCGCCTTGCCTGACCTGCGCTCGCGAAGACCTTGAACAGATTCTACCGACGAGAGGTTGTTCGCCACGGCGGATAATCATCGGCGACATGCCTTGGGAAGTAGGCGAACCAAAGTGGGGAAACGGATTAGACGTTCGCGGTCCGGTTTAAGCCGGTCACCCCTCAATCAACTGTGTTCTGCCCATGGAGTGTGCCTGTATGCCTATCAAGGTCGAGGATTATTACCCGCGTGAAACCTTCGAAAAGATGAAGGCTTTCGCTGACCAGCACGAAACCCCGTTTGTTCTGATCGACACCAAGACCATCAGTCAGGCCTACGATGACCTGCGCGCCGGTTTCGAGTTCGCCAAAGTGTATTACGCGGTCAAGGCCAACCCGGCCGTGGAAATCATTGACCTGCTGCGCGACAAGGGTTCGAGTTTCGATATCGCCTCGATCTATGAGCTGGACAAGGTGATGAGTCGCGGCGTCGGCCCCGAGCGCATCAGCTACGGCAACACCATCAAGAAATCCAGGGACATCCGCTACTTCTACGAGAAGGGTGTGCGCCTGTTCGCCACCGACTCCGAAGCCGACCTGCGCAATATCGCCAAGGCCGCGCCGGGGGCAAAAGTCTATGTGCGCATCCTGACCGAAGGTTCGACCACCGCTGACTGGCCGCTGTCGCGCAAATTCGGTTGCCAGACCGACATGGCCATGGACCTGCTGATTCTGGCCCGTGACCTGGGGCTGGTGCCTTACGGCATTTCCTTCCACGTCGGCTCGCAGCAGCGCGACATCTCGGTGTGGGATGCGGCAATTGCCAAGGTCAAGGTGATCTTCGAGCGCCTGAAGGAAGAGGACGGCATCGAACTCAAGCTGATCAATATGGGCGGCGGCTTCCCGGCCAACTACATCACCCGTACCAACAGCCTGGAAACCTATGCCGAGGAAATCATCCGCTTCCTCAAGGAAGACTTCGGTGATGACCTGCCGGAAATCATCCTCGAACCCGGCCGCTCGCTGATCGCCAACGCCGGCATTCTGGTCAGCGAAGTGGTGCTGGTGGCGCGCAAGTCGCGTACCGCAGTGGAGCGCTGGGTGTACGTGGATGTGGGCAAGTTCAGCGGCCTGATCGAAACCATGGACGAGTCGATCAAGTTCCCCATCTACACCGAGAAGAAGGGCGAGATGGAGGAAGTGGTGATCGCCGGCCCGACCTGCGACAGCGCCGACATCATGTACGAGAACTACAAGTACGGCCTGCCGTTGAATCTGGCTATCGGTGACCGCCTGTACTGGTTGTCCACCGGCGCCTACACCACCAGCTACAGCGCCGTGGAGTTCAACGGTTTTCCGCCGCTGAAGTCGTATTTCATCTAAACAGGTTGTGCTTGACCGACAAGGCCCGCTTTTATTGCGGGCCTTGTGCTTTCAGCGCCCCGGCGCTGGACTATCGTGTACAGGCCATCAGGGAGATGCGTGAATGCCGCGAATACTGCTCAATTGCGACATGGGTGAAAGTTATGGCGCCTGGCGCATGGGCGACGATGCCCATGCCATGCCGCTGATTGATCAGGCCAATCTGGCCTGCGGCTTTCACGCCGGTGATCCGCTGACCATGCAGCGCAGTGTCGCCCTGGCGGTTGCGCACGGGGTGAGCATTGGTGCGCACCCGGCGTTTCCCGATCTGGCCGGCTTTGGCCGGCGTCATCTGGCCTGCTCCGCCGAGGAAGTGCAAGCGCTGGTGCTTTATCAGCTCGGTGCGCTGCAGGCCTTTTGCCAGGTGGCCGGTGTGCGTGTCGAGTACGTAAAGCCCCACGGTGCGCTGTATCACGACATGCTCGGCAATGATCAGACCCTGCAGGCGGTGCTGCGCGCGTGCGCGCGCTTTCGGCAGGGGCTGCCGTTGATGGTGCAGGCCTTGCCGGACAACCAGCGCGAACAGCATCTGGCTGACGCAGCCGGTGTGCCGTTGCTGTTTGAAGCCTTTGCCGACCGGGCCTATCTGCCCGATGGGCGTCTCGCGCCACGTCAGCAGGCCGGTGCGGTGCATCTGACGGCGGAATCCATTCTGGCTCAGGCCATCGCCATCAGTCGCCAGCAGGCCTTTGCAGATATTCATGGTCAGCCTTTGTTGCTGAAGGCTGACAGCCTGTGTGTGCATGGTGACAATGCCGAGTCACTGGCGGTGTTGCGGCGCTTGCGGGCGCAGCTCGACTGCGCATGATCCGCATCGAGCCGGCCGGTGCCGAGGCGTTGCTGCTGGTGCTGGCAGAACAGCCAGACAGTCAGTTGCCGTTGCGTATTCAGGCGCTGAGTGAGCGGCTGCGCCAGCAGTTGGGTGGAGCGCTGATTGATCTGGTGCCGGCCTGGACCAGCCTGTTGCTGCATTACGATATTCAACGCATCAGCTACACCCGGCTGCTTCAGTTGGTCGAGCCGCTGCTGGAGAACTGGCTGGAGGAAACCTGCCCGGCCTGCCCGCCGCGGCTGCATGAATTGCCGGTCTGGTATGCCGGAGAGGACCTGCATGCGGTGGCGCAGGCCTGCGGCCTGAGCGTCGGCGAGGTCATCGACCTGCACAGTGCGATCGACTATCAGGTTGGCGCAATTGGTTTTGCGCCGGGCTTTGCCTATCTGGGCGAGCTCGATGCACGCCTGACGCTTGCACGGCGCAGTACCCCGCGGGTGCGGGTGCCGGCGGGTAGTCTGGCAATCGCCGAGCGGCAGACGGCGATTTACCCGCAGGCATCCCCCGGTGGCTGGCACTTGCTCGGGTTGTGTCCGCTGCGCTTGTTTGATCTGCAGGCCACGCCCGTGTGCCGGCTGGCAATCGGCGACCGGGTACGCTTTGTGCCGATCGATCAGGCCGCTTATCTGGCCCTGGTCGGGCCGGCATGAGCGTCTTTGCAGTACTGCGCCCCGGGCCGCAGACCTTGCTGCAGGACGCCGGACGGCAACGCTGGCAGCATCTGGGAGTGTCTCCGGGTGGACCGGTTGATCTGCACGCCGCGGCCTGGGCCAACCGCTTGCTGAACAACTCCTGGGGTAGTCCGTTGCTGGAGATAGCGCTGGGCGGGTTGAGCCTGGAATGTCGGGGCGAGGCCTGGGTCGCCGTCACTGGTGCCGCGATGCCGATCAGTCTGGAGGGACAGCCGCAGCTCAATTGGTCGCGCTTTCGGGTGCGTCAGGGCCAGCACTTGCAACTGGGGCAGGCGCGCAGCGGGCAGCGCGCCTATCTGGCGGTGAGCGGCGGGTTTGCCGCGACGCCGCAACTGGGCAGTGTGGCCACTCAGCAGCGTGACGGGTTGGGTGGGCTGCAGGGGGATGGGCAGGCATTGCGTGTCGGTGATCTGCTGACCTGCCAGCCACTGCCGTTGGCCGGGCCGGCCAGTGTGCCGTCAGACTTTCAGCCGGACTATGCGCTGCAGCCCTGCATTCGGGTCATTCCCGGTGGCGATGCCATGCTGATTGGCCCGCCACAGCTGCAGGGGTTTTTTAACCACAACTGGCGTATCAGTCCGCACTCCGACCGTATGGGCGCAAGGCTCTACGGGACGGCGCTGGCCTGCCCGGTGATGCCGGCGGCCCGGCAGTGGTCGCAAGGTGTCAGTACCGGAGCCATTCAGGTCCCAGCCGATGGTCAGCCGATCATTCTCATGGCCGATCGGCAGAGCATGGGCGGCTATCCGCTGATTGGCTGGGTGCATCCGCTGGATCTGGGTTTGCTGGCCCAGTGCCCGCCCCATCATGTGGTGCAATTCAGTCCGGTTGAGCTGGCAGCGGTTCAGGCGCAACTGCGGCAGTTCTATCGTTTCTTTGGCCGCTGAGGCCTGTCTGGGGCGGGATGCGACGAACGGTGTTGTTCAAACCGGCTTAACCACTACGCTTAAATTAGAAGATATCGCAGGTTTATTCGATAACTTTTTGAATTTAAACGTAATCGTAAGGCTTTCAGTGAATGGCCTGCATGACCCGCGTCCTGTTTTTAAGTTCACTGCGCCTCTTTGCGGGGCGCGGGATGCGTGCCTGCATTGCCGTCCTGCTGGTGCTTCTGCTGGCAGGCTGTGTCGGCAGCCCTTTTGACGCGTCGTCAGACAGCGAAAGCGAGGCGACCCCAGACGAACTGTTCCAGACCCATACCGACCGGGTGGCCACGCTCGGCATGCGCAAGAACCTGGATGCGCTGTATCGCCTGATGGAAAAACTCTACCGGCGCAACCCGGCCGAGTGGCGCAAAAGCGGGGCGCCGAATGCGCAGGTGGCCGGGCAACGCATTCGTTGGGCTGTCGAGCAGCAGCAGCCTTTGCGGGAGCTGGGTGGGCGCCGCGATGTCGATGCGCTGGCCTTTACCCTGGGGCCGGATTACCGCGGTGACCGGGTGGGTGGCTTTATCTATGCGCTGGGCAGCATGCTGATCACGGCCCATGATGGGCAGACCACCTTCTACATGACCGACAGGCTGGATCCGCAGTACATCCACAATGCCGCGCGCAACATGGAAAAGGCGTCCTGGATGCTGGCCAACCGCAAGGATCTGCAAGGTCGTCCCTGGTTGTTATCCAACGAGATGTCGGTGCAGGGGCAGAACCTCAGTTATGCCATCGAGTTTGGCAAGATCGTGGCGCGGCTGGATCTGCTCACCGAGGTGCTGGATGAAAGCGGCCGGCGCATGGCGGTGAGCTATGCGCAGAGCCTGATGTTCATGAACTTTCTTCCGGTGCAGTAATGCCGCCCCTGAGGGCGGCCCGGCTTATGGCATCTGCACTTCAATCACGCCATCGGCGTTGACGGTTACCTCGCTGCTGCCGGCTTCGATTTCCTGCGGCGGAGCGGCGTCAGCCATGGCCATGCCCTTCATGGCTTCCATGCGCATCGGCATCGGGCGGTGGAAGCCGCCGCTGCTGAGGTTCAGGCTGACCAGGCGGAAACCCTTGCCCCCCATGGCCTGACTGACCAGCGTGGCGCGCGCATTGAAGGCGCTGATGGCTTCCTTGAGCAGATTGTCTTCCGCTTCCTTGCGGGTGCTGCTGGCCATGCTGAAACTCATGCCGCCCATCTTCAGGCTACCCAGCAGCTCGGCAGTGAGTTCGGACAACGCCGCGAAGTCGCTGCTTTCCAGGCGCAATTCGGCACGCTCACGCCAGGCGGTGATCGTCTGGCCTTTGTCGTCATACACCGGATAGCTGTTGCGGCTGCCGAGGCTGACGCGCACCGGTTTGACTTCGCGCGCCTTGACCACGGCAGCGTTGAGGGTTTTGCTGATCAGGCTGGCCAATTGCGCGGGGTCCGTGTCCTGCGCCTCGCTGTAGAGGGTGACCTGCATTTCATCATGGGCGATGCTTTGGCTGACCTCGGCGCGCAAGGCCACTTGATTGAAGCGCTGTTCGGCCAGGGCGGGTTGGCTGAGTATTGCAGTGAGGAGCGCCAGGCAGGCGCCTATACCAGCGGATCTGTTCATCTTGAGTCCTTTGCATGGAACGGAACGGGGTTTGCCTTAGTCAAGGCAATTATCGGGAAACCGCCAGTCAACGGTTGCCGGTCTGCGGGGCTTCTGACCCGCGTTCGGCTTCAGGGTTCCGGGGGCGTGGCGAGTTGACGCAGCAAAGCCAGCATTGCAGCTGCTTGGGTATACTCGCCGGTCTTGCCCGTCCGGAGTTGTCATGATCACCCCTGTGCAGTTGTTGTCCGCCAGCCGGCAGAACCTCTGGCGACTGACCCTGATTCGTCTGCTGGTGCTGGCAGCGCAATCGGCTGCACTGGGGTTCGCTTACCTGTCTGATCTGTTGCCGCTGCCCTGGCTGCCGCTGGCCATCACTCTCGGAGTCTCCGTGGGGATCTGTCTGCTGACCGCATTGCGGCTGCGCGGTCCATGGCCGGTGACCGAGCTGGAATACGCGGTGCAACTGGGTTGCGATCTGCTGATCCACAGCATGCTGCTGTATTTCTCCGGCGGTTCGACCAATCCGTTTGTTTCCTACTATCTGGTGCCGCTGACCATTGCCGCGGCGACCTTGCCCTGGGTCTACTCCATGCTCCTGAGCGGTTTGGCGCTGACCTGCTATTCCGCACTGTTGATCTGGTACCACCCGCTGCACTTGAGCGGGGATCATCAGGAAGCCACCCTGATCAGTCTGCACCTGTTTGGCATGTGGCTGAATTTTGCGTTGTCGGCAGCCTTTATTACTTTCTTTGTGGTGAAAATGGCCGCGACCCTGCGCCTGCAGGATCAGTTGCGTGCGCAACGGCACGAAGAAAGCATGCGTGATCAGCAGTTACTGGCCGTGGCAACCCAGGCGGCTGGTGCGGCCCATGAGCTGGGCACGCCGCTGGCGACCATCAGCGTGTTGCTCAAGGAGTTGCGCCGCGAGCATCGCAGCGATCCGGCATTGCAGGATGATCTGGCGTTGCTGCAGGAACAGGTCAAGTTGTGCAAGGACACCCTGCAGCAACTGGTGCGGGCCGCTGAGGCGGATCGCCGGCAGTCGGTGTTCGAGCAGACGGCCATCGAGTGGCTGGAAACCAGTCTGAACCGCTGGCACCTGATGCGCCCGGAGGCCAGTTATCGTTATCAGCTGATCGGGGTCGGTGCGGCGCCCAGGCTGATGCCGCCGGCGGATCTGACCCAGGCCTTGCTGAATCTGCTGAACAACGCCGCCGATGCCTGCCCGGACAAGCTGGACATCCGGCTGGACTGGGATCACCAATGGTTGATATTGAGTATCCGCGACCGTGGTCCGGGCGTTCCGCTGGCGATTGCAGAACAATTGGGCCGGCCATTTTTCACCACCAAAGGCAAGGGTAAAGGACGCGGTTTCGGTCTGGGGCTGTTTCTGTCCCAGGCCAGCGTGACCCGTTTTGGTGGCACGGTGAAGCTGTACAACCTGGAAGAAGGCGGCACGCTCACTGAGATGAAATTGCCGCGTGCATTTAACCTGTCCTGAACGGGCGCTGGGAGGAACGATGAGCGAAGAACCGCTGCTGGACGATGAAGAACAGCCCCATCTGTTGCTGGTCGATGACGACCCGACCTTTACCCGGGTCATGGCGCGTGCCATGGCCAGCCGCGGGCTGCGTGTCAGCGTGGCGAATTCGGCGGAGGAGGGGCTGACCCTGGCGCGTCAGGATATGCCGGATTACGCGGTGCTTGATCTGAAGATGGAGGGTGACTCCGGGCTGGTGCTGCTGCCCAAGTTGCTTGAGCTGGATGGCGAGATGCGTGTGGTCATCCTGACCGGCTATTCGAGCATCGCCACGGCGGTGGAAGCGATCAAGCGCGGCGCGTGCAACTATCTGTGCAAACCGGCCGATGCCGATGATGTGCTGACGGCGCTGATCTCCCAGCACGCCGATCTGGAAACGCTGGTGCCGGAAAATCCGATGTCGGTGGACCGTCTGCAATGGGAGCACATCCAGCGTGTGCTGACCGAGCACGAAGGCAATATTTCAGCCACTGCACGGGCGCTGGGCATGCACCGCCGGACCTTGCAGCGTAAGTTGCAGAAGCGCCCGGTTAGACGTTAGGGGCCGTGCGCATCCTGCAAGATGGATCGAGGATACCCACTGTCTGATGGGTATCGCTGCGCTCAACCCATCCTACCGCTGTTCGTCGATCACTTCCTGTGCGGCGCGGAAGGCATCGATTGATGCCGGAACGCCGGCATAGACGGCGCAGTGCAGCAAGGTTTCGCGGATTTCCTCGACCGTACAACCGTTGTTCAGCGCGCCGCGCACGTGGCCCTTGAGTTCCTGCGGGCACTTCAGCGCCGTCAGTGCAGCCAGCGTGATCAGGCTGCGGGTCTTGCGCGGCAGGCCGTCACGGTTCCATACGCCGCCCCAGGCGTGTTCATTGACGAAATCCTGCAGCGGCTGGGTGAACTCGGTGGCATTGCCCAGGGCGCGGTCGACAAAGGCGTCGCCCATCACTTCGCGGCGTACCTGCAACCCTTCAGGTTTATGTTCGGACATGTTGATTTTCCTAGAGATGGCGTTGCCGCTGCCAGGCGCGGGCGCCGACGATCAGCAGCGTGATGGTTGTCAGTGGCAGAACAAAGCCGAGCATGGCTTCCTGGAAAACACTAAGCCCCGGCGCTGCGGTGTTGTGCATCACCAGATAGGCGGTGTAGACGGCGTAGTAGCCGACAAACACGGCGCCTTCCCAGCGGTTGATGCAATAGCCGTTGAAGAAGATCGGCAAGCAGGCGATTGCCACGGCAATCATCACCGGGAAATCGAAATTCAGGGCGTTGGCGGCTACCGGAATGGCGTTTGGCGATACCAGCGAGGCCAGACCCAACACACAGAGCAGGTTGAAGATATTGCTGCCGACGATGTTGCCTACGGCAATGTCACGCTCGCCCTTGATGGCGGCCATCAATGAGGTGGCCAGTTCAGGCAATGAGGTGCCAACGGCAACCACTGTCAGGCCGATGACCAGCTCGGACAGCCCGAGGGTTCTGGCCAGAATCACGGCGCCTTCGACCAGATAATTGGAGCCGCTGACCAGCAGCACCAGGCCGCCGAGGATCAGTGCCAGATTGATCGCCCAGGCATACGGCTTGGGCGTTTCATGCAGGCCAAATTCTTCGCTGAACTCATCGCCGGCTGCGGCTTTGTCGCGTCGGCTCATGATGATCAGAAAAGCGGTATAGGCAACAATTCCGCCGAACAGC
>DATMWH010000089.1:0-2968 GCA_035562615.1 Pseudomonas sp. | reverse complement strand
GGTGACCGCCATGAACAGGGCCATGCGCACGGCAAAGGCGCTGAGGGCGTCCTTGCTGGTGGCGCTGTCCTGAACCGACTGGCCCAGCAGCAGGAGCATAGTGGTCAGGCTGTTCATCCAGAACCCCGCTGACAGCCGGGTCTGACTCAGCCCGTAAAGCCGGCGAGCAGCGAGCAGGCAGAACAGCAGGGTCCACAGAAAGAACAGCCACAGGTGCGGCAGAATGCTCAGGCCGCCCCATAACGCCAAGGCCATTAATCCGCCGAGCAGGGTTGAGCCCAGCAGTTCGCGGCCGGCCTGGCGCGCGCTGAGACTGCTGGCCTGCTGACCGAGGTTGACTGCCTGCATGATCAGCGGCATGTAGCCGGCCGGATTGATCAGCGCCAGCAGGTATGCCGGCAGCACCACCAGCGTCCCGCGCACGGCGATCCAGTTGGCGTCCAGCCGGCTTTTTAATGCCGCTGCGGCAGGCACTGGAGCAGCTGTCTGCTCGGGAAACAACCCGTGGCTGCAGACCACTACCAGGGTGGCGATCAGCAGCCCTTTGGCCAGCCCTTCGATGACCAGTACCGCCAGGGCAAAGGAGGTGGCGCCGGCGGCGGAGATCATGGTCAGGCCGATTACCAGGAAGGTGGCCAGCAGATTGTTGCCTCCGCGCTGGCCATAGCCAAAGCACAGGTAAAGGCCAAGGGCGACCAGCAGAACGCCGGTTGCCGGCGCATGGATCAGCAGTGGAATCAGCAACAGCCCGATGCTGCTGGTCAGCATCACCAGCAGGGGCAGTGCGATAACAGCCTTTAACGGCAGTGCGCGCGGCATGCTTGCCAGTATCACCACGCAGAGCATCGGGGCCAGAAAGGGCATCGGCAGGGCCAGACCGAAGCTCAGCGCCAGACTTGCGGCAGTACCGCAGGCCAGGCGCAAGGTGCGCCGCGGGCGAGGATCGTTGGCCGAAAGCTGCATCAGTAGGCGAACGACAGCCAGCTCATCAGGCGCAGAAACAGCCGGCCGAGCAGGTTGAGCGGATTGCCTTGGGTGGGGAAGGCCATGACCTCGGCCTGTCCGCCAACCCGGATACCCTCGGGACCGTCCAGTTGACCCTGATCAAACTCAACCACCACGGGGAAGCGTTGTGCCGCGCGCAGCCAGTCGCGGCTGTTTTCCACGCTGGGCAGGCTGCCGGGCGGGGTTGGCTGGCTGACACTGATGCCAAAGCCGATGCTGCGAATATGCCCGGTAAAAATCTGCCCGGGCAGGGCGTCGAGGATGATCTGCACCGGCGTTCCGGGCCGCAGGTTGCCCAGATTGTTCTCGGTCATTTCTGCGTTGATCCATATATCCTGCAGCGCGATCAGGGTCATCACCGGGTTGCCGGCGGCAGCGAACTGACCCACTTCGGTGCGCAGGTCAGTGACCAGTCCGGCCGAGCGGGCGCGCACGCGGGTATTGGCCAGATCCAGCTCGGCCTTGCTCACGGTGCTGATGGCGGCGCGCAGTTTGGCGTTGTCCTCGTCGCTGCCACCTTCCAGTTCGCGCGCCCGCTGCACTTCGGCACGCGCAGCGGATACCTGCGCGATAGCCTGCTGCAGGGTGGCCCGCGAGACCTCCAGACGGCGAATGGAAATAGTGCCGCTGTCTTCTTTATAGAGGCGCTCCAGCCGGTCCCGATCCTGGCGGGACTTGAGTTCATTGGCCTGGGCGGCGCGCAGCGAAGCCTGGGCGGATTCGATACCGGCGGTACTGGCACCGATCTGCTTGCGCATCGCTTCGAGGTCGGCGCGCGCGCGCTCCAGGGCAATCAGGTACTGCTCTGGATCGATACTGAACAGCTCCTCTCCTGCCTGCACCTGTTGGTTGTTCTTTACCTTCACGGTGGTCACGCGTCCGGCCACCTCGGCAGCCACCGGAACCACGAAAGCCTGCACCCGTGCCTGTTGGGTGTAGGGTGTGAAGCGCTCAGCGAACAGGTACCAGGTCAGGCTGAGAATGATCAGCAGCAGCACCAGCTTGACGGCTTTGCTGCTGGGATCCTTTTCCTTTCCTGACGCTTTGTTGCGCTTGGCGATGGGAGTATCTTCAGTCATTCAGGCTAGCCTTGTTCGGTAAGTTTTCGCTCTGTGGCGAGGCTTCGCCAAGCAGGGTGCCCCAATCGGTGCGTTTGTGCATTTGCTCGCGGGTTTCCTGGTCGATCAGCGGCTGGGTGGTGTACCAGCCACCTCCCAGCGCCTTGTACAGGGCAATCAGATTACTCACCGCAGCGCTGCGGCTGAGCAGGTAGCTGTCCTGCTGCACGAACAGGGCGCGCTGAGCATCCAGTACCCGCTGAAAATCCGAATAGCCCTCCTGGTACTGCTTGGTGGAGAGGGTCAGGGAGCGCTGCGCTGACACGGCGGCCTCGCCGAGAATGCGTTCGCGCTCGAGCGATTTGATCAGCCCGCTTGCCGCATCATCGGCTTCACGGGCGGCCTGCCGCACGCTGTCCTGGTAGGCAACCAACAACTGTTGCAGGCGCGCATCTTCCACGCGCACGTTGTTGCTGATGCGTCCGTGGTCGAACAGCTTCCAGGTCAGGCTGGGACCGGCTGCCAGGTCGAAGTTGTCCGAGCTGCCGTCAATGCTGGTGGCAGACCAGCCGATGCTGCCCAGCAGGGTGATGGCCGGATAGAAGTCGCTTTCGGCCACACCGATCCGCGCCGACTGGGCAGCAGCGAGCAGTTCGGCGGCGCGGACGTCCGGCCGGCGTTGCAGCAGATTCGCCGGTACGTCCTGCAGCAGCGCTACGCTGACCAGCGGGATCAGTCCTTGCTGTTCGGCCAGCTGCGGCAGTGAGCCGGGAGGCAAGCCGATCAGCAGGGAAAGTGCGTTGCGGGTGCGCAGCACCTCAGCCTCGAATTCAGGGATGCTGCTCAGGGTGCCCAGGTATTGGGTCTTGGCTTGCTGCAGGTCGAGCTCGGCATTGTTGCCACTG
>DATMWH010000088.1:0-3956 GCA_035562615.1 Pseudomonas sp. | reverse complement strand
ACTCGTGCCCGCCGCGAAGGCGACGAGTACGTGCTGGATGGCAGCAAGTGCTTTATCTCCGGTGCCGGCAGCAGCGATGTGCTGATCGTCATGGCCCGCACCGGCGAAGAAGGCGCCAAAGGCATTTCCTGCTTCCTGGTGCCCGGCGACACAGCGGGCGTCAAATATGGCCGCAACGAGCTGAAGATGGGCTGGCGTTCACAACCCACGCGTACGATCACCTTCGAAGGCGTGCGCATCCCCGCCGGCAACCGTATCGGGCCGGAAGGCCAGGGGTTTGTCTATGCCATGAAAGGTCTCGATGGCGGCCGGCTGAACATCGCCAGTTGCTCGCTGGGTGCTGCGCAGGCGGCCCTTGAGCAGAGCCTGCGCTATGTCGAGGAGCGCAAGCAGTTCGGCAAGGCCCTGGCGGAATTTCAGGCCTTGCAGTTCAAGCTGGCCGACATGTTCACTGACCTCACCGCCAGCCGCCAAATGGTGCGTATGGCCGCCGCCAAACTGGACATCCAGCACCCCGAAGCCACGCTGTTCTGTGCCATGGCCAAGCGCTTTGCCACCGACCATTGCTTCGACCTGTGCAACCAGGCCCTGCAACTGCACGGCGGCTATGGCTATCTGAACGACTATCCGCTGGAGCGCTGGGTGCGTGACAGCCGGGTACATCAGATACTCGAAGGCACCAACGAAATCATGCGGGTGATCACCGCACGCCGCCTGCTTGAACAAGGCGGTATGCTCGATAATCTGCTTTAGACTTTTATCCCCTCTCCCCTCCGGGGAGAGGGCTAGGGAGAGGGGCCGGCCCACACTCCGCCCTCTCCCCCAGCCCCTCTCCCGCAAACGGGAGAGGGGAGCCAAACTGACGAGGACACGCCATGAGCACCGCCATCGAAATCTACAAACCCGGCAGCTTCGATCTGACCCACAAACTGACCGTGGAAAAACACGGCCACACCGCACTGGTCACCATCAACAATCCGCCGGCCAACACCTGGGACCGCGAATCGCTGATCGGCCTCAAGCAACTGGTCGAACACCTCAACCGCGACGATGACATCTACGCGCTGGTGATCACCGGTCAGGGTCAGAAATTCTTCAGCGCCGGCGCCGACCTCAACCTGTTCGCCGACGGCGACAAGGCCCGCGCCCGCGAGATGGCGCGGCGCTTTGGTGAAGCCTTCGAGGCGCTGCGCGATTTCCGCGGTGTTTCCATCGCCGCGATCAACGGCTATGCCATGGGCGGCGGACTGGAGTGTGCGCTGGCCTGTGATATCCGCATCGCCGAACGGCAGGCACAGATGGCTCTGCCGGAAGCCGCCGTCGGTCTGCTGCCCTGTGCCGGAGGCACGCAGAACCTCGCCTGGCTGGTCGGCGAAGGCTGGGCCAAGCGCATGATCCTCTGCGGTGACCGGGTGGACGCCGACACCGCGCTGCGCATCGGCCTGATCGAGCAGATCGTCGATACCGGCGAAGCGCGCGGAACCGCGCTGATGCTGGCGGCCAAGGTCGCGCGGCAGAGCCCGGTCTCGGTACGCACCATCAAACCGCTGATTCAGGGCGCGCGCGAGCGCGGACCGAATGGCTGGTTGCCGGAAGAACGCGAGCGCTTTGTCGACCTGTTCGATGCCCAGGACACCCGCGAAGGCGTCAACGCCTTCCTCGAGAAGCGCGAACCGCAGTGGCAGAACAAATAGCGGATACCAATATGCGCTGCATGATTCACCCCATCCCCGAAGGGGCGAGGGGACAGTAATTCGTAGGGTGGAAAACGACCGCAGGTCTTTTCCACCAGTTCCTTCCACGGTGGAAAACGCTGAGCGGTTTTCCACCCTACTACGGTCATATGAATGAACGTGATTTTCGAAGAACTGCATGGCCAGCATGGCGCCTGCATCGGCGTGGCCACCCTCGACGCCGAGAAAAGCCTCAACGCCCTCTCCTTGCCAATGATCGAAGCCCTGGATGCCAGGCTGAAAGCCTGGGCAACCGACCCGAAAATCGCTTGCGTGCTGCTGCGCGGCAACGGGCCGAAAGCCTTCTGCGCCGGTGGTGACGTGATCCAGCTGGTACAGGCCTGTCGCGCCCACCCCGGCGAAGTCCCACCACTGGCCGCACGCTTCTTCGCTGACGAATACCGCCTCGACCACCGCATTCATACCTATCCGAAACCGCTGATCTGCTGGGGCCATGGTTACGTGATGGGCGGCGGCATGGGCCTGCTGCAGGGTGCGAATATTCGCATCGTTACCCCCTCCAGCCGTCTGTCGATGCCGGAGATCAGCATCGGCCTGTTCCCGGATGTAGGCGGCAGCTGGTTCCTCTCGCGTCTGCCGGGCAAGCTCGGCCTGTTTCTGGGTCTCAGTGCGGCGCAGGTCAACGCCCGTGATGCGCTCGATCTGGGCATCGCCGACCGCTGCCTGCGCGACGACCAGCAGGATGAGCTGCTCAGTGGCCTGCTGCAGCTCAACTGGCAGGAACAACCGGCGGTCCAGCTCAACAGCCTGCTGCGCGCACTGCAACAGGTTGCCCGTGAGCAGCTGCCGGAAGCCCAATGGCTACCACGTCGCGCGCGTATTGATGACCTGCTCGACGTGACCGACGCCCCTGCCGCCTGGCAGGCATTGACCGCCTTGCACAACGACAGCGACGCCCTGCTTGCCCGTGCGGCCAAGACGTTGGCCAAGGGTAGCCCGATGACCGTGCATCTGGTCTGGCAGCAGATCGCCCGGGCCCGGCACCTGTCACTGGCCGAGGTGTTTCGCATGGAATACGCCATGAGTCTGAATTGCTGCCGCCATCCGGACTTCCCCGAAGGCGTGCGCGCCCTGCTGATCGACAAGGATAACGCGCCGCACTGGCACTGGCCGTCCGTGGCCGATATCGCTCCGGCCGTCATCGAAGCGCACTTCATCCCGAGCTGGGAAGGTGCGCATCCGCTGGCTGATCTGTGATCCGTTATTAGCAAAATTTCCGTAGGGTGGAAAACGGCCAAAGGCCTTTTCCACCGCAACGCCTTGGTGGACAAGGCTGCGCCGTTGTCCACCCTACGCGCACCAATCAATCGCCCTGCACTGAAGGAGCATAACAATGAGCAAGATCGCATTTATCGGCCTCGGCCATATGGGCCTGCCGATGGCCTGCAACCTGGTCAAGGCCGGCCATAGCGTCAGCGGCTTTGATCTGGTGCCCAGTGCACTGGAGCAGCTGGTAGCTGCCGGTGGCAAAGCCGCCGCAAGTGCCCGCGAAGCAATTGAGGGCGTGCAGGTTGTGGTGTCCATGCTGCCGGCCAGCCGCCATGTAGAAGGCCTGTACCTGGGCGAGGATGGGCTGCTGGCCTATATCACTCCCGGCAGCCTGGTGCTCGAATGTTCAACCATCGCCCCGGACTCGGCGCGCAAGGTGCACAAGGCTGCAGCCGAGCTGGGTATCGACATGCTCGACGCGCCGGTCTCCGGCGGTACCGCAGGTGCCGCGGCCGGCACTCTGACCTTTATGACCGGTGGCTCAGCCGCCACCCTTGAACGGGCGCGCGAAGTGCTCGGTGCCATGGGCAAGAACATTTTCCACGCTGGAGCCGAAGGCGCCGGCCAGGTGGCCAAGGTGTGCAACAACCAGCTGCTCGCCGTGCACATGATCGGCACTGCCGAAGCCATGGCGCTCGGTGTGGCCAATGGTCTTGAGCCTGCCGCGCTGGCCGAGATCATGCGCCTGAGTTCGGGCGGCAACTGGTCGCTGGAGAAGTACAATCCGTGGCCCGGCGTCATGGACAATGTGCCGGCTTCGCGCGACTACAGCGGCGGTTTTGCTGCCGAACTGATGACCAAGGATCTGGGCCTGGCGCAGGAATCCGCCCAATCCACCGGCAGCAGCACGCCGATGGGCGCGCTGGCATTGCAGCTCTATCGCATGATGATCAAGCGCGGCGAAGGCAAGCTGGATTTCTCGGCGGTGCAGAA
>DATMWH010000087.1:0-1923 GCA_035562615.1 Pseudomonas sp. | reverse complement strand
TTCGACCTTCCAGCGAGAAAGCAATCCTCCACTCCCCTCCAGCACCTTGCTCCAACCCGAACCGAGTTGCGGGACGAACCACCCTGAATAGCCGTTCTCGATGCGCTCGCGAAGCTCATGCAGCAAGGCCCAGCCCATTGGCTCCACCGCATCGGCGGCGTGGTTGAACTGTCGGTACAACTGATCGAACCGGAAAAGCTCGGTCTGATAGGCAAGCAGGCCGGCCTCGGCACTGGCGAAGCTGAAGCCGGAATTGAATTTTGCTTTCCACTCAAAGAAAGCAGCGGCAGCCTCCAGTGCATCGTAGCAAGCGGCCAGGGCTTGCGTTGTGGCGCTTGAATGCGCCAGCAACTTGTTCGCCCAATGACCATCCCGGTGGCGGGCAATCAAGATTCGCAGGCTGTCCATACCAGCGCCGGCCCCTGAGATGATCCGTTCCTTGAGATCCTGGAATGTGGTGCTTCTGCCGAAAAAGTGATTCTTACCACCCGCACGTAAAAACCTGCGCGGGAAGATGGGAACGCGTAACTGCCATACCACGAGGGCAATAGTCAGCGTAGTTTGTCACCAGCCCGGCATTGATCGGACTCATATTCAATGTCAATGCGCAAAAAAAAAATCCCACGCCGGTAGGGCACGGGATTAAGGATTCATCGGGGATGAATCAAGGAGGGTCAAACATTGTCAGCGGGGGACGCTGAAGCAACAGATGAAGTGTAGGGATTACACGCCTCCACGTCTGTTGCGCCTCTTCAGCGCTTACGTAACAGTGTGTAGCGGAATGCGGCCTCGTGCCTTTCGGCATCCTTTGTCTGGCGCTTCTGAAAGATGGGGAACTTGTTACCCCGTCGTTGATTCTATTTCATGTCATTGTCCAATCAAAAGGTGAAATCATGAAAAGAACCGTCATAAGCGCAGCATGTATTGCTGCGGCGTTGGCACTCACCGCCTGTGCGAGCTATCAGACCGGTGGTGGAGCGACAGCTCAGCTACAGCCGCGTTCTGGCAGCGTGATGCAAGGTAATGTCGTCCTGACCCAGGTCGGCGACAAAATACGCTTTGAGGTATTGGCCAGCAATGTTCCTCCCGGCCAACACGGTTTTCATGTGCATGAAGTTGGCGACTGCAGTGCCGCCGATGCTGCCAGCGCCAAGGGTCACTATAACCCGACCGCCAAACAGCATGGGAGCGCAGAGTCAGTCGAACACCATGCGGGAGACCTGAAGAATCTGGTCGCTGATGCAACTGGCAACGTCCGGCAGGTCGACGAAGTGGTGGGACTGAAGATCAGCGAGCTGGTGGGACGCAGCCTTGTTGTTCATGCCGATCCTGATGATTACGCGTCGCAGCCCGCCGGGAATTCCGGCAAGCGCATTGGATGCTGCGTCATAACAGCCCGTTGATTGGACTTCCGCTATTGGGGTTGTTTAGCGGGCAATCGCACGGATGCGAAAGGCTTATCGCCGACAGTTCCGTATTGTCATCGCCGATGCGCTGCCTCCAGGGATATCATTTATGCGTACAGAATGCCTGCCGGTGGACGCTGGTCTTAAGCAACAACGCCGCCTTTTGCCCTGATCCCTATTGTTTTCCGTCTCCTGTGGTATCGCCACCATAGCGCCGCTTCAACGGCGACGTAGATGGCAAACAGTCCAAGTACGACCCCGCGGGCGAGGCTGATCTGGTCTGCTGCCTCTGGCGCGAGGGCGACGATTCCGTACTTGGCTGCAAGCAGCGTGGCAGGCAGGTACAGCGCAGCGCGGATGCCGACCTTGTACCACGGGTAGGGGCGACCGATGGCGTCAGCGAGACGGCCGGCGTCTTGACTCCAAGCCTCTTCACGCATGCTGAGCGCCTGGTAGCGAACCAGCGGCTGCAGTTCGACTGGCAACGAACCGGCGGCGGGTAACTCGGCGCCATCCA
>DATMWH010000086.1:0-29686 GCA_035562615.1 Pseudomonas sp. | reverse complement strand
CTGCCTGAATTGCCACCTGGCTGGTTGCTCTTGTTGCTGCCAGTGCTGGGGCTGATGTTGCTGCCGTTTCGCACGTACCCGCTGGCCTTCTTCCTGTTCGGTTTCAGTTGGGCTTGCCTGTCGGCGCAGTCGGCACTGGATGATCGCCTGACGCCTGCACTGGATGGTCGCACCCTGTGGCTGGAAGGGCGTGTTGTCGGTTTGCCGGAGCAAGCGGACGGTGTGCAACGATTTCAGCTGGAACAGGTCAGCAGTCGCAAGTATCGGCTGCCGGCCCGCCTGCGTCTGGCCTGGTATGAGGGTCCTGCGCTGCAGGCCGGTGAGCGTTGGCGGCTGGCGGTCAAACTCAAGCGCCCGCGTGGTCAGGTCAACCCGCATGGATTCGATTACGAGGCGTGGTTGCTCGCTCAGCGTATTGGAGCAACGGGTACGGTCAAGGCGGGTCAGTTGTTGCAGCCACACCGTGGTGCCAGCAGCTGGCGTGACCGGTTGCGCCAGCGTTTGCTGGAAGCGCCTGCCCATGGGCGCGAAGGCGCGCTGGCAGCGCTGGTGCTGGGGGATGGCTCGGGGCTGTCGCCGGCCGACTGGAAAGTGCTGCAGGACACCGGGACGGTGCATCTGATGGTGATTTCAGGTCAGCACGTGACCCTGCTGGCCGGGCTGCTGTATGCGCTGGTGGCTGGCTTGGCGCGTCTGGGCTGTTGGCCGCGAAGCCTGCCCTGGTTACCCTCGGCGTGCGCGCTGGCCTTCGCCGGTGCGCTCGGTTATGGCCTGTTGGCAGGCTTTGACGTGCCGGTCAGACGCGCGTGCGTGATGCTTGGCGTGATTCTGTGGTGGCGCTTGAGCTTTCGTCATCTGGGCGTGTGGACGCCTCTGTTGTTGGCTTTGGTGGCGGTGTTGCTGGTCGAACCGCTGGCTAGCCTACAGGCCGGTTTCTGGCTTTCCTTTACCGCGGTAGCACTGTTGGCGCTGATCTTCAGTGGTCGCCTGGCTGGCTGGGGTGTCTGGCACAGTTGGTGGCGAGCCCAATGGGCAATGGCTGTCGGTCTGTTTCCTGTATTGCTGGCCTTGAACCTGCCTGTCAGCCTGAGTGCGCCGTTGGCAAACTTGCTGGCGGTTCCCTGGGTCAGTCTGCTGGTAGTGCCACTGGCCTTGCTCGGCACCTTGCTCTTACCACTGCTATGGGTGGGCGATGCTTTGCTGTGGTTGGCAGGCGGCCTGCTGATGCTGCTGTTTGAGATGCTCGGCTGGCTGGCGCAATGGAGTCCGGCGTGGATTTTTCCTGCGGCGCCCCTGTGGGCATGGCTACTGGGGGCGTTCGGCGCGCTGCTGTTGTTGTTGCCGGCAGGCGTGCCCTTGCGTGCACTGGGCCTGGCCCTGCTGTTGCCGCTGCTCTGGCCGCCGTTGGACAAGCCGTCCTTCGGCAAGGCAGACGTCTGGGTGCTGGACGTCGGGCAGGGTTCGGCGGTGCTGGTGCGCACGGCAGACCATGCGCTCTTGTACGATGCTGGCGGCAACCGTAACGGCTTTGATCAGGGGGCGCGCACCGTGTTGCCAGCGTTGCGCCAGCTGGGGGTTGAGCGTCTGGATGAGTTGCTGCTCAGTCACGCCGACAACGATCACAGCGGCGGTGCGCTGGCTGTATTTTCCGGCTTGCCGGTTGAGCAGGTGCGCAGCGGTGAGGCGGGCGAATTGCCGCGCCAACTGCAAGCGCTGGCCTGTGAGCAGGATGCCCGCTGGAGCTGGGATGGGGTCGAGTTTCGGCTCTGGCGCTGGCCGCAGGCAAAACAGGGTAATGCGGCTTCCTGCGTCTTGCGGGTGGAAGCGCAGGGCGAAAGCATTCTGCTCACCGGCGATATCGAGGCGTCGGCTGAGCGGGCTTTACTCGCATCGGCTTGGCCGTTGCGCAGTGACTGGCTGCTGTCACCGCATCATGGCAGTCGAAGCTCTTCCATGCCTGCGTTCTTGCAGGCTGTTGATGCTCACTCGGTGCTCGTTTCGCGCGGTAACCATAATCCCTACGGGCATCCGCATCCGCTGGTAATCCAGCGTTACCAGCAATTGTCGATGCAAATTTACGACACTGTTCAGACCGGAGCCGTGCGGATAAAACTGGGCGGTCGGGAAGTCGCTCACGGAATGCGCAATGAGCTACGTTTCTGGCGGGAAAAATGAGCATCAGGCTGGTCGGCGCAGCGCTGTCCCTATGCCAGGGTCTGTTGCCGTTTCAGCACAACCGCGCCGGAGCCTGTTTTAGCGCGAGGCAAGGCATGAGGGGCGGAGTTTGGTTGTTCCAAATGAGCATCGAGAAACGCCGCATCGCGCTAAAACAGGCCCGGCCCTTCGGGTTGCGCGTAAAATTTCGCCATGCGTTGTTGTGGGTCTTGGCAAGGGAACAACCATTGCCTGCGTCCCACGCCTGGCCTGGCGAAATTTTACGCAGCAACGCGGCTTGCGCTGAAACGCCAACAGACCCTAAAGTGGCGCGAATTTTTACAAAGGGATTCGCCAACGTGTGGGAACTGGTCAAGTCGGGCGGCTGGATGATGCTGCCAATCATACTGAGTTCCATCGCGGCTGCCGGCATCGTTGCCGAGCGGCTCTGGACCTTGCGCTCAAGCCGCGTCATGCCTGCGCATTTGCTTGGGCAGGTGTGGTTGTTGATCAAGGAAAAAAAGCTCAACGCGCAAAAACTCAAGGAATTGCGCGCATCTTCTCCCCTGGGGGAGGTGCTGGCTGCCGGCCTGGCCAACTCCAAGCATGGGCGGGACATCATGAAGGAGTGCATCCAGGAGGCCGCTGCCCGGGTCATTCATGACATGGAACGCTACATGAACGCACTCGGTACCATTGCCGCGATGGCCCCCATGCTTGGACTGCTGGGCACGGTGCTGGGCATGATCCAGATTTTCAGCGCCTTCATTGGCGCCAATGCAGCCAACGCCTCGGTGCTGGCCGGCGGTATTGCCACCGCACTGGTCACCACGGCGGCCGGACTGATCGTTGCTATACCGGCGCTGTTCTTCCATCGCTTTCTGCAACGCCGCATCGAAGAGTTGGTGGTGGGCATGGAGCAGGAAGCGATCAAGCTGGTGGAAGTGGTGCAGGGCGACCGTGATGTCGATCTGAGCAATCCGCCAGCGCCGGCAGCGGCCAAGCCGCCGGTCAAAAGCGAACCGCGTAAAGAGGGCAGGAAGGCGTGAAGTTTCGGCGCAAGGAGCGGGATAACGTCGAGATTCCGCTGGTATCGCTGATCGATGTGGTGTTTATCCTGCTGCTGTTTTTCGTGGTGACCACCACCTTTACCCGCGAAACCCAGCTCAAGGTTGAACTGCCCGAGGCCTCCAGTGGTACCCCGCCAGAGCCCACCGAGCTCAAGCAACTGGAAGTGGTGGTCGGTGCTGACAGCAGCTATCTGCTCAATGGTCAGGCGTTGCTGGTGTCCGATCTGGCCTCCCTGATGACAGCCTTGCAAAAGGAATCTGGTGGCGACAACAGCCTGCCGCTGGTTATCAGCGCTGACGGTAATGCTCCCCATCAGGCAGTCATCACCGCTATGGATGCTGCCGGCAAGCTGGGTTTTGCCAAGTTGCGCATCACCACGGTGGAGCAACCGGCAGCGCCGGCCAAGCCCTGAGATGTCGATGTCCGAACGGCTGCTGCAGGCCTGGTACACCGGACATCCGTTACTGGTGCTGCTGCGTCCGCTGGAGTGGCTCTATCGCTGGGTGGTGAGCCGCCGTCGCCGGGCCTTTGTTGCCGGGCGTGGGGATATCTATCGCGCGCCGGTGCCGGTGATTGTGGTGGGTAACATCACGCTGGGCGGTACCGGGAAAACCCCGATGATTCTCTGGCTGATCGAGCATTGTCGCGCCCGCGGTCTGCGCGTGGGCGTGGTCAGTCGTGGCTACGGCGCTGAGCCGCCAAGCTTTCCCTGGCGAGTTGAAGCTGAACACTCTGCTGCGGTGTCGGGTGATGAACCGCTGTTGATCGTGCAGCGCACGGCGGTGCCTCTGATGATTGACCCGGATCGTGGCCGGGCCGTGCGGGCGCTGCTGGCCAGTGAGCCGCTGGATCTGATTCTCAGTGATGACGGTCTCCAGCACTATCGCTTGGCGCGTGATCTGGAGCTGGTTTTGCTCGATGCGGCGCGAGGACTGGGCAATCGTCGCTGTCTGCCGGCCGGTCCGTTGCGCGAGCCGCTCGAGCGACTGGAAAGTGTGGATGCACTGCTGTGTAACGGCGCCGCAGCGGATACGCCGGATTCCTTTGCCATGCAGTTGCGGCCCGGCGCACTGATCAATCTCGTCAGCAGGCAGCCCGTTGGGCTGGAGCATTTCCCCCCCGGTCAGGCGCTGCATGCGTTGGCAGGAATCGGCAATCCCCGGCGTTTCTTCAATACCCTTGAAGGGTTAAACTGGCGCCCGGTTGCTCATGCCTTTGCCGATCATGCGCGCTACAGTGCTGAAGCCTTGCAGTTCACGCCGGCATTGCCGGTGGTGATGACGGAGAAGGATGCGGTCAAGTGCCGGCCCTTTGCGCAGCCCGACTGGTGGTATTTGTCGGTTGATGCGCAGTTGTCGCCGGCCTTCGAAATCTGGCTGGATGCGCAATTGCAGCGTTTGCTCCCCGGGCGCTGACGGATCTTTTTTACCCGCCGGCACAGGCTTGCGGGTCACTTTGTAGGAAGCTGTCATGGACCCGAAACTACTCGATATTCTGGCCTGCCCCCTGTGCAAGGGCCCTCTGAGGCTCAATGGCGACAAGTCCGAGTTGATCTGCAAACACGACGCGCTGGCTTTTCCGGTGCGCGACGGTATCCCGGTGATGCTCGAAGGCGAAGCTCGCACATTGACGGTTGATGAGCGTCTGGATCCATGAGTGCTGCTTTTACCGTGGTCATACCGGCACGCTTTGCCTCCACGCGCCTGCCCGGTAAACCGCTGCAGGAGATTGCCGGCAAACCGATGATTCAGCATGTCTGGGAGCAGGCCTGCAAAAGCAGTGCACAGCAGGTGGTCGTGGCGACCGATGATGAGCGGATTGTCAGCGCCTGCGAGGCGTTTGGTGCGCGCGTGGTGTTGACCCGCGTCGAGCACAATTCAGGAACTGACCGTCTGGCCGAAGTGGCCAGCCAGTTAGGCCTTGCCAGTGATGCCATTGTGGTCAATGTGCAAGGCGATGAACCACTGATTCCACCCGCCATTATTGATCAGGTTGCGGCCAATCTGGCGGCGCATCCCGAGGCCGCAATCGCTACGCTGGCCGAGCCGATCGAGGACGTCACCGCGCTGTTCAATCCCAATGTGGTCAAGGTGTCCAGTGACATCAACGGCCTGGCGTTGACCTTCAGTCGCGCACCACTGCCTTGGGCGCGGGATGCTCTGGCGCAGGATCGCAACGTGTTGCCCGCCGGCGTGCCCTATCGCCGGCACATCGGTATTTATGCCTATCGGGCCGGGTTTCTTCACGATTTCGTCGCCTGGGGTCCTTGCCAGCTGGAAGATACCGAGTGTCTGGAGCAGTTACGGGCACTCTGGCACGGCGTACGGATTCATGTGGCGGATGCCTTGCAGTCGCCACCGGCCGGTGTGGATACCGCTGAAGACCTTGAGCGCGTGCGGCGCCTGCTCGGTGCCTGAAACTCAACACGGCGAGGTGTGCTGATGCGGGTGCTGTTTGTTTGCTTGGGCAATATCTGCAGATCGCCGACTGCTGAAGGTGTTTTCCGGCACAAGTTGCAGGCGGCTGGTTTGGCGCAGCAGGTCGAAGTGGATTCCGCCGGCACGGGGGACTGGCATGTGGGCAAAGCCCCGGACACGCGCACACAACTGGCAGCCCGACGCAGAGGCTATGCGCTGGATGGTCTGCGCGCGCGGCAGGTTGCAGTGAGTGACTTTCATCACTTCGATCTGATTCTGGCGATGGATCAGAATAATCTGGCGGACTTGCGGAGCCTGCGACCAGCGAATGCATGCGCCGATCTGGATCTGTTCCTGCGGCGCTATGCCTTGGCGCTGGATGAGGTGCCCGATCCCTACTACGGCGGCGAGTCGGGTTTCGAACAGGTGCTCGACCTCATTGAACAGGCCTGTGATGGCTTGTTGCTGGAAATCAGGAGTCGCTTGTGAGTCTGCGTGTGCAGCAAGATGTTTCACTCAAACCCTTCAATACCCTCGGGGTCGAGGTAAATGCGCGCTGGTTTGCCGAGGCCCACAACGATGCTGATGTGCGTGAAGCACTGGCGGAGGCTCAGCGGCTGGGAGTGCCGCTGCAGGTTATCGGCGGTGGCAGCAATCTTCTGCTGACCCGGGATCTTGAGGTCCTTGTTCTGCGCATGCTGAGCAAGGGAGTGCGTGTGCTGGAGGAGCAGGGCGGTCAGCTGCTGATTGAGGCGGAGGCAGGAGAGCCCTGGCATCCATTCGTGATGTGGACCCTTGAGCAAGGGCTGCAAGGTCTGGAAAACCTCAGTCTGATTCCCGGCACAGTGGGGGCGGCACCGATGCAGAATGTCGGCGCCTATGGCGTCGAGATCAAGGATCGCTTCGCCGGTTTGACCGCGCTGGACCGTAAAACCGGTGAACTGCGTGAGTTCCAGCTGGATGAGTGCCAGTTTGACTACCGCGACAGCCGGTTCAAGCGCGAACCAGATCGCTGGCTGATCCTGCGTGTGCGATTTCTTCTGGAGCGGGCCGCTGCTCTTCATCTGGATTACGGCCCGGTCCGTCAGCGACTGACTGAAATGGGCATTGCTAATCCCTCGGCTGTTGATGTGAGTTCGGCCATTTGCAGTATCCGCAGCGAAAAACTGCCCGATCCGGCGCAACTGGGTAATGCCGGCAGTTTTTTCAAGAATCCACTGGTGTCAAAGGCGCTGGCTGATGAACTTCGTCAGCAATATCCTGATCTGGTGGCTTATCCCGTGACGGGCGGTCAGGTAAAACTGGCGGCGGGCTGGCTTATCGAGAAGGCTGGCTGGAAAGGCTTTCGCGAGGGAGATGCCGGGGTTCACCGCTTTCAGGCCTTGGTGCTGGTCAATTATGGTGAGGCCAGTGGGCAGGAGATTCTGGCGTTGGCCAGACGTATTCAGGCCGATATTCTTGCGCGCTTTAGAGTGGTTCTGGAAATGGAGCCGAACCTTCTCTAAGGCTCCGCCCAGCCAAGCGTCAGCGCAGCAAGCACGGCATAGCGCGAGATTTTTGCCACACCCACCAGCAGCATGAAACGCCAGAGTGGCTCGCGCAGCACACCGGCCATCATGGTGAGCGGATCGCCGACTATGGGTAGCCAGCTGAGCAGCAAGGACCAGTGTCCGTAGCGACGATAGGAAGATTCTGCCTTCTGCAGTTGCTGTTCGCTGACTGGAAACCAGCGTCGGTCGCGAAAGCACAACAAGTAGCGCCCCAGCAGCCAGTTGACCATTGAGCCGAGCACGTTGCCAGCGCTGGCGACGGCCAGCAGTGTCAGGACAGATTGCCGGTCATTCAGCAACAATCCGACCAGCACTGCCTCGGACTGTAGCGGTAGCAGAGTGGCTGCCGCGAATGCGCTGAAAAACAGTCCAAGGTAATGCGTGAATTCCAGCACTGAACAAGGCTCGAGATCAAAGTAGGGTGGATGCCAATCGCTGTTCTAAGATCGTTTAATTAGTCGCAGATTGTGAGCGGGGATTATCTCTTGAGATTGATAAGTTGTGGCGCTCCTGATGGCGTGCTGGTGATCTATTTTCACGGCGCACCCGGAGCGCCGGAAGAGTGTCTGTTGTTTGATGCCCAAGGCCGGGAGGACGGCCTGAGCGTTATCAGTCTTGATCGGTTCAGTGCGCCGGAGGGCTATCAGGGCGAAGGTTATTTTCGCTTGCTGGCCACTGAAATCCTGGCCTGTGCGGGGACTGCGCAGATCCATCTGGTGGGCTTTTCGATTGGTGCCTTTACTGCGTTGCAAACCTGTCGTCATCTGCAGGGGCGGGTTGCCAGCGTGAGCCTGATTTCAGCCGGCGCACCACTTGAGGCGGGTGATTTTCTGCCCGGCATGGCGGGGCGGCAGGTTTTCCAGTTGGCGAAGCAATGGCCCGTACTGTTTCGTCTGCTCTCGGGTTGGCAGGCCTTACTCGCGAAGTTTGCTCCGGGCCTGCTGTTCAACATGCTGTTTGCCAGCGCCAAAGCGGCAGATGCTGAATTACGGCAACAGGGTGAATTTTGCAGCACAACCACCACTCATTTACGCAGTTGCTTTGATGGGCGGGTGGCTGGTTATGCGCGCGATGTCTTGGCTTACGTCGCGCCCTGGGCTGGGAGTCTGGGGTTGGTCAAGGCCAAGGTCAGAATCTGGCACGGCGCGGATGACAACTGGTCACCCAAAGCCATGGCCGAATACCTTGGGCAGGCGTTACCCGCTTGTGAGCGGGTTGAGATCATGCCCGGTCTGTCTCACTACTCCTGCTTGCAGCAGGCTGTGCCATCGGTATGTGCTGCTATTCGTGCAGATACTGAAGTGTAAATCTTCCATGCAAAAAGCAAAAAGGCCCGTCAAGACGGGCCTTTTTGCTATTGCTTCAGTGCATCAGGCCAGAGGCTTGGCTTCGTCCATGATGGCCACTTCAGCAGCTGGCTCGGCATCCAGCGCCAATGTAGTCTGCTCGACAACCGGGCTGACTGGTTCAGCTTCGGCTTGAGCTTCTGCAGTGGGTGCTTCGATGACAGCTTCAATGAGCACCGGCTCAATGGTTGGCTCAACCGCTTCTGCTGTTGCAGCTACCGGCACCGGTGCTGCAGCCGCTTCGCGGGCCAGACGTTCGGCTTCCAGACGCTGACGACGACGCTCGCGCGGATCGTTCAGCGCACGGCCGGTTTCCGGGTCGATTGCAGCGGCAGTGAGCACCGGCTCAGCCACTATGGCTACAGGTACTTCGATTTCGACCGGGGCGGCTGCAACAGGCTCGCTGGCGACGACAGGGGCTGCAGCGACGATTTCCTCTACCGCAGGCGTTGTCGGCGCAGTGCTGTGCGTTTCAGTCACAACGGCTGGTGCGGGTTCAATGGCAACTTCAACCTCGCTACTGTTCACTGCTTCCGCTACGACAGCGGATGCCGCGACTACAGCTGCTGGGATGGCGGCATCGAGCTCAGCGCCTTCAACAGCGTCATCTGGTCCTTCAACGCCGGCTTCACGCTGACGATCACGGCGATTGCTGCGACGACGCTGCCCGCGTGAGCGACGACGTGGGCGATCACCCTCTGCGCCATCCGTGCCTTCGGTCGCCTCATCCAGCAGTTCCTCGTTTGGCAACTCTTCCGAGATGACTGCGGCTACTGCTTGCTCAGGGCGTGGCTCGCGAAGTTCACGCGCAGGGCGCTCGCTGCGTTCGCGGCGTGGCTGCTGCTCCTGCCCTTCTACAACCGGACGATCTTCGCGCGGCTCGCGGGGTTCACGCAGTTCACGAGGTTGACGCTCTTCACGTGGTGGACGTGGTTCGCGGGCCTCGCGTGGTGGGCGTTCGGCACGAGGTGGACGTGCTTCCTGGCCTTCTTTGGCTTCGCGGGCAGGGCGCTCTTCGCGTGGTTTGCGTTCCTCGTCGCGATTGCGGCCTTCGCTGCTGCCATTGCGACCATCACGGCGACGGCCCTGCGGGCGATCACCGCGCGGACGATCACTGCGCGAAGGGCGTTCGCCACTTGGCTTTTCAATGATCACAGGCGCTGCTTCTTCCTGCTTGCCGGCGAACAGGCTCACCAGCGACTTGACCATGCCTTTGAACAGGCTGGGTTCAGGCTTGTGTGCGGGCGCTACAGGAGCGGCTGCAACAGGTGCTGCGGGTGCAGGGCGTTCAGGTGCAACGGTCTTGACTGCGGCTTCCTGACGGACCAGCGTGCGGGTCGCGCTGGCAGGTTGAGTTTCATCCACCTCGGTCGGGGTCATCTCGTAGCTGGACTGACCGTTTTGCACTTCCGGGCTGTCATCGCGCAGGCGTTGAACTTCGAAGTGCGGTGTCTCAAGGTGGTCATTTGGCAGGATGACGATGCGCGCACGGGTGCGCAGTTCGATCTTGGTGATGTTGTTGCGCTTCTCGTTGAGCAGGAAAGCTGCCACCGGAATCGGCACTTGAGCGCGCACTTCAGCAGTACGGTCTTTCAGAGCTTCCTCTTCGATCAGGCGCAGGATGGCCAGCGACAAGGACTCGACGTCACGAATGATGCCGGTGCCGCTGCAGCGCGGGCAGACAATGCCGCTGCTTTCGCCAAGCGAAGGGCGCAGACGTTGACGCGACATTTCCAGCAAGCCGAAACGCGAGATGCGACCGACCTGGATGCGTGCACGATCGGCTTCCAGGCATTCGCGAACCCGGTCTTCCACGGCGCGCTGATTCTTGGCCGGCGTCATGTCGATGAAATCGATGACGATCAGGCCGCCGATATCACGCAGGCGCAGCTGGCGGGCGATTTCTTCGGCCGCTTCCAGGTTGGTCTGCAGGGCTGTTTCTTCGATGTCGCCGCCTTTGGTGGCGCGCGCCGAGTTGATATCGATGGACACCAGCGCTTCGGTCGGGTCGATAACGATCGAGCCACCGGAGGGCAGTTGAACAACGCGCTGGAAAGCGGTTTCGATCTGGCTTTCGATCTGGAAGCGGTTGAACAATGGCACGCTGTCTTCGTACAGCTTGATCTTGCTGGCGTACTGCGGCATCACCTGATTGATGAAACTCAGGGCTTCTTCCTGCGCTTCGACGCTGTCGACCAGTACTTCGCCGATGTCCTGGCGCAGGTAATCACGTATGGCGCGGATGATGACGTTGGATTCCTGATAAATCAGGAAGGGTGCTTTCTGCACATCAGAAGCATCCTTGATGGCTTTCCACAGTTGCGTCAGGTAATCCAGATCCCACTGCATTTCTTCGCTGGAGCGACCCAGGCCGGCAGTGCGGACAATCAGGCCCATATCGGCTGGTGTGTTGAGGCCGTTCAGGGCTTCGCGCAGTTCATTGCGCTCTTCACCCTCGATGCGACGGGAGATGCCGCCGGCGCGAGGGTTGTTAGGCATCAATACCAGATAGCGTCCCGCCAGGCTGATGAAGGTGGTGAGCGCTGCACCTTTATTACCGCGCTCTTCCTTTTCTACCTGAACGATGACTTCCTGACCTTCCTTGAGCACGTCCTTGATGTTGACGCGCCCTTCGGGGGCCTTGGAGAAGTATTCGCGGGAGATTTCCTTGAGCGGCAGAAAACCGTGACGTTCGGAGCCGAAATCGACAAAAGCCGCTTCCAGGCTCGGTTCGACACGGGTGATCTTACCTTTGTAGATGTTGGCCTTTTTCTGCTCGCGCGCGCCGGATTCGATATCCAGGTCGTAGAGTTTCTGGCCATCTACCAGAGCAACACGCAACTCTTCGGGTTGAGTTGCGTTAATCAGCATTCTTTTCATGTTGTACCAATGGTTTCCGGGGCTGCCGGAAACGGCGTTTGGCACACACGACTTTCGCGGTCGGTGTCAGGTGCGCAGCAGAAGCGGCAAGCCACTTCTGTGTCCAGCGATGTTCGGCCTCTAGGGCCGGATCGCGACAGCGTCTCCTGCATTCTGTTGAGTTAACAGATGCAAAATCAGTCAGGAGGAGGAATCAACCAATCGGTAGCGGACGAGATGAAGCGTCTTGATAAAGCCTGTGCTACGCAGTCCGACAGTTGTACATCTCCACCCTACACGGTTCCATTGAAAATCGGGTGCCGCGCGCAGAATCCGCAGCGGGTTACATTTATCGCGACTCTTCAACAAGCGTCGCGCGTCATTACTTAAGGCGTTATTTCCGGAATTTCGCGACAGTTCGGCGGATTTTCCGAGGCACGGCCAGGCGTCCTGAATGGCTTGCAGGTGGCTGAATAGGCGCGATTGGCGCGTATTCGCGAACCAGGCTGCTTTTGGCAGCGTCCCGGAATATAGCAGTAATCATTAAGTGCTTCAATTACCTAAAAATTGTTATCATTTGCGGATGAATAATCCTGACTCTCCAGTTACCGCAGTCCAATTGCTCGAGGTTGCACCAGAGCTTGCCGGGCAGCGCATTGACAACTTTCTTCGCACCCAGCTAAAGGGTGTTCCCAAGACCTTGATTTACCGCATCTTGCGCAAGGGCGAGGTGCGAGTGAACAAGGGGCGCATCAAGCCTGAGTATAAATTGCAGGCCGGTGATGTGGTGCGTGTACCGCCCTTGCGTCTGGCAGAGCGCGATGAGCCTGCGCCACTGGCGCAAGGCCTGCTTGAGCGGCTAGAGGCCGCCATAGTGTATGAAGACAAGGCGCTGATTGTGCTCAACAAGCCTGCCGGTATAGCTGTCCATGGCGGAAGTGGGCTGAACTACGGGGTGATTGAAGCGTTTCGACAACTGCGCCCGGAGGCCAAGGAAATAGAGCTTGTGCACCGGCTGGATCGTGATACGTCCGGGCTGCTGATGATTGCCAAGAAGCGCAGCATGCTCCGTCATCTGCATGAAGCGCTGCGGGGTGATGGTGTTGATAAGCGCTATCTGGCATTGGTCCGCGGCAATTGGCCGGCGGCCAAGAAACAGGTCAGAGCGCCGCTGATGAAGAACAATCTGCGTTCCGGTGAGCGCATGGTTGAAGTGAATGTCGAGGGCAAGGATGCCTTGACCGAGTTTCGGGTGCTGCGCCGTTTTGGCGACTTTGCCACCCTGGTTGAGGCTAGCCCGATTACCGGGCGCACTCACCAGATTCGTGTGCACGCCAAGCATGCCGGACACTCGATAGCAGGCGACAGCAAGTATGGCGATGAGGAATTCACCCGCGAAATCCGTGAGTTGGGAGGCAAACGCTTGTTTCTGCACGCCCATTCGCTGCAGGTGAAGCTGCCGGAAGGCAATATTCTGAAGGTTGAGGCTCCAGTCGACGATGTCTGGACGCTCACGATGGAGCGGTTGGGTGCGTGATTACCGGCTGCTGATCTTTGATTGGGATGGCACGCTGGTTGACTCCATTGGGCGCATTGTCGCCTCGCTCAGGTATGCCGCTGGGATGTGCGATCTGCCGCAGCTGGGTGATGAGCAGCTGAAAGGCATTATTGGCTTGGGAATGCTGGAGGCCATTGATTGCCTTTATCCGGGTTTGCGAGCTACGCCAAAAGTTGATTGTTTTCGCAGGGCTTATGGCGACCATTACCTGCAGTTGGAGCAAGAGCCGTCAGCACTGTTCCCGGGTGTGCTTGAAGCGCTGGATGCGTTTCGGGCGGAGGGTTATCAGCTGGCGGTTGCTACCGGAAAAAGTCGGCGAGGCCTGAATGCGGTGCTGGAGGGGCGAGACTGGCTCGATTACTTCGATGTCACCCGGTGTGCCGACGAAACAGCCAGTAAGCCGGATCCGCTGATGTTGCGGGAAATTCTCGCGCATTGTCGCGTGAACTCGGAGCAGGCTTTGATGGTCGGAGATTCGGTTTTTGATTTGCAGATGGCGCGGCATGCTGCTGTTCATTCGGTAGCTGTGGGGTATGGGGCTCAATCGCTGGCGACACTGAAAGCGGAGTCGCCAACGCTGTCGATTGAGCATTTTGACGAATTGCGTGCATGGCTGGGCCAGCGTGCCGGTCAGCATTAAAAGGAGAGATTTGATTATGTCTGATGACAAGAACTGGCAGTTGCTGGAGAAAGCTGTGCTTGCAGGGGTGCAGGAGCAGCGTCGATCGCGGCGCTGGGGAGTCTTTTTCAAGATTCTGACCTTTCTTTATCTGTTTGTTGCGCTAGCGCTGTTTTCTCCGGTGATGGACTTCCAGAGTCGTACCCAGAATCATTCCGCTCTTATCGAGGTGCGGGGAATGATTGCCGATCAGGAAGAGGCCAGTGCGGATAATGTGGTTACCAGTTTGCGTGCAGCCTTCGAGGACACTAAAACCAAGGGCGTGATTCTGCGCATCAACAGCCCGGGCGGCAGTCCGGTACAGTCCTCTTATATTTACAATGAGATACGCAGGTTGCGCACAGAGCGCCCGGACATCAAGGTGTATGCGGTTATCACTGATCTGGGTGCGTCAGGTGCTTATTACATAGCCAGCGCGGCTGATGAGATTTATGCCGACAAGAGCAGTCTGGTTGGTTCGATCGGTGTAACGGCTTCCGGGTTTGGCTTTGTGGGTGTCATGGAAAAACTGGGTGTGGACCGGCGTATTTATACGTCTGGCCAGCACAAGACATTTCTTGATCCTTTTCAGCCCCCGAAAGAAGAAGAAACCGAGTTTTGGCAGACCGTTCTCGATACTACTCACCGGCAATTCATTGCCAGTGTCAAACAGGGGCGCGGCGATCGGCTCAAGACGGAGGGTCATCCCGAGTTGTTCAGTGGCTTGATCTGGTCTGGTGAGCAGGCGCTGGACCTTGGCTTGATTGATGCGTATGGCAATGCAAGTCAGGTTGCGCGTGAGGTCATTGGCGAGAAAGAGATCGTTGATTACACGGTTCAAGCCAGTCCTTTTGATCGCTTTGCCAAGCGCTTTGGCGCCAGTGTGGCTGAAAATCTGGCTATCTGGATGGGCTTCCAGGGGCCTGCGCTGCGCTGAGAGCCGGTGGAGGGGTTTCAGGGTACTGAAACTCCTTCGTTATTGAGCATGTCGACCAGTCTGATCAGTGGTAGTCCAATCAGGCTGGTCGCGTCGCTGCCTTCAGTGCGGCGAAACAGGCTAACGCCCAGTCCTTCTGACTTGAAGCTGCCGGCGCAGTCGAACGGTTGTTCGATGCTCAGGTAGCGCTGGATTTGCTGTTCAGTCAATGTGCGGAAATGCACGGTGAAAGGAATGCAGTCGGTTTGGCTTCTGCCTGTCTTGCTATTCAGCACGCTAAGTCCGGTATAAAAAGTGATGCTCCTTCCGCTGGCGGCCTGTAGTTGAGCTGTTGCGCGGGTTGAGTCATGCGGTTTGCCGAGAATTTGGCCGTCTAATGCTGCGACCTGGTCTGAGCCGATGATCAGGTGTTGTCTGTGTCGGCTGCCGATGGCGCGGGCTTTTTCCTCGGCAAGGCGGCAAACAAGCTGCTCCGGTCCTTCCCCTGCCAGGGCGCTTTCATCAATGTCCGGGCTTATGCAGGTAAAGGACAGGTGAAGCCTCTGCAACAGTTCTCGGCGGTAAATTGAGCTGGAGGCAAGGATGAGGGGCAGCATGGTTGGCTCCTTTTTTGTGGTTTGCGAGTCTAGCCGGCAAAGGGAAAGGGTGGAATTTGTTTTGACAGCGGCGGGGTGCATCCCTAGAATGTCGCGCCTATGTTGAAAGGCTCTATTCCATCTCACGTTGATCCGCGCAAATTAGCCGATCGTGCCGCCATCCTTGAGGGTGAGCTGTCGTTCGAGAGTTTGCCGCGTTTCAGCGAGTCACTGGTAGAGAATGCCGGCATCGTTCGGGCAAAGTTTACTTTCGAGCGTCAAGAGCGAAGAGTTGCAGTGATTCGCTGTGAGTTGGACGCCGAGGTCAAGATGGTTTGTCAGCGTTGTCTTGAGCTGGCGTTGTTGCCTGTACACGTTGATAGTGCTTTTCAGATTGTGAAAGAAGGTTCAACCGATATTGCAGTGCCCAAAGGTTATGAGGCACTGGAGGTCGGTGAAGAGTTGCTGGATTTGTTGACCTTGGCCGAGGATGAGTTACTGCTCGCTTTGCCCATCGTTCCTCTTCACAGCTCAGAAGATTGCCAGCAGTTGGCGGGTTTTAATGAGCCCGATCCAGAGCAGAACGAGGTTTCGCGGTCCAACCCGTTCGGCGTACTGGCGCAGTTAAAGCGTGACCCAAACGTTTAGGAGTTAATCAGTTATGGCTGTTCAGCAGAACAAAAAATCCCGCTCTGCCCGCGATATGCGTCGTTCGCACGATGCTCTCGAGGCTAATGCTCTGTCGGTTGAGAAAACCACCGGTGAAGTTCACCTGCGTCACCACGTATCGCCTGAAGGCGTCTATCGTGGTCGCAAGGTGATCGACAAGGGCGCTGACGAGTAATCCTTGTCCGCTCCAGTCATCGCGATTGATGCAATGGGCGGGGACTTAGGTCCTCGCTGCATTGTACCGGCCAGTGTTGCCTGTCTGGCTGAATTCCCCTCGTTACATCTGGTCCTTGTTGGCCAAACCTCTGTGCTTGAAGCATTGCTCGCAAAGCATCCTGCGGTCGATCGTGCACGCCTGAAAATCGAGCATGCCTCGGAAGTCGTCAGCATGGATGAGCGTCCCTCTCAAGCGTTGCGGGGCAAGCCGGACTCTTCCATGCGGGTTGCCTTGGAGTTGGTGCGCAGTGGTCGCGCCAATGCCTGTGTCAGTGCCGGTAATAGCGGCGCGTTGATGGCGCTGTCGCGCTACATGCTCAAGACATTACCCGGTATTGATCGCCCCGCGATGATCAGTGCGGTGCCAACGCAGCGCGGCTTTTGTTATTTACTGGATCTGGGTGCCAATGTCGATTGCAGTGCCGAGCATCTTTACCAGTTTGCCGTGATGGGTTCGGTGGCAGTGGAGGCCCTGGGGGTTGCCAATCCCCGGGTTGCATTGCTCAATGTGGGGACCGAGGACGTCAAGGGTAATCAGCAGGTCAAATTGGCTGCAACCATGTTGCAGAAGGCATCCGGGATCAACTACACCGGCTATGTCGAAGGTGACGGCGTCTTTCGGGGAGACGCTGATGTGGTGGTTTGCGACGGTTTTGTTGGCAACATCTTTCTGAAAACCAGTGAAGGGCTGGCGGCCATGATTGCAGCCCGAGCCCAGGTGCTCTTTTCGCAGAGCATTTCCTCTCGTCTGATAGGTTTCCTTGCTTCGCCGTTTTTGCGCCGCCTTCAAGATGAGCTGGCTCCGGAGGCGCACAATGGAGCGAGCTTGCTTGGTCTGCAAGGGATTGTGGTCAAGAGCCACGGCGCTTCCGATCAGCAGGCATTTCAGAGTGCACTGCGTCTGGCTTTCACTGAGGTTCGCGAGAATCTCCCGCAAAGACTGCATGGTCGCCTCGAAGAGTTATTGCTTTAAGGTTGTGTGACGTATTTGCGATGCCTGCCATCCAAGGGTCAGTTTGTTGCTTTCGCCAAGTCAGAAAAGTAATTTGACTGTCAATCGCTCCTTAAGAGAGGCATCTGATGTCAGCATCCACAGCTTTCGTTTTTCCAGGTCAAGGATCACAGTCCCTGGGCATGCTTGCCGAACATGGCGCCCAGCATCCGTCGGTCATTGCCTGCTTTAAAGAGGCATCCGAGGCGCTGGGTTATGATCTCTGGGCGCTGACCCAGCAAGGCCCGGAAGATCGCCTGAACCAGACAGACAAGACCCAGCCAGCCATCCTGGCGGCATCCATTGCGCTCTGGCGCCTCTGGTTGGCAGAAGGAGGCAGTGTGCCAGCTTATGTTGCAGGTCACAGTCTTGGCGAGTATTCGGCTCTGGTGGCTGCGGGGAGTCTTGAGTTTGCGGATGCCTTGCGCCTTGTGGAGCTGCGTGGTCAGTTGATGCAGCAGGCCGTTCCTGCGGGGCAGGGCGCAATGGCCGCGATTCTGGGACTGGAGGATGCTGATGTGCTGGCAGCCTGTAGCGAGGCGGCTCAGGGTGACGTTGTCAGTGCGGTTAACTTCAATGCCCCGGGCCAGGTGGTTATTGCAGGTACTGCTTCGGCTGTGGAACGTGCCATTGATGCCTGCAAGGCGCGCGGCGCCAAGCGTGCCATGCCGTTGCCTGTGAGTGTTCCGTCGCATTGCGCATTGATGAAGCCGGCGGCTGAGCGTTTTGCTGCTTCAGTTGAGGCGATCGACTGGAAATCACCCCGGATTGCGTTGGTGCAAAATGTCAGTGCGGCAGTGGTCACTGATTTGATTTCGCTCAAGAGAGATTTGCTGGCTCAGCTTTACAGTCCGGTGCGCTGGGTTGAATCTGTTGTGTGCATTGCTGGTCATGGTGTTACCGAATTGGTTGAATGTGGCCCGGGCAAGGTACTAAGTGGCTTGAACAAGCGCTGCGTCAAGGGTGTTAATACCTACAGTCTGGAAACCCCGGATGCGTTCTCAACTGCTCGTGCAGCACTGTGCTGATAAGGAGATAACCCATGAGTTTGCAAGGCAAGGTCGCGCTGGTTACTGGTGCAACCCGTGGTATTGGTCAGGCAATTGCGCTTGAGCTCGGCCGTCAGGGTGCGATCGTTATTGGTACGGCCACGTCATCATCGGGCGCCGAGCGCATAGCAGAAACGCTCAAGGAGCATGGCATCCAGGGTGCGGGACTGGTGCTTGATGTCGGCAGCAGTGAATCTGTCGCCACGACTCTTGAACATATTCAGCAGCATCTCGGTCAGCCACTGATCCTGGTCAATAATGCTGGTATCACCCGCGACAATCTGATGCTGCGAATGAAAGATGATGAGTGGTTTGATGTCATCAATACCAATCTCAACAGCTTATTTCGTTTGTCCAAGGCAGTGCTGCGCGGCATGACTAAAGCGCGTTGGGGTCGAATCATCAATATTGGTTCGGTCGTTGGTGCGATGGGTAACGGTGGTCAGGCTAACTATGCGGCTTCAAAAGCCGGTCTTGAAGGCTTTGGCCGTGCGCTTGCCCGAGAAGTGGGCTCCAGAGCCATTACTGTAAATGCCGTTGCACCTGGTTTTATCGATACGGATATGACCCGCGAATTGCCAGAAGCCCAGCGCGAAGCGCTGCTGACTCAGATACCACTGGGGCGTCTGGGGCAGGCTGAAGAAATTGCCAAAGTAGTCGCCTTTCTCGCTTCAGATGGCGCGGCCTATGTCACTGGGGCTACCATTCCGGTTAATGGCGGGATGTACATGAGTTGAATCTGGTGGAGACTGTTGGTCGTCAGAGCTTGGTGACCGCGCTTCCGTTATAAAAAAGCAACAGGTTTATAGTCAGATGGTTGATGGGTTTGGCTGGGCTTCATGGCATTCAGCTTGAAATGCTGAAACCCCTGTCTATACACTTAACGCAGCATTGCTGTTCTGGTTTTATCCATAGGAGTGAAAACAACGTATGAGTACCATCGAAGAGCGCGTCAAGAAAATCGTAGCCGAGCAACTGGGCGTCAAAGAAGAAGAAGTAACCAACAGTGCTTCCTTCGTTGAAGATCTGGGTGCCGACTCGCTTGACACCGTTGAGCTGGTAATGGCTCTGGAAGAAGAGTTCGAGACCGAAATCCCGGACGATAAAGCAGAGAAAATTACCACCGTTCAGGAAGCTATCGATTACATCAACGCTCACGGGTAATCCTGTAATCGTCGATTTCTGTCCTGGAAAAGCCGCACGTCTTTTAAAGCCGTGCGGCTTTTCTTTACGTGCAAAGTAACAATGGGAGTATTGCAGTGTCCCGAAGACGAGTCGTTGTCACTGGTGTTGGTATGCTGTCCCCGCTGGGTGTTGACGTTCCTGGTTCCTGGCAGGGTGTTCTTGCTGGTCGCAGTGGTATCGGCATAATCGAGCATGTCGATCTGTCTGCCCATGGCACGCGCTTTGGCGGCTCCGTCAAGGGTTTCGATGTTGAGCAATACCTTTCAGTGAAAGAAGCCCGCAAGCTTGATCCATTCATTCAATACGGGCTTGCGGCGAGTTTTCAGGCAGTGCGTGATTCAGGTCTGGAAATAACCGATGCCAACCGGGAACGTGTGGGGGTTGCCATGGGTTCTGGTATCGGCGGTCTGACCAATATTGAAAGTAACTCTGTGGTGCTGAATCAGCAGGGCCCGCGACGTATTTCTCCCTTTCTGGTACCCGGATCGATCATCAATATGATCTCCGGTTTCCTCTCCATTCATTTGGGCGCCCAAGGACCCAACTACGCCATCGCCACCGCCTGCACGACGGGTACTCATTGTATCGGTATGGCTGCCCGCAACATTGCCTATGACGAAGCGGATGTAATGATTGCTGGCGGCTCGGAAATGGCCACTTGCGGGCTTGGTATAGGAGGCTTTGGGGCTGCCCGTGCGCTCTCGACGCGCAACGATGACCCGCAGGGTGCAAGCCGTCCTTGGGACAAGGGGCGGGATGGTTTTGTATTGTCCGATGGTGCCGGCGCCATGGTGCTGGAGGAGTTGGAACACGCCAAAGCGCGTGGCGCGACAATCTACGCCGAGTTGCTTGGCTTTGGCATGAGTGGCGATGCCTACCACATGACCTCGCCGCCAGCTGACGGAGCCGGTGCGGCACGCTGCATGGCCAATGCAGTGCGCGATTCAGGACTTAATCTTGAGCAAATCCAGTACATCAATGCCCACGGTACTTCGACCCCGGCGGGAGATATTGCTGAAGCGGCAGCGGTGAAGACCGTTTTTGGCGAGCATGCTTATAAGCTGAGCGTGAGTTCGACCAAGTCCATGACCGGCCACCTGTTGGGGGCCGCTGGCGCCGTTGAGGCGATTTTCAGCGTGCTGGCCATTCGTGATCAGGTTGCCCCGCCGACGATCAATCTGGATGACCCGGATGAGGGCTGTGATCTGGACTTTGTTGCCCATCAGGCCAAGCCAATGAAGATTGATGCCGTGCTATCGAACTCGTTCGGGTTTGGCGGCACCAATGGTTCGCTGGTCTTTCGTCGGTTTGCGGGCTGATGCCCTGTTGGGTCAACGGCGTTCCGGCTGAAGCTGTATCGGTTCGCGACCGCGGGCTGGCTTACGGCGATGGCGTGTTTGAGACCATCGCGGTGCGTCACTGCAAGGCCGCGCTGCTTGATCGACATTTGCGGCGGCTATTGGACGGTTGCCGGCGTTTGTTGATCCCAATGGATGAGCAACTGCTTAGAGAGGAAGTGTCGGCGTTCATCGGCCAGCTGGCTGATGGCGTGGTCAAGGTGCTTATTACCCGTGGCGATGGGCTTCGCGGTTATGCGCTACCCGAGCCCCAGCATCCCGTACGGATGCTCATGAGCAGCGCATTACCGGCCTATTCGGTGGTCAATTGCGAGCAGGGCATTCGCCTTTTCCCATGCGCGACCCGGCTTGCCGAACAACCATTGCTGGCGGGTCTCAAGCATCTCAACCGGCTCGAACAGGTGCTGGCCCGCGCCGAGTGGACTGACCCGATATTCGCTGAGGGGCTGCTACGCGATCAGTCTGGCCGCGTGATTGAAGGCGTTTTCAGTAATCTGTTTCTGGTGCGTGATGGCCGATTGCTGACGCCGGACTTGAGCCGGTGCGGCGTGGCCGGAGTCATGCGTGCCGAACTTATTGAACGCGCGACGCTCCTGGGGATTGAGGTGTGTATTCAGGATGTCACTTATGCCCAGCTACTGGCCGCCGATGAAGTGTTCGTGTGCAACAGCATTTATGGGATCTGGCCGGTCTGCCAGCTTGCCGATCAGCTATGGTCGCGTGGAAGCCTGACACGTAAACTGCAAGACAATGTGCATGATTTGTCAGGCAGCTGATCTGTGATTCGCAAAACTTTTCTGTTTATCGAGATAGGGCTGCTGCTGGCCGGTTTGCTCCTGCTTGCCTGTATCTGGCTTCAGCGTCAGGCGCTGCAACAACCTTTGCAACTGGAGCAAGAGTATTTGCTTGAAGTGGCGCCTGGCGCCACTCCCGGTGGGCTGTTGAATCAATTGCAGCAGCAGGGGGTGCTGGCCGACGCATTCTGGTTGCGTCAGTACTGGCGCTTCAATCTTGCAAACACGCCTTTGCACAGTGGTGAGTACAAGCTGGAAGTCGGCATGACAGCTCTGGATTTGCTGGAGTTGTGGCAGCGGGCTGAGGTTGTGCAATACAGTCTCGCTCTGATCGAGGGCTGGAATCTCCAGCAGATACGCAGCGCTCTGGCCAAGGCCGAAAAACTCGAGCAGAGCCTGGTCCAGGTCAGTGACGCGGATCTCATGACAACGCTGGGTTGGCCTGGCGTGCATCCGGAGGGATGGTTCTTTCCGGATACTTATCAGTATGTCCGCGGTATGCGTGATATTGATCTGCTCAGACAGGCCGGAAAACGCCAGGAGCAGGTATTGGCGCAAGAATGGCAATCGCGTGCGGCCGACTTGCCTTATCGCACTCCGTACGAGGCTTTGATCATGGCCTCACTGATTGAAAAGGAAACCGGTGTTGGTGCCGAGCGCGAGCAGATTGCCGGCGTTTTTGTCCGGCGTCTGGGCTTGAGAATGCTGCTGCAGACAGACCCTACAGTGATTTACGGGCTTGGAGAGCGCTACACCGGTAATCTCACCCGGGCCAACTTGCGTGAGCCCAGCGCCTATAACACCTATCTGAATGCGGGGCTGCCACCGACGCCCATTGCACTGGCCGGGCGGGAAGCCATCCATGCGGCGTTGCATCCTGCTGATGGCAAAAGCCTGTACTTTGTCGCTCGCGGGGATGGCAGCCATGTATTCTCCGAAACCCTGAGCGAGCACAACAAGGCTGTTCGCGAGTACCAGCTAAAGCGGCGGGCCGATTACCGATCGAGTCCGGCCAGACAGTCAGACAAGGAAAAGAAGTGAGCGGCCTGTTTATTACCCTTGAAGGTCCGGAAGGCGCCGGAAAAAGTACCAATCGGGATTACCTGGCTGCTTGCCTGAAGGCGCATGGTGTTGATGTGCTGCTGACGCGAGAGCCCGGCGGCACACCTTTGGCGGAGCGCATTCGAGACTTGTTGCTGGCGCCCTGTGATGAGCCGATGGCTGCCGATACCGAATTGTTGCTGATGTTTGCAGCCCGTGCACAGCACCTTCAGGAAGTCATTCGGCCCGCTCTGGCCAGAGGAGCAGTGGTCCTGTGTGATCGTTTTACCGATGCTACCTATGCCTATCAGGGCGGGGGGCGAGGGCTTTCTTTTGAGCGTATTGCGGTCCTTGAAACCTTTGTGCAGGGAGATCTGCGCCCGGATTTGACGCTGGTGTTTGATTTGCCGGTCGAGGTTGGCTTGAGCAGAGCCGCTGCGCGCGGTCGTCTGGATCGTTTCGAGCAAGAGGAACGCGCATTCTTTGAGGCTGTGCGCGCGACGTATCTGCAGCGCGCTGCCGCGGCACCTTCCCGTTACAGGGTGCTGGATGCCGGGCAAACCCTGGCAGAGGTTCAGTTGACGCTGGACCAGTTGCTGCCTGAAGTGCTGGAGCGCTGTCTTGCTTGATATCTACCCTTGGCAACAAACCCTCTGGCAGCAAATCGTCATGCGCAACCAGCATGCGCACGCGTATCTGTTGCACGGTCCTGCCGGAATCGGCAAGCGGGTCCTGGCCAACCAGTTGGCGGCACGCTTGCTGTGTCAGCAGCCACTGGCGCTTGCCGCGTGTGGCGAGTGCAAGTCCTGTCATCTCCTGGCTGCGGGTACCCATCCTGATTTTTATGTGCTGGAGCCGGAAGAGGCTGACAAGGCGATCAAGGTCGACCAAGTGCGTGATCTGGTCGACTTTGTGGTGCAGACCCCTCAGCTTGGAGGGCGCAAGCTGGTCTTGCTTGAACCTGCCGAGGCCATGAATCCGAATGCTGCCAACGCCTTGCTGAAAAGTCTGGAAGAGCCGGCCGGCAATACCGTGATGCTGTTGATAAGCCACCAGCCAAGTCGTTTGCTGCCCACGGTCAGAAGTCGCTGCGTGCAGCAGGCGTGTCCATTGCCTGATGAGACTCAAAGTCTTGACTGGATGCAGGTCGCCCACCCCGAGCTGGATCGTCAGCTCGCGCATGAATTGCTCAGGCTATCCGGCGGTTCACCGCTTACGGCTTTGCGCTTGCGGGCTCTTGATGTGATCGGATTGCGGGAAAAAGTGGTCGAAGGGGTGAAAAAGCTGCTCAAGCAACATAGCTCACCCAGTCAGCTGGCAGAAAGCTGGAATGCCGTTCCCTTGCCGTTGCTGTTCGACTGGTTTTGCGACTGGTCCCAGGTGTTGTTGCGCTATCAGCTCACTCAGGATGAGTCGGTGCTGGGGCTTGAAGACATGCGAAAAGTGCTCCAGTACCTGGCAGATAAAGCGACACAACCCAAAGTGCTGGCTTTGCAGGACTGGTTGCTGCTGCAGCGGCAGAAAGTCCTTGGGCGAGCCAATTTAAACCGCGTCTTGTTGCTTGAAGCGCTGCTTGTTCAGTGGGCAAGCCTGCCCGGTCCGCGCTAGAATCGTCCAATATTCTTTTCAGTCGGGAAAGTTGCATGAGCCTGCCACCTAGCATGGGCCCGCGAAACGGGATCTTGTCTCTGACAATCAAGGACAAGTCAGTCCTCTACGCCGCTTACATGCCGTTCATCAAGAATGGCGGGTTGTTCATACCGACCAACAAAAGCTACAAGCTTGGTGATGAAGTGTTCATGTTGCTTAGCCTCATGGAAGAGCCGGAGAAAATACCGGTAGCCGGAAAAGTGGTCTGGATTACCCCCAAGGGTGCCCAAGGCAACCGCGCTGCCGGTGTCGGGGTGCAGTTCAACGATGGCGATCCAACGGCGCGCAACAAGATCGAGACCTATCTGGCGGGCGCGCTTAAATCGGATCGCCCGACGCACACGATGTAATCCTCTGCAACGGGCGGCGTCAGGCCGTTCGTGCATACTCCCAGTGAAATCATGCTGATCGACTCCCACTGTCACCTGGATCGTCTGGATCTTGCAGCTCACGGCGGCTCGCTGGATATGGCCCTTGATGCCGCGAGGAAACGCGGTGTGCAGCGCTTTCTGTGTATCGGTGTCAGCGCGGCCAACACCTCGGCAGTCAAGGCACTGGCCGAAACCTACCCTGATGTTTTCTGTACCGTTGGCGTTCATCCGCTAGACCTTGAGTCGGAGGCTGCTCCTGCCCTGGAGTGGTTGCTTGCCGAGCTGGATCACCCGCGTGTGGTGGGGATTGGCGAGACCGGGCTGGACTATCACTATCAGCCGCAGGCAAAGGCCCTGCAGCAAGCATCCTTCGAGCTTCATCTGGAAGCTGCCAGAATCACCGGCAAGCCAGTGATTGTGCATACCCGTGAAGCGCGTGCGGATACCCTCAGACTGTTGCAGGAGGCTGCCTTGCCGCAGGCTGGCGTGCTGCATTGTTTTACCGAGGACTGGCCTACAGCGGCGGCTGCGCTGGATCTGGGCTTTTATATTTCGTTGTCCGGTATTGTCACTTTTCGCAATGCAGATGCACTGCGTGATGTGGCCAGACGAGTGCCTGCGCAACGGCTGTTGGTGGAAACCGATGCGCCCTATCTGGCGCCAGTGCCTCATCGGGGTAAACCGAATTTGCCGGAGTATGTCCGCGATGTCGCGGAATTCATTGCCGCAGTTCGTGGTGTCAGCTATGAAACCCTGGCACAACAAACCGGCGAGAATTTTCAGCGTCTGTTTCCGCTAAGTCGATCGGCGGACTGAGTTCAGCACAAAAAAAACCCGGATTCAGGGGGGAATCCGGGTCAAGACCATTAGGAGTAACACAAAGGTACGCAATCCAAGGTACCTAGACTGGTGGGGCGCTTGGGGGGATGCGCCGCACGCCAGTAAGCTGAAGTATTGGTCACTTTCGTGGAACGTCCAGCCGGTGAGGGGCGGATTCTTAAACGCTTTTGGAATACCGGTGCAGTTGTTCAGTACCCACCCATATCCGTCATGGTCCGGCATGCGCTGTGTGTTTTCGGCATTGTTGAAAACAACCCGCAAACACCGGCAGCGCCACCCGCTGCATGGGCCGTGCAATTTGGCACTGAATCAGGATAATAGGCAGCTGATTTTTTACAGTGCAGTGCTGTCATGCAGATAGAACCCCGCAAAATCAGAGAATTTCGCCGCCGTGAGCAGGAAATTCTCGATACCTCGCTCAAGCTCTTTCTCGACAAGGGCGAAGACACGGTAACGGTCGAAATGATTGCTGATGCCGTTGGTATCGGCAAAGGCACCATCTACAAGCATTTCAAGTCCAAAGCTGAAATCTATCTGCGCTTGATGCTCGATTATGAGCGCGACCTCAATGATCTGCTGCAGGCCGTCGATTACGACCGTGACAAGGATTCGCTGTCGCGCGCCTATTTCGAATATCGGATGCGCGACCCCAAACGCTATCGGCTGTTTACCCGGCTTGAAGAAAAGGTGGTCAGGGTTAACCAGCTGCCCACCATGGTCGATGAGCTTCATTCGATCAGGGCTTCAAACCTGGCCTATCTGAATCAGCTGGTCAAAGGGCGGATTGCCGAAGGCAAGCTCGAAGACGTGCCGCCGAGCTTCCATGTGCTGGCGGCCTGGGCGCTGGTGCATGGTGCCGTGGGGCTTTTTCATTCGCCGTTCTGGAGCGAGCAGATTGAAGACCAGGATCGGTTTTTCCAGTTCCTCATGGATATTGGCGTGAGAATGGGCAATCGCCGCAAGCGCGATGGTGAGCAGCCGGCTCCCTGAGTCGGCGTCATTCATGACGTCAATGAGATGCCTTGGCCATCTCTGCCTGCCTGGCTCTGGCCATATACTCCAATGCACCCTTGACTGGAGTGTTCCATGATCGTCGATCGACAAGGCAGACGTTTTCGCAACCTGCGGGTCAGTCTCACGGCAGCTTGCAACTATGCCTGTACCTACTGTGTGCCGGATGGCAAGCGGCTGGTTGCCGCTCAGAATGAGCTGTCCGGTGAGGCGTTGGCTCAGGCTGTTGCCTACCTGATCGAGGCTGCCGGGATTGAACGGCTGCGCATTACCGGCGGAGAGCCTCTGGTGAGTCCGCGGCTTGAGCCCTTTCTGGCGGCCGTTGGTCAGCTCGGATTGCAGGACGTCAGTCTGACAACCAACGGTCAATTGCTGGCGTCCAAGTTGCAGATCCTGCTGGATGCCGGCATCCAACGGCTGAATGTCTCTCTGGATACACTGGATCCGCGAAGTTTTCGGCAGATTGCCCGGGGCGGTGATCTAGAATCCGTCCTCACTGGATTGGCCCTGGCCAGACAATCCGGTCTGCAAGTTAAAATCAACATGGTGCCGTTGCGTGGGCAGAACCTGGATCAGGTCTTGCCGATGCTGGATTTCTGTCTCGAACAAGGGTTCGAGTTGCGCTTCATTGAACTGATGCGCATGGGCCATCTGGCGCACGATGGCCGCAGTTTTCAGCAGCAGTTTGTCGGGCTTGCCGAGTTGCTGGAATTGATCACCAGCCGCTACGAATTTATTCAGACAGATGCGCCAGTGGATGCAACGGCATTGCGTTATCGGATTGCCGGTCACGGCGTATTCGGCGTGATTGCCAACGAAAGCGTACCGTTCTGCCGCACCTGTTCGCGACTGCGCTTGTCCTCGACCGGTTGGCTGCATGGCTGCCTGTCTTCAAGCAACAGACACTACATCGGCGATCTGCTCAGTCGTCCGCGTCACGAGGCCTTGCCCGCACTTCAGCGAATTCTGGTAACAGCATTGGCTGACAAGCAGGAGTTGGTGTTTTCCGGCGGCGTGACGGTCATGAAGTTGATTGGTGGTTAACCGGAGCACAAGTTGATGGCAACTGCATTTCCCGTCGATTACATCGAGCCGGTGTTTCGTCCTCCCAGTGAAGCCAATTCCCTGATCATTCCAGTGACGAACGGCTGCTCCTGGAACCAGTGCACGTTCTGCGAGATGTATACCCAGCCGCAAAAACGCTTCCGGGCCCGGGATGAGGCTGTGGTGCTCGACGAAATTCGTCGTTGTGGTGAGCAGTTGCTGGTTCAGCGGGTATTCCTTGCCGACGGCGATGCGCTGGTGCTGCCAACACACAGGCTGCTGAAGATCCTGCGTGCCATCAGTGAGCACTTGCCGCAAGTGAACCGTGTGTCCAGTTACTGCTTACCGCGCAACTTGCGCAAGAAGTCGGTGGAAGAGCTCAAGGAACTTGCCGATGCAGGGCTGCGGATGGTCTACGTTGGTGCCGAGTCTGGCGATGACGAAGTTCTGGCCAGGGTCAACAAGGGGGAGACGTTTGCTTCCACGCTTGATGCCCTTGAAAAGCTCGGCGCAGCGGGTATAACGCGCTCCGTGATGATTCTTAATGGATTGGGTGGCAAGTCCCTCAGCCAGCAACATGCGGAAAACTCGGCCCGGCTGATGAATGCCGCGCAACCGGAGTTTTTGTCTACCCTGGTGGTCAGCTTTCCGGGCGGAGATGCGCGTCTAAGGCAGAACTTTGCTGATTTCGAGCCATTGGATCAGCAGTCGCTGTTTATTGAGGTTGAGCGGCTGCTGCAGGCACTCGAGTTGAATGACACGACGTTCCGCAGCGATCATGCCTCCAATTATCTGGTGCTCAAGGGCCAGCTGGGTGCTGATAAGGCGGCGCTGCTGGAGCAGGTTAGGCGGGCGATTGAGCAGCCTCGATTCGCAGGGCTGCGTCAGGAATGGCAGCGAGGTCTTTGAACCGATCCGGGCTTTGGCGCGGAAGCTGCATCGTTCAAATGTCCGACGGCAATCTGTCGCCGCCGCGAGGAGAAATTAGATGCGCAACCTGACGTTGCTACCCTTTGTGTTGTTGCTTTCGGCTTGTATGAGCGTCAGCGATATGGCCAGTGAAAGTATTTATCAGCTGCGCGATGCCGGGATTCTCGATCACAGCCAGACCAAGCGTGCCGATCCGTGGCGCCTGCAGCAGGACTCGAAAATCTTCATAGCGCAAGGCTATTTTCACCCCAGGGGTGAGGCCAATCCGCCGCCCAATGTGGTGGCTGAAGAGGCATTCAAAGGTTTTATCGATTATTTCCCCTATGTGCGCCGCGCCCAGGGACCGCTGGGTCTGAAGCAAGCGCGTCAGCAGGCCGTTGAGCAAGGTGCGCACTACCTGCTGTATGCCCGCTTCGCGAATGCCGATGACCGCATCGGCACGATCGAGGAATGGGAGGATCAGGAGGCATTGGATCGACTGGGTGTCGACGGGTCGGCGATTCAGTTGACGCTGCTAGAACTCAACACCGGTTATCTTGTAGATACCGCGACTATTCGCAGTCGCGGTGGATTTCTGACGTTTTACGATCAAAAGCCTGAAGACCTGTTGGGGCCGCCGCTGCGTGAGTACGCGCGGAGCCTGCAGGGAATGGCTCGCTAGAGGTGCGTGATGACTGAGACTGGCAAGGCCGCCGATCTGCTGGGGCAGATTCCTAAGGACAAGAGCAAAGGGTTGCCTCCGGTGCATTTGTGGAATCCCCCATGCTGCGGCGACATCGATATGCGCATTGCCCGTGATGGCACCTGGTACTACATGGGCACGCCGATTGGCCGCAAACCGATGGTCAGGTTGTTTTCCACCATCATTCGTCGCGATGGCGATGAGTACTTTCTGGTCACACCGGTCGAGAAGTGCGGTATCCGGGTCGATGACGCACCTTTCGTTGCGGTCAGCCTGCTGGTCGAGGGGGCAGGGCGTGACCAGGTTTTGCGTTTTGTCACCAATGTCGATGATGAAGTAGTCGCAAGCGTCGAGCATCCGCTGCGGGTGGTCACCGCTGCGGTATCCGGCGAGCCTGCTCCTTACCTGCATGTGCGGGTCAATCTGGAGGCGCTGATCCATCGCAACGTGTTCTATCAGCTGGTTGATCTGGCGGTCACCGAGCATAAAGAGGGTCAGCAGTGGCTGGGCGTCTGGAGCAGTGGAGAATTCTTCCCGATTGGGCTGGTTCCCGAGTAAATCGCAGGCATGAAAAAGGCTCCCGAGGGAGCCTCAGGCTGCTGACGAACCCCCGCTTTTAAGCGGGGGTTCGCTTTTGGAGTACTGTCACGCCATCTGGCGATTGCTGTGCTGCAAAATCAGCCGAACAGCAACAAACCCCTGAAAATATGCGCTGAAGGTCTTCCAGATG
>DATMWH010000085.1:0-2404 GCA_035562615.1 Pseudomonas sp. | reverse complement strand
AGCGCTATGTGGATTACGTCGGTTCGTGGGGGCCGATGATTCTGGGCCACGCCCACCCTGAAGTGCTGGACGCGGTGCGCAAGCAACTGGAGCACGGCCTGTCCTACGGCGCACCGACGGCGCTGGAAGTGGAAATGGCCGATCTGGTGTGCAGCATCGTGCCGTCGATGGACATGGTGCGCATGGTCAGCTCGGGCACCGAAGCGACCATGAGCGCGATCCGTCTGGCCCGCGGGTTTACCGGCCGCGACAACATCATCAAGTTCGAGGGTTGCTACCACGGGCATTCCGACAGCCTGCTGGTGAAAGCCGGCTCCGGCCTGCTGACCCAGGGCGTGCCAAGCTCAGCCGGGGTACCGGCGGACTTCGCCAAACATACCCTGACCCTGCCGTTCAATGACCTGGCTGCCGTGGCCAGCATGCTCGCCGACGTCGGCAACAGCGTGGCCTGCATCATCGTCGAACCGGTGGCCGGCAACATGAACTGCGTGCCGCCGGCGCCCGGTTTCCTGCAGGGCTTGCGCAGTCTGTGTGACGAACACGGTGTGGTGCTGATTTTCGACGAAGTGATGACCGGCTTCCGCGTCGCCCTTGGCGGAGCGCAGGCGCATTACGGCGTGACGCCCGACCTGTCGACTTTCGGCAAGATCATCGGCGGCGGCATGCCGGTCGGCTGCTTTGGCGGCAGACGCGACATCATGTCGTGCATCGCTCCGCTCGGCCCGGTCTATCAGGCCGGCACCCTGTCGGGCAATCCGCTGGCGATGGCCGCGGGCCTGACTACCCTGCGCCTGATCAGCCGTCCCGGCTTCCATGCCGAGCTGAGCGCATTTACCAGCCGTCTGCTGCAAGGCCTGCAGGACCGCGCGGATGCCGCCGGGATTCCGTTTGTCACCACTCAGGTCGGCGGCATGTTCGGCCTGTATTTCAGCGGCGCCGACGACATCATCACCTTCGAAGACGTGATGGCCAGCGATGCCGCCCGCTTCAACCGCTTCTTCCACCTGATGCTGGAAGGCGGCGTGTATCTGGCTCCGAGTGCCTTCGAAGCCGGTTTCACCTCGATCGCCCACGGCGATGCGGAGTTGCAGATCACGCTGGATGCTGCCGAACGCGCCTTTGCCGCGCTCAAGGCCTGAGCATGCAATACAGCACCGCGCTCAGTGATGGCGTGCTGGCCCTGGCGTGCCTGATCTGCGTAGTGCAGCTGGGCAAGCGCTATGCCGGCGCACAACCAGAGCAGCGCCCGCGCTGGTTCTGCATCCTGCTCGGTTTTGCCCTGCCCGCAGCGGCGGCCGCCGTGGGTGCTGTGCGCTTCGGCCTGCTCCCGGAACTGGGCGAGCTGCATGGCTGGCTGAGCCGCGCCAGCAGCTTTCTCGGCCTGCCCCTGCTGGGTCTGGCGGCACTCAGTCTGGGTCGAAACTGGCAGTGGCAGGGTCCGACCTGGGGTCGGCTGCTGCTGGGGCTCTGCGCCTTCTTCGAGCTGTTCCGGCAACTCGACCGGCTCGATGAATACCGGCTGTTCTTGCAACTGAGCAGCCTCCTGCTGCTGCTCTATGGCGGCTTGCTGCGCTGGCCACAACGCCGGCCACTGGTGCTCGCCCTTGGTGCCAGCGGGCTGTTGGTGTTCGCTGGCCTGGTCGTCGGTACCGACGGCTTTCTCGGGCCAGTGCGGCGCATAGACCTGTTTCACGCCTTGCTCACGCCCGCCTATCCACTGCTGGCCTGGCTGATGATTGATCTGACGGATACGCAAAGCCGGGCAAACACTTTGTAAGTAGCCCGGCGCTTCATCCATAATGCACGCAGAGCGCGCCGCGCCAGACGGGCAGGCGGCCCGCAATCGCTTCCGAGGCACCACCACGTCGATGAACCGCACCCGTCGCACGCTACTAACCGGTTGTCTGCTGCTTCTGGCTTCACTGCCAGTCTCGGCTGCGGATAACTCGTTGCTGGTTCCGACCGAAGGCAGTTGCATGCTCAACACCTCGCCCGAACGTCTGGCGGCCGCCGTGAGTGCCTGCCAGCGGATTGCCCAAAGTGGTGACCGGCAAGCGCAATTCGAGCTGGGAGTGCTGCACTACCAGGGTACGCTGACCACGCGTGATCTGACGCAAGCCCTGTATTGGCTCGAACAGGCCTCCCTGAAAGGCCATGCCGAGGCGCAATACTATCTGGGCCTGATGTTTTTCCGTGGTGAAGGAGTGCCGGTCAACTATGTGCAGGCTTTCATCATCCTGAAAATGGCTTCGGTCAATGGCTCGGATGACGCCATGGACGCCGCCGATCAGGTGTACATGCAGATGACCCAAAGCCAGATTGAAATGGCCAATCAGGTGCTCGGCGAAATCTTCCGCGACTACCTGCTGGAGCTGCAAGGACTGCAGCAATCCACCCTGCCGGG
>DATMWH010000084.1:0-27496 GCA_035562615.1 Pseudomonas sp. | reverse complement strand
TTTCAGTGCTAGTGCTGCATCCGCTGACGCTATGACCCTGTGCTCAGCCCATCTACTAATGAGACGGCCCTTTGAAGCCGGATGGCGGGAAGATGGCAGACCTTTCGAAGTGGTGACCAATACGGTGACCAAAAATATTTTTCGAAGGTAGAAAAGAAAAAGGCCAGCACGATGGCTGGCCTAACTCTTTGTTTCATATGGTGGGCCCACACGGACTCGAACCGTGGACCAAAGGATTATGAGTCCTCTGCTCTAACCAACTGAGCTATGGGCCCCCAGAAGGACGGCGGATTATAGCGGCGTGACCGGACCGGAGCCAAGCGTCTTGCGCTGCAAACGTGTTTCGCCTGCGTGGCCAGAGTCCATGTTTTCCTGAAGAGAGGGAGTTAGCCTTGCAGATCACGGCTGTGGCTATTTCAGTGCGCTGATATCGGTAAAAACGGCCACGAAATGCGTGGCTTCGTTGTATTGGTCTTTGACGGTGTTGATGGTTAACCAACTGGGGAATATTTCACCGTTTTTCCGTTTGTTCCATACCTGTCCCTGCCAATGCCCTTCTTTGGCCAGGTCATGCCACATGGCGACATAAAAGGCGCGGTCGTGCTGGCCGGAGGCCAGTATTCGCGGACTCTGGCCGGTGGCTTCGGCTTCGCTGTAACCACTGATGCGGGTAAATGCCCGGTTAACACTGGTTATGCGCTGATCGAGATCAGTGACCATGATGGCTTCTGAAGTGCTTTCGAAGACGGCGGCTGCCTGACGTAATTTATTCTGGGTGAGGCTGCTTTCGGTGATGTCGCGGGCAATCGCAAGCATGCAGGGCTCGCCGTTGATATCGAGCTTCTGGGCCGATATTTCACACAGCCGGTTTTCGCCGTTGCGATGGCCGATCTGGGCCTGGAAGTGGCTGGTATTTCCCCTGGCGCGTACTTGCTGGATTAGCCAATCCCTGGACGCGGGTTCAACCCATATGCCGAGCATGGCGGTGGTTTTGCCAATGGCTTCTTCGGAGGAGTAGCCGGTGATGAGGGTAAAGCCAAGATTGACTTCGAGTAATAAACCGTCGCTCATGCGGGTTAGCAGTACGCCATCGGGCGAGGCACGAAAGGCGGTGGCAAATTTTCGTTCAGAAAGCTCCAGTTTCCTCTGCGCCTCTTTGAGGCTGCTGATATCGCGGACGATAGCGACTATCGCGGCAGTGCTGCCAAATTCAATGGGTCGCGTTGAGAGCAGGGCATGAAAGCGCTCGCCATTACGTCTGACAAAGGGGATCTCCAGATTATTTTGCGTATCACTCTGCAGCTGTCCAAAAATATTCGCACCGATACCTTCTATTCCCCAGAGCCCCAGTTCAGTCGCGGTTTTACCCAGTGCCTCATTGGATGAGAAGCCGATTTGCTCTTCGAAGGCTTTGTTGGTGGCGATGATTCGCCCATCAATGTGGCGGGTAATGACCATGATGTCCGGGCAGTTGTTAAACACGGATGCGAATTTCTGTTCAGACATGCGCAGGGCTTGTTCAGTCTGCTTGGACTCGCTCATATCGATCAGCAGTCCGCGCAGTAGCTTCTGTTGTCCTTGCTGGGCTGGTGTTACCAGGCAGCGTGCCCAAATGCTGCGGCCTTCAGCCGTGTGCAGGCGCAAATAAAACGGCTGTTCTTTGAGGGAGTAGAGTTGTGTCAGGCTTAGCTGCTTTTCGCTGGGCGGCAGCAACTTTTGCCAGAATCCCGGTACGTACCAGTCTGTATTCGGATAGCCAAATAGCGCTTCAGCTTGCGGTGATACATAAATGAAGCGGTCTTCGTCGGGAAGCATTTCCCAGGTAACGGCATCGAGCGTTTCGACGAGGCTGCGGAAATGCTGCTCACTCATACGCAGTTCGGATTCCAGCGTCGTATTGCGCTGCACCTCTTTGCGCAGTCGGCGATTGATGCTCATCAGGCTGATCAGAATGAGGGAGGCCAGTAGCAGTGCAGGTAGCCCATATAGCGCAAGGTTACGCCAGAGGGGCTGATCGCTTATGCCTGTACCGAGCCATGGTTCCTGCAGGGCGCTGATTTCCTGGGGGCTGAGTTCAGCCAGTAAGCGGTTTAAAATCCCGATCAGGATGGCTTGGTCTTTGGGGGCTGCCATCGATAACTGATACCGATAGGGTGTTTCAGCGCTGATGTTGAGCCCGCCAATCTTGCTGTTGTTCATATTCCAGACGCTTGACGCAAGGTCGCCTACCATTGCGTCAATCTCGCCGGTGGCTAGCGCCTGCAGTCCGGCGAGCGGGCTCGCTTGCGGAAACAGCGCGAGCTGTGGATGGCGGGCTTGGAGTATTTCTTGTGGCGCATAGTCTTTGACTACACCTACCCGAAGTCTTTCCAGATCGCTTATGTTCTTGGGCTGGGCGCCGCTTTTGCTGGCGATGATGACAATTGGAAAGTCCAGGTAGGGCTCCGTAAAGGCGAGGAATCTCTCACGCTCAGGGGTTGCCATGATGCCCGGAAGAAGTTGAATGCTGCCTGCCTTGGCCTTTGCAAGGACGTCGCTCCAGCTCTCGGTGACGGCTGGTTTGAACTGTATGCCGAGCCGTTTTTCGATCAGCCGCACGTAGTCGGCAGTCAGTCCACGATACTGTTGATCGGCGTCGCGAAACTCGAACGGGGGCCAGGCGGGGTCAATGCCGAGGGAGACTTCAGGATTGGCTGCAAGCCAGGCCCGCTCTTGCTCGGTTAATGTCAGGCCCAGTACCTGCGGTGTGATCAGCGCAAGGCACAGCAGCAAAATGGCCCGCAGTCGAAACATGGGTTAAATCCGAATTGAAGTTCTTCTCGCAGTGTAGCTTGGGGGCGATAAGTCGGTTCAAAAAGAAACCCCCGGTTTGGGCCGGGGGTTCTGGGTTACTCGTCGAGGAAGGAGCGCAGGTGTTCACTTCGCGAGGGGTGTCGTAGTTTTCGCAGCGCCTTGGCCTCGATCTGACGGATCCGCTCGCGGGTCACATCGAACTGTTTGCCGACTTCCTCAAGGGTGTGGTCGGTATTCATGTCAATGCCAAAGCGCATGCGCAGGACTTTTGCTTCGCGAGCGGTCAATCCGGCAAGCACTTCGCGGGTGGCTTCCTTGAGGCTTTCCACGGTCGCCACATCGATCGGCGATTGCATGGTGCTGTCCTCGATGAAGTCGCCCAGGTGAGAGTCTTCGTCGTCACCGATCGGGGTTTCCATGGAGATCGGCTCTTTGGCGATCTTCAGTACCTTGCGGATCTTGTCCTCGGGCATTTCCATGCGCTCGCCGAGCTCTTCCGGGGTCGGTTCGCGGCCCATCTCCTGCAGCATCTGACGGGATATGCGGTTGAGCTTGTTGATCGTCTCGATCATGTGCACCGGAATACGGATGGTGCGCGCCTGGTCGGCGATCGAGCGGGTGATCGCCTGACGAATCCACCAGGTGGCATAGGTCGAGAACTTGTAGCCGCGGCGGTATTCGAACTTGTCCACCGCCTTCATCAGACCGATGTTGCCTTCCTGAATCAGGTCAAGGAACTGCAGGCCGCGGTTGGTGTACTTCTTGGCGATCGAGATAACCAGACGCAGGTTGGCCTCGACCATCTCTTTCTTCGCCCGGCGCGCTTTTGCCTCGCCAATCGACATGCGACGGTTTACATCTTTGATTTCGGCGATGGTCAGGCCGCACTCTTGCTCGAGGCTGATCAATTGCTGCTGGCAGCGCAGAACATCTTCAGTCAGGTCGCGCAGTGCGGCGGCGTGTTTGGTCTTGCCTTTGGCAAGCTTGACCACCCACTCCTCATTGGTTTCGTTACCGGGGAACAGGCGCAGGAAATCGGCGCGCGGCATGCGGGCGTCACGCACGCACAACTGCATGATTGCGCGCTCCTGGTTACGGATATTTGCCTGCGCGGTGCGGACATGGGTAACCAGCGCTTCGAACTGCTTGGGAACCAGTTTGATGCGCATAAAGAAGTCGGCCAGCTCGCCCAGGGCGGTGATCCCTTGTTTGCTGTCGCGGCCATACTTTTTCAGCGCTTTCTTGGCTTTTGCCAGCTGCTCGGAGACTTCGGTAAAGCGGCGCAGAGCCTCTTCAGGGTCCGGTCCGCCGTCGCCTTCTTCTTCATCTTCAGTTTCGGCATCGTCATCTTTGGCCTCAGCAGTTTCGCTGACTTCCTCGATGATCGGCTCGACTTCAGCCTCGGGAATACTGCCATCATCAGGGTCGATGTAGCCGCTAAGGACTTCCGACAGACGACCGCCCTCGGTGGTAACCCGCTGATATTCGGCGAGGATGCTGTCGACAGTACCCGGGAAGTGCGCAATGGCGCTCATGACTTCACGAATGCCTTCCTCGATGCGCTTGGCGATCTCGATTTCGCCTTCGCGGGTCAACAGCTCAACGGTACCCATTTCACGCATATACATGCGCACCGGGTCGGTGGTCCTGCCGATATCGGACTCAACCGCAGCCAGGGCTGCGGCGGCCTCTTCGACGGCCGCCTCGTCCGTGTCGGCCTCTGCCAGTAGCAGGGCATCAGCATCCGGGGCGACTTCGAAAACGTTGATCCCCATGTCATTGATCATGCGGATAATGTCTTCCACCTGCTCCGGATCAGAAATATCTTCCGGCAGGTGGTCGTTGACCTCGGCATACGTCAGGTAACCCTGCTCGCGGCCGCGGCTGATCAATTCTTTAAGGCGTGATTGCTGTTGCGATTTTCCGGACATAAAACCCTATCCATTGAAGGTTTGGCGGGCAAAAACCAAGCCGAGGATTATACCTGATCAAGCGGCTCAGGCGCCAGTTGAGCTCTTGTCGCTTGAAGCAGTGGGGCGGCTGAAATGCTCTCGCAGTAGAGTCTTTTCATCCTCGGTCAGTTCACTCGGGCTTTTTTGCATGATGTTGCGCAGGAGTATCTCGCGGCGTTTCTGCAGTTGATCGTGAGCAAGTGTAGTAATGATGTCGCAGAATTGCTGTTCAAGGTTCTCTGCTTCGATCAGCCATTCCTTTTCGGCCAGTGCGCGCAGCAGTCGACCCTGCTCGGTGCCATGCCAGCGGGCAATCAGTTGCAGGGCGGACTGCTTGGGATTCTTTTGCAGCGCTTCCAGCAGGGCGACCAGTAGTTGCGCGTAAATGTCACCTTCGGCGGCGAAATGACTGGCGTGGGGGACCTGGCAAGCCAGATCGGGTCGCTGCAACAGTGTGCGCAATGCAGTCAGCGTTGGCGGCTCTACCGCTGTCTTGCCGGACTGCTTGGTGTGTCGTGGCTTGTCGGGTGTGCTGCTCCCGGACCACTTGCGCTGGTTCGGGCTCGCCTGCTGGCTGCGGTTATCGAAAATTTGATCGCTGAACCCGTGACTTGCGTCGTAGTAGTCCGAGTAGTCGTCGGTTGGGCTGGCTGGTAAGGGGTGGGGCTGCTTTGGGAGTTCGGTGCCGGCGGTCTGCAGGCCGGTTATTTCGCTCAGGCGCTGGTGCATCAGGGCTTTCAGGTTGGCCCCGGGAATTTTGTCTATCAGTGGTGCGGCGAGTGTTGCCAGGTGAGCCTTGCCCTCCAGCGAGGCGGGATCGGCTTCGAGCGTCAGTTGCTGGAAAAAGTAGTCTGCCAGCGGTTGTGCTTGGTGGTGCAGGCGGCGGCGAAAGTTCTCAGGTCCTTCTGCTCGGACAAGGCTGTCCGGGTCTTCGCCTTCGGGCAGAAACATGAAGCGCGCTCTTTTGCCGTCCTGCAGGCTTGGCAGGGTTGCCTCAAGCGCGCGCCAGGCGGCTTTGCGGCCGGCTGAGTCGCCGTCGAAGCAAAATAAAATGTTCGGTACCAGTCGGAACAGGCGTTTCACGTGTTCGTCGCTGGTGGCAGTGCCAAGCGTTGCGACGGCATTGCGCAATCCTTGCTGGGCAAGGGCGATGACATCCATGTAGCCCTCAACAACGATGATTTCCTCCAGCTGACGATTGCTCTGGCGTGCTTCATACAAGCCGTAAAGCTCCTGCCCCTTGTGAAATACCGGCGTTTCCGGGGAGTTCAGGTACTTTGGCTTGTCATCGCCCAGAACGCGGCCGCCAAAGGCGATTATCCGTCCTCTGGTGTCGCGAATGGGAAACATGATCCGGTCGCGGAAGCGGTCGTAGCGCTTGACCTTTTCCGGATTGTCGGTGTTTTCAATCAGCAGGCCGGCATCCAGCATGGCTTTCTGCTGGAGGTTGTCACCCCCCAGGTTTTTGAGCAGGTTATCCCAGCCGGGAGGCGCAAACCCGAGGCCGAAATCGCGAGCAATCTCGCCTGAAAGACCGCGCCCGGTCAGGTAGTCAACGGCGGACTTGCGTGCGGGGTGGCTCTTGAGGGCTTGCTTGAAGTACCCGGCCGCGGCGTCGAGGATTGCGTAAAGCGGAGAGTCTGTGGGTGCGCGAGGTTTGTTGTTGCGATCGCTCTCTTCCCGGGGCACATCCATTCCGGCGCGCTTGGCCAGTTCCTCGATGGCCTGGGGAAAGTCCAGGTGGTCGTGGTCCATGATGAAGCCGAGGGCGTTGCCGCCAGCTCCGCAGCCGAAACAGTAGTAAAACTGTTTATCCGGGCTGACGCTGAATGATGGGGTCTTTTCCTTGTGGAACGGACAGCAGGCGCTGTAGTTCTTGCCGGCTTTTTTAAGCTGGATGCGAGAGGAGACCACCTCGACGATGTCGGTGCGGTTAAGCAGGTCGTCGATGAAGGATTGCGGTATGAGTCCGGCCATAAGGGTTTCAGGATAGTGCTGAAGCGTTGTGCGGGACAGGGCTTATCTAAACAAAAAAACTCCGCAGTTTCGCCAGCTGGCGAAGCAGAGTGGTGTCCAGAATAAATGCAAAGCCCGGCACAGGCCGGGCTTGCGGAGACGCGTCAGGTGCTTGACTGATAAATCAGTACAGGCGCTCGCGACGGCGCTGTTCGCGCTGCACTTTCTTGGCGTGGCGTTTCACAGCGGCAGCTGCTTTGCGCTTGCGCTCAGTGGTGGGCTTCTCGTAAAACTCACGACTGCGTACTTCAGCCAGGACGCCGGCTTTTTCGCAGGAGCGCTTGAAGCGACGCAGAGCTACGTCGAATGGTTCGTTCTCTTTAAGTTTGACGGCGGGCATCCAGGTCGTACCTTCGCTAATATCCGAATGGCCGACGCATTCCGGCAAATGGCACGGGGCGTCGGATTTCAAGGGCTGCGGATATTAACCCCTCGCGCGGCGGAATGCAAAGGTTCTGTTGGAAAAGATCTGGCCGGGCCCTCGCCGGGCGCATATCATGGGCGTCCTGTTACTTTATCGGGTCTTGCAAGTCCATGCGTGTGCTGGGGTTAGAAACTTCCTGCGATGAAACCGGCGTTGCGCTGTACGACAGCGAAAGAGGGCTGTTGGCCGATGCCTTGTTCAGCCAGATCGACCTGCACCGGGTGTTTGGCGGGGTGGTGCCTGAGCTGGCATCGCGCGATCACGTCAAGCGCATGTTGCCGCTGATACGCCAGGTTCTGGCCGAGGCGAAATGTACGGCTCAAGACATCGATGGAATTGCATACACAGCGGGGCCGGGGCTGGTTGGGGCGCTGTTGGTTGGCGCTTCTTGCGCGCAGGCAATGTCCTTCGCATGGGGTGTGCCCGCCATTGGCGTGCACCATATGGAAGGGCATCTGCTGGCGCCCATGCTGGAAGAGCAGCCGCCGGAGTTTCCATTCGTTGCCTTGCTGGTTTCCGGCGGGCATACCCAGCTGGTCAGGGTTGATGGCATCGGTCGCTATGAGCTGCTGGGCGAGTCGCTGGACGACGCTGCTGGAGAAGCCTTCGATAAAACCGCCAAGCTGATCGGTCTTGATTATCCGGGGGGGCCAGAAATTGCCCGTATTGCTGTCAATGGACGCCCAGGGCGTTTCGTGTTTCCGCGCCCCATGACCGATCGCCCAGGGCTGGATTTCAGCTTCAGTGGCTTGAAAACCTTCGCTTTGAATACCTGGCAGGCGTGCAAGTCTGCTGGTGATGATGGTGAGCAAACGCGCAGCGACGTTGCGTTGGCCTTCGAACAGGCGGTGGTCGCAACGCTGGCAATCAAGTGCAAGCGTGCGCTAAAGCAGACTGGTCTGAAGCGGCTGGTGATTGCTGGCGGTGTCAGCGCCAATCTGTCATTGCGTCAGGCGCTGGAGGGCATGGTCGGCGAGTTGCGCGGTCAGGTGTTCTATGCGCGGCCACGATTTTGTACGGATAACGGTGCAATGATCGCCTATGCCGGATGTCAGCGCCTGCTGGCAGGCCAACATGAGGGCAGCGCCATCACGGTGCATGCGCGCTGGTCGATGGAGTCCCTGCCGGCGCTGTGAGTCGTTGCGTGTCTAGAAATGCCGCTCACGGCCATCGAGCAAGTCGCGCAAGTTGCTGCGATGTCGCCAGACTATCAATGCGGTCAAGACGCTCATGGGCAGCAATGCTTCCGGTTTTTGCCAGGCGAGCAGTGGCAGAATCAGTGGCGTCGAGATCAGTGAAGCAAGGGAGCTGGTCCGCGTCAGAACGAATGTCAGGGTCCAGCCGGACAGGGCCAGGAGCGCGGCGGGCGGATATAACCCAAGCAGCATGCCAGCTGCCGTGGCGACGCCTTTACCGCCGCGAAAATTGAAGTACAACGGATACAGGTGGCCAATCACCGCTGCAAGCCCTATCCAGGCCTGTTGCTGGATGCCCAGCCCACTGAGACCGGCGAGCAGCACCGGTAGCAAACCTTTTGCCAGATCGCCGAGCAGGGTCAGCAGAGCAACTTTCTTTCCGGCTACGCGCAACATGTTGCTGGTGCCTGGGTTGCCCGATCCCTGCGCGCGCGGATCGGCTGTAGCAAACAGCTGACTGAGCAGGATGGCGAAGGATAATGAGCCCAGGAGATAGGCGAAAATAACCAATGGCCAGAACATGATCGGCAATCCAGAGCAGGAGAAGGCCGATTCTAGCCTTGCAGGAAGCCGGAGCGTTATTTTTACCAATGCGTTGAAGGCATAACAGCGGTTGCCCATGTGGCCATGCTGCAAGACTTTGTTGAAGCACTCTGCCTGTATGGCATGCTGTACCACTACTTTTGATCAGAGGCAGGCTGTGGACACGGTTTTTATCGAGGGACTAGAGGTCGACACGGTTATAGGAGCCTATGACTGGGAGCGGGATATTCGCCAGTGTTTGCGGCTTGATCTGCAGATGGGCTGGGATGTCGGTGCCCCAGCGCTCGATGATCAGTTGAGTCTGGCGCTGGATTACGCCGTTGTATGCCAGCGCATTCAGGCATTCGCAACGCAAAGCAGCTTTGTGCTGGTTGAGACCTTTGCCGAGCGACTTGCGCAATTGTTGCTGCAGGAGTTTGGTATGCCCTGGATAAGGCTCAAGGTCTCCAAGCCGGGGGCTGTACCTGCGGCAAGCGCGGTAGGTGTGGAGATCGAGCGCGGATGTCGTTAATTCCGGTTTTCCTTGGTTTGGGCAGCAATATCGAGCGAGAGCGTCATTTATTGGCCGGCCTGGACGCTCTGGAGCTTCTGCTGCCGGGCTTGCGCTGCTCTGCGGTGTTCGAGAGCCAGCCTGTGGGTATCAAAAGCGGGCCTTTCTTGAATCTGGTGGTGGCGACGAGCACGGGCTTGAGTCTCGCTGAGCTTGACCGTCAATTGAAAACCATTGAATCGGACAACGGCCGCTATGCCCCTGGCCGCGAAGGCCTGCCGCTGGATATCGATATTCTGCTGTATGGCGACCAGGTCGGACTATTTGATGGGTTGCGTTTGCCGCGAGAAGAGATCCTGCACAACGCATTCGTGCTCTGGCCTCTGGCTTTACTGGCGCCTGAGCATGTTCATCCGGTTGCAGGACGCGACTTTGCCGACTTATGGCGCACAGCACAAATCAAGCAGTCCTTGAGGCCGGTTGCCTTTTCGTGGCGTGGTAATGATCTGACCTCTATCGACCTGATTGAGACATTTTCAGCGCCTATAAAGCACAAAAAGCCTGATTAATCAGGCTTTTTGTGCTTTTACAGCTTTGCTCAGGCGGCTTTTTTGCTGCGCAGATTGGCAAAGTAGTCGCGTATGTTGCTGCTGGCGATCTTGATGCTGTTGCGGGCTTCCACAATGGCCATTCCCATGTGGATGTCGAACATTACCCAAGGCACCAGATTGGCCGGTACGCCTTCAGTTGCTTTGTCTTCAATCAGGCGAATCATGAAGCCTTCAGCGGTGCGCTTGTAATCCGCGTGGCTGTCACTGCCGAGCTCAGCGATGGCGGCTGCGCGGGCTTTGTCCCAGAGCGCAACCACAGCTTCGTCGGAAAGACCGGAGGATGAAGCCAGAATATGCAGGTTGGTTGGTGCACGCATGATGTTTCTCCTTGCCCCGGATATAGGTTGGTGGGGCTGTGGAGAAAGCATATGGCCGAGGCTTGGGGTGAACGATCACCCGCGTCGGGTGGCGATGGGTGGGGTATGGGTGGGGTACCCTACCCATTGGCGGATCAGGGGATCAGCCCAAGCAGCCGGGCGCGGTCAACGGCGTGCTGCCGATTGCCCGCGTTGAGTTTGATAAACAGCTTTTTCATATGCCACTTGATGGTCTCACTGCTCAGGTTCATGGTGGCAGCGATACGTTTGTTCGGCAGTCCGCTGGCCAACAGGTTGAGAACTTCACTCTCTTTGGGGGTGAGGAACGCTGAGGCGGCGGCGGTCAGCGGTGGGGCAGGATGCGTGGCTACATCGGCCTTCTCGTGAGTTCCAACTCCGGCGGCTTCAAGCACTTGCAGAATAAAGGCCGGGCTGACCAGTTCGCGGGCATTTTCGGTGATTGACCAGCGACTTATCAGGTCGGCGATCTCTGGCAGTGTGTCGGCAAACACCCGGACTTGACCGCACGACTCGGCCCTGCCGAGCGCTGCATTCAGCAGTTCGTCAGGCGATTGGCCGACAGCGTCTTTGACCAGCGCCTGCAGCGCCTGTATTTGCACCATTTCCCGGCCGCGGTTCAGTTGTTGGGCCAGCGGCCAGGCATCATCCAGCCATGGCAGGGCGTTGGCGGGTTGGTCGCCGGCAAACGCAGTAAAGGCATGCGCAAGATTGCGGTAAAGGTGCAGCAATGGATGCAGCCCAATTGGTGTGAGGTGCGATTCGCGGGCAAATAGCGTGTCCAGGTCCTCCAGTAATGAGGTGCATTGCACAATCCGGTGCCGTGCCGCGTGCAGACGAATCCGCTCGACCATGCTCATCAGCCTAATGCTCAAAATGCCCTGCGTGGTGCCGATGCCGGTCAGCGCCTCGAGCAGAGCGAAGGCTCTTGGCTCATCGCCGTCGTATGCGGCGATGCTGGCTTGCACCATATAACTGCGCTCGCTCCACATCAGGCTGCCGGCGCGATCGCTGAGGTTGAAACGAAACGCCAGCAACGCCCGCGCATCATCGCGCGCATCGCGTTCCCAGCACGCTGCAGCCAGAATGCTGGCCAGCGCCATGGTCAGTTCGTTGCGGCGTCCGGCAGCGACTTCGCAGAGTGCGTGCTGGCGGCGGACAGCGTCGTCAGCCAGTGTAGGCCGGCCTTCCCAGAGAAAGATGTGGCCAAGGCTGCGGGCATTGAAGACATCCTGAGCAAAATAATTGTGGTCGCTCGGAATTGAGTTCAACAGCTGACGAGCTTCCTCGCTGCCGCCATGAAACAGTGCGGTGAACGCGCGAATATGCATCAAGCTGCGCGACGCCAGAGAGTCCGGGGCATCGACGGGATAAGCTGCACAGTATCGCTCGGCGACATCCAGCCTTTCCGCCCGAGAGTTGCCTACGGCCAGAATGGCCAAGGCTTCGCCATACAGTGCGCTATCTGCACAAGGGGGTTCTACCAGGCTGCCGACATAATGTTCAGCCCTCTTCCAGTTGCCACTCAGTGCCGCCTGCCAGCCTGCTGTAAGGCGCAATGCAGTGTTACTGAAAATGATCGATTCGGGCATGCGCGACAGCCAGTCAGCCACTGTGCCGTAATGCCCTTCCTTCATGCACAGGTCGTACAGATGGTCGGCAATCAGCGCAAAGGCTTCTTGCGCATAGCCGGCCGCCAGTGCGTGACGGGCAGCCTGCTCTGCGTCACCTTGCTCGGCAAGCCATTGCCACGCACGGCGGTGAATTTCCTGTTGCTCGTCAGCGGAAAGACTGTTGCTGGATCTGGTTCGCAGGTACTCGCGGATCAGTGGGTGCAAGCGTAACCAGCCACTGTTTCCAACCGCAGTCAGGAGCGGCGTTTCGGTGCGTAGCTGGTCAAACAGGTCCGCTGCATTGGGCTGATCGATGATTGCGGCACAAAGGTCCGGATGGATGGCGTCCAGCAGCCCGCAGCGCAACGCAAAATCTGCCAGATCCTCGGGCCAGTGGGCCATAAAGCCGGCGACCATTTGCTGGGTGGCATGGTCGCCCGAATTGGAAAACTGCTTCAATGCCTGATCAGGGTCTGCCGCCTGGCCCAGTGCGGTGATGGCCAGTTGCAATCCCAGCGGCCAGCCTTCGGTAACATCGTGCAGGCGAGCAGCCAGCTCGACAGTGGCCTTGTCGCCCAGCTTCAGATTCAGCAGCGCGTGGGTTTCTTCCAGATCAAACTGCAGCTGTTTGATGCCCAACTGCAGCAAGTTGCCATGCGCCAACAGATCGCCGATCGCCAATGGCAGTGGGGTTCTTGAGCCAATCACAATCTGCAGGTTGGGCGGCAGGTTATGCAACAGGTAGTTGCACAGATCCAGCAGCTCTGCCCCGCTGGGACGCTCGCCATTGTCGAGGATGATGACCGTAGGGTGTGCATATTCGGCAATTTCGGCCAGCAGGGAGGTGGCTGCCTGGGTGAAACCGCTACCCCGGCGGATAGCTTCGAGTGCGTCGTGGCCGAAATCGGCGATGCCTGAAGCGCGGCGCAATCCTTCGATAATGCCGATGCTCAGGCTGGTAACGCTGTCATCGCTGTCCAGATCGAGCCAGGTGACCAGTGCACCGCGGTGTAACCAGTCAAGGCGCCACTGTGCCAGCAGGGAGGTTTTGCCATAGCCTGCGGGCGCTTCGACCAGGATAACTTCGGCACCGTCCGCATCATCGCGCAGTTGCCGCAGGCGCTCGCGCGGCAACTGGGTTTTGCGCAGGCGAGGAGGGGTCAGCTTCAGCACCAGCCCCGGCGGTACCGAGTCATGTACATGGAGCGCGCTACCGGCATTATTCGCTGTGCGTGCAGTCGTCATTCGTCCGTCCGGGCTGTGGCGCAGAAGCACTGTGGCGTTGATCGTGCAGGAATAGCTCGATGGACTTCAAGCGCAATGCATTGAGGGCCTTGCCCAGTGTTTCGCCCTGTAACCCTTGCGTCAATAGTGGCTGCACGCTGACGGCGCGTGCGCAGTCAGCCGCTGCCAGCAGATAATCGGCCTGCGGGTATGGGGCCTGCTCCCTGCCTTTGCGCCCGCGGGCGTCCATGGTGCAGGCGGCGACAAACTCCTCGAATCGCTGCGGACGGCGGAACGCATCCATTTTGATCAGCAGCTCGAGCAGGGTTGTCGCTTTGAGCTCCAGCGCGCGATGGCTGTGGGTATGAAACTGGCAGACCAGCAGCGCCAGCTCCTGGCAGTCTTTTGGTGCTTTGCAGCGTTGATTGATTGCGCGAACCAGCGCTAAGCCTTTCTGTTCGTGGGCAATATGTCGCGGCCAGTCTGCGGGGTTGGTCAGGCCTTTGCCCACATCGTGCAGCAGGCATGCCCAGCGCACGCTGAGCGGCTGGGCATGCTCGGCGCATTGTTGCAATACAGCCAGTACATGCAGTCCGGTATCAATTTCCGGGTGATGCGCTGCGGGCTGCGGAATGCCAAACAGCGTGTGCACTTCCGGGAGAATGACTGCAAGGGCGCCGCATTCATGCAAAACCTGAATAAAGACATCCGGGCGGGGCTCCATCAGTGCCCGTGCTATTTCTTTCCAGCTGCGTTCAGCGGTCAGTGCCTGCAATTCGCCGGACTGTGCCAGCTGCGCCATCAGTTGCATGGTTTCCGCGGCGACATGAAATCCCAGCGGTGCATAGCGAGCGGCAAAGCGCGCCACGCGCAGCACACGCAAGGGGTCTTCGGCAAACGCCGGGGCTACGTGGCGCAGTACTCGGGCAGCGATATCGCGTTGCCCCCCGTAAGGATCAATCAAATTGCCATGCTCGTCCTCAGCGATGGCGTTGACGGTCAGATCACGTCGTTGCAGATCTTCTTCCAGGGTCACCTCAGGGGCTGCAAAAAAGGTAAAGCCAGCATAGCCATGGCCGCTTTTTCGCTCGGTGCGCGCCAGCGCGTATTCTTCGCCGGTCTGGGGGTGAAGGAACACCGGAAAATCCGCACCCACCGGCCGAAAACCCTGCGCAAGCATTTGCTCGGCTGTTCCGCCCACCACGACCCAGTCGATTTCGCTGACCGGGCGGCCGAGCAGACGGTCGCGTACGGCGCCGCCTACCTTGAAAATCTGCATGCCCGGCCCCTTGATTGATGCGTACTCAGCATAGTTGCTGCGAAGTTGTTCAGGACGGCTGCCTGTTACCGAAGTGACTCAGGCTCAATGCTGGAAACTTCCGAGGGAAAGGTACTGCTCCAGAGTTCAAAGCCTCCATCCAGGCTGAACACTTCGGCAAAGCCCTGGTGACTCAGGTAGGCGGCAGCGCTTTGGCTGGAGTTGCCGTGGTAACAGCTGACAATCAGCGGTGTATCCAGGTCCGCATTGGCAATGAAATCAGCTAGCGAGAAGTTATCGAGGTGCCGCGAGCCGCTGATATGTCCTAGTGCGAAGCTCTGCGGGTCACGGATATCAACGACCACGGCGCCTTGCTGGCGAAGTTCCAGAGCACGCTGGGGCGCAATTCGGTTGAAGCTGTTCATGCTAACTCTCCGGGCACTGACATAGGTGCCGTTCGCCAGTGTCGATATTCATCAGGGTCATATGACCTCCCCAGACGCAGCCGCTGTCCAGCGCGCTCAAACCGGCTTCATGGCATTGGCCCTCAAGGGCGGCCCAGTGGCCGAAAATGATTTTCTGCCCGTGGGTTCGGCGATGCGGATGGCTGAACCAGGGTGCATAACCGGGCGGGGCGGTTTCCACGCCTTCCTTGCTCTTCAGATCAAGGGTGCCATCGGCGGTGCAAAAGCGCATGCGGGTCAGGTAGTTGGTAATGACCCGGAGCCGCTCGATGCCATGCAGATCTTTGGCCCAGCAGGCGGGCTCATTGCCATACATGCCATCCAGAAAAGGTAACAGACGAGCGTCATCCTGCAATGCTGCTTCAACTTCAGCGGCCAGTCGGAGGGCTTTTTGCAGGGTCCATTGGGGGGGGATACCTGCATGCACCATGGCGATGTCCCGCTGTTCGTCGTAATGCAGCAGCTTCTGTCGACGCAGCCAGTCGAGCAAGTCGTCACGCTCCGGTGCCGCAAGAATTTCCTGCAGGGTATCGTGTCGCTTCAGGCGTTCGATATTGTGCGCAACGGCCAGCAGGTGCAGGTCGTGATTGCCCAGCACACAGGTCAGGCTGTTGCGCATGGCGAACAGGAAACGCAGGGTTTCCAGTGACTTTGGACCCCGGTTGACCAGGTCGCCGACCAGCCACAGGCGGTCTTTCGCGGGATCAAAGGCGACTTTCTCCAGCAGGCATTTGAGCGGGTCAAGGCAGCCCTGCAGGTCGCCGACAGCGTAAGTGCTCATGTGGGGGCTGTCTCAGTGCAGTGAGCCGGGCACGGCGAGCCGGAACGGGGCAATGATGGCATCAAATTTTTTGCCATCCGCGGCAAGCATCTGGTAGCTGCCCTGCATGGTCCCGACACGCGTACTCATGACTGTGCCGCTGCTGTAGGTGTGCGTGGCCCCTGGCTCGATCAGTGGTTGCTGGCCGATGACGCCGGAACCGCGAACTTCCTGCACGTGCCCATCGCCATTGGTAATCAGCCAGTGGCGTGAGAGCAGTTTTGCTGCAAGATCACCGTTGTTATGGATTGAAACGTTGTAGCTGAAGGCAAAACGATTCTGCTCGGGCTGTGATTGCTCGGGAAGAAATCGGGTGGTGACGCTGACGTCTACCTGATAGCGGGAGTCGGACACGCGAACCTCGTTTCTGGGCCAGTCTGGAGTCTAAGCCTTAATCGGTCTGAAACCTGCCATGTCGCAGATTAATCCACGCTCGCCAGCTGATCTGCCAAACGCACGAACGCTGCCAGATCCAGCTGTTCCGGGCGTTTGCCGCCATCCACCTGGGCCGCTTCAATCTGTTCTGCTGTCAGCAGGGCCTTGAGTGTGTTGCGTAGGGTCTTGCGGCGCTGATTGAAGGCCTCTCGAACGACTTTCTCCAGCAGTTGGTGGTCTTTGGCCGGGTATGGCAACACTTCATGCGGTACCAGCCGGACAATCGCCGAATCCACTTTCGGTGGCGGATTGAACGATCCTGGTCCGACATTGAACAGATGCTCAACCCGGCAGTGATATTGCACCATGATAGACAATCGCCCCCAGTCACCGCCGCCCGGCTCGGCCGCCAGGCGCTCAACCACTTCTTTCTGCAGCATGAAATGCATGTCGCGGATCAGCGAAGCATTATTGAGCAGATGAAAAATCAGCGGGGTGGAGATGTTGTACGGGAGATTTCCGACCACTCGCAGGCTGTGCGGTGAGGCTTGCAACCGATTGAAATCGAACTTCAGGGCGTCACCCTGATTCAGGGTGAACTGTGGGTGGTTGCCGTACTTCATGTTGAGCAGCGGAACCAGATCCTTGTCCAGTTCGATGACGTCCAGTCGTGCGCCGCTGCCGAGCAAACCTTCGGTCAGCGCACCTTGCCCCGGGCCGATTTCCAGCAGGTGCTCGCCGGGACGTGCATGAATGGCGCGCAATATGCGGTGAATGACTCCCGCATCATGCAAGAAGTTCTGGCCGAAGCGTTTGCGTGCGCGATGCTGATAGTTCTCGGTCATGCTCGGGCCATTTCGTAGGCGGTTTCCAGTGCGACAGTCAGGCTGCCGGTATCGATCTTGCCGGTTCCGGCCAGTTCCAGTGCAGTGCCGTGATCGACGGAGGTACGAATGATCGGCAGCCCCAGCGTTACATTGACTGCGGCACCAAAGCCTTTGTACTTCAATACTGGCAGTCCTTGGTCGTGGTACATCGCCAGTACTGCGTCGCAGTCTTGCAGATTCTTCGGGGTGAACAGGGTGTCAGCCGGTAACGGGCCGATCAGCGCCATGCCTTCTTCACGTAATTGTGCCAGGGCGGGCTCGATGATCTCGATTTCTTCGCGCCCCAGATGTCCGCCTTCACCGGCATGAGGATTCAGGCCGCAGACCAGAATGCGCGGCTGGGCAATGCCGAATTTGCTGATCAGGTCGGCGTGCAGGATGCGCGCTACGCGCAGCAAGCGCTCGACAGTAATGGCTGCAGCAACCTCTTTGAGTGGCAGGTGCGTGGTGACCAGTGCCACACGCAGGCCCCGGGTGGCCAGCAGCATGACGACCTGTGCCGTGTCGGTCAGGTCAGCAAGGAACTCGGTATGACCGGAAAATGCGATACCGGCTTCATTGATGATGCCCTTGTGCACTGGTGCAGTAATCATCGCAGCAAAGGTCTTCTGCTGGCAGCCTGTGGCTGCGCGAGTCAGGGTTTCCAGCACATAGCCGGCATTGCGGCTATCCAGTTGGCCAGCCTCAACCGGGCTTTGCAGCGGCGTATCCCAGACATACAGCGTGCCATCACTGGCTGGGCTCTCCGGCCAGCAGCCTGCTGTGACTGACTGCAGGTTGATCTTCAGCCCCAGTTCGGCCGCGCGCTGGGCCAGGAGATCCCGGCTGGCAATAACGATCAGTATTTCTGGTTGGGCTTGTTGTGCGATCAGCAGGCACAGGTCAGGACCAATGCCGGCGGGTTCGCCGGCGGTCACTGCGAAGCGCGCTGGGCTCACAGCTTGGTTTCCACGTAGGCCTCGCCACGGATCTCCAGCAGCCAGCCTTGCAGCTCTTCGTCGTACTTGCGGTTGCGCAGGATGTTTATCGCTTGCTGCTCACGCAACTGCTCACTGCTGTCGGTGGCGCGACGGCCAAGCACTTCCAGCACATGCCAACCATAGCCAGACCTGAACGGTGCTGACAGCTGGCCGCTGGGGGTGTTCTTCATTACTTCCTGGAACTCGGGAACCAGAATGGCAGGGTCTATCCAGTCGAGATCGCCACCATTGCGTGCCGAACCGGGATCTTCCGAGAAGGTTTTTGCCAGTTCACCGAAGTCTTCGCCAGCCACAATCCGTGCATGCAGGCGTTCTACCAGCTTCTGGGCTTCGGCATCGGTGCGAATTTCACTCGGTTTGATCAGGATATGCCGGACGTGGACTTCATCACGTAGCTGATTATTGCCACCGCGCTTTTCCAGCAGCTTGATGATCAGGAATCCGCCTGGTGTGCGCACGGGCTGGGTCACCTGGCCCGGCGAGAGCGGCGGTATCAGGCTGTCGAATGGCGGGGGCAGTTGTGCGGCTTTGCGCCATCCCATATCGCCGCCTTCCAGCGCGTTTTCACTGCCGGACCGGCTCAGTGCCAGCTGCGAGAAGTCAGTCCCTTGCTGCAGTTGCTGATAGACCTTTTGCGCCTCAATGGCTGCTTTCTCGATCACTGCAGCGGTGGACCCTTCGGGTAGCGGCAACAGAATGTTGGCCAGATGGAACTCTTCGGAAAGCTGGATCTGACCGTGTTCCGAAGCCATGAAGTTATCTACTTCCTGCTTGGACACCTCGATCCGATCCGCTACCCGACGCTGACGCACGCGGCTGATGATCATTTCCCGACGAATCTGTTCGCGGGCCGCGGAGTAGGACAAGCCGTCCTGCTGCAGGGCCATGCGCAGCTGTTCCAGGCTCAGATTGTTGCGCTGGGCGATGGTTTCCATCGCCTGATTCAACTCTTCATCGTTGATGCGCACGCCGGCGCGATCACCAATCTGCAACTGCAGATTTTCCATGATCAGCCGCTCCAGCACTTGCTCCTGCAGGACGTTGCTTGGCGGCAGAGTACCGCCCTGCTTGGCGATGCTCTTTTGCACCTCGCTCATTCTCTGATCCAGCTGGCTTTGCATGATCACGTCGTTATCAACGATCGCGACGACACGATCCAGAGACTCTACTTGTGCCTGTGCCAGTGAACCGAGCAGCAGGGAGCCCAGCAGCAGCGGGCGGATAAAATCAGAAAGCTTGGTCTTCACGTTCACGGTAGCCTTGAATGCCTTGGTCGAGGAAGCTGTCTACTTGGTTGCCAACAACGCCACCCAAGCCTTTCAGCACTATCTGCAGGAAAATCCCATGGTCGCCGGATTCGTTCTCGACCAGGTTGTTCTGGTCAGGTTGCACCCAGTAACGGTTAACCAGTCTTAGCTTCCAGCAGCACGAGTCGTATTCGAAACCACCAAAGGCTTCCAGTGTGCGGTTCTGGTTGAAGTCGCGCTGCCAGCGGGCAATTGCGCTCCACTGCGGCACCACCGGCCAGATCATCGAGACGTCGGATTGTGAGATTTTGTACTGGTCGTCACCGCCGGCCTGGTATTCATTGGTTTGCTGATTGAACACGACGGCGTCATTGCGGTAGCGGTAACCCGCGTTAAACACTTTGTTGGGTTGCGCTTGCGGCTGGTAATGGAACATCAGATTGCCGGAGCTGGTCTGGCTACGATCAGAGTCATAGGCGTAGTCCGAACTCAGGCGCCAGTCGCGGTCAAAGCGGTATTGTCCCGTGAATGCTGTCGGCGAAACCGACGCTTCCTGGGTTTCGATACCGGGCATCTGTACCTCGCGGTCCTCGAAGTAGAAAGCCTGACCCAAGCCGATACTGGCCCGCTCAAAGCCATTGCTTTCGACAAAGCGGCTGGTGGTACCGGCGGAAAGCTGATTGCTGTCGCCAACCCGGTCTTTGCCGACAAAGCGGTTCTCGCGAAACAGCGAGGCGTACGTGAAGGACGGCTCGGCAGTATCGAAAATCGGCAGGGCGCTCTGATCTTTGTAAGGTACGTAGAGGTAATACAGGCGCGGTTCAAGCGTCTGCCGCAGTGGCGTACCAAACAGTGTGGTGTCGCGGTCGAAATACAGGCCGCTGTCCACGGAGTAGACAGCCAGATCGCGGGTTTGCGTATCGTCATAGTCAACCCCGGGAGCCAGGGTTGCCTGACCTCGGCTATCGAGATCCAGTGAGTAATTGGTGTACATGTATTTGACAGCGGGTGTCAGGTAACCCCAGCTGGACGCCATCGGCAGACTGATACCCGGCTCTACATGGCTGCGCTCGCCCGTGGCGCGGTTCAAGCCGGTCAGCGCAAGGTCAGGACTGTTAACGCCATTGAATTGATATTCATCCAGATTGCGATCGAAGCTCACATATTCAGTGCCGTAAGTGAGATTCAGGCCGCCCGGCTGGAAGGGCAGGACACCGTCCAGGTTGATCTGGGGCAGGCGGTCATAGGGGGTGATGTCGGTGACCGAAGCCAGTTCGTAAGCCTGGGCGTTCAGTCGCGCGGTATAGCTATCGCCGCGCCAGGTCAGCTGACCCTGCTGGTTGACGTAGGTGGTGCTGCTGACCTCCAGATCGGTGCCCAGATCCTGGAAATAGTAAGGGTCGCTGATCGTGGTGTAATCGACCTGGCCCAGCAGCCGCTCATCAAGTCCCTGAGTGTGCTGCCAGGAAGCCAGATAGCGGGTCTGCTCATACTTGGGCTGGTCCTTGTTCTCGTCTTCCTGATCGTCAAGATAGGAACCGGAGACCTTGCCCTCGCTGCTCTTGGTCAGGTAACGACCTTCGCCGGACAGCATCAGGCCGCGCTTGCTCATCAGACGCGGGAACAGGGTCGCATCGTAGTTTGGTGCCAGATTGAAATAGTAAGGCGTCATCAGGGTGACGCCGTCACTGTTGGAATACCCGGCGGTAGGGGCCAGGAAACCGGACTGGCGGCGATCATCAATCGGGAACTGGATGTAAGGGGTGTAGAACACCGGGACGTCTTTGATGCGCAGGGTCGCGTTGGTCGCGGTGCCCATACCGGTAGCCGGATCCAGCTTGATGTTGTTGCCCTTGATCTTCCAGGTGTTCTCGCCTGGTGAACAGGTGGTGTAAGTACCATCCTTCAGGCGGATGATGGCGTCCTCGCCACGCTTGATGTACTTGGCCTCGCCGCGAGCACCCGCGGCATGCAGCACGTACTGGGCTTCATTGATTTCGGCAGCACCGGTATCCAGCTGGATTTCGGCCTGATCACCCACTACCAGCGAACCATTGCCACGCAGCCGCACATCACCTTTGAGTTCACCGCGATTCTCCGCCTGGAAGAGGTTGGCTTCGTCGGCTTCGATCTGGATGTTGGATTGCCTGAGCACCACATCGCCAGCCAGGGTGGCTACCTGGTTCTGTTGGTCGAAACGCGAGGCTTTGGCCGACAGGAACATCGGCGCTTCGCTCATCGGCGTGTCGTCATTCATGCCCGGCCGCTTGGGCTCTATATAGTCGCCGTGACAATAAGGCCCGACTTCTGCCAGTTGTGCCTCAGTGAGCTGACTGCGAGGTACCCAGTCGAGCCGGCTGAAATCGGCAGCGCTCTGCGAACCAGCCAGCGTTTCGCCGACTGTTTCTGGCTGTCCGGCAGCGATTGTCGTGGTGCCAGCAACAGGTTGCTTGCCGGGAGCTGCTGCGGTGGCCTGTCTTGCCTGAGGCCTCGGGGGCAGGCTGGCATTGCCACTGACCGTTGCACATGCCCAGCCGCCACTGGCTGAGGCTTGACAGTTGAACTGCTCAGCGCCGACTGCCTTGGTCACGGCAAGGGGTTGCACCGCCAGCAGGCTGCCAGCGACCAGGTAAGGAAATTTTTTACGGAAAACGGGGAGTTTTGCTGCCATCTTGTTATTCCGGCCATCCTGCGCGCCCATCAAACGATGCGACAGTCGCAAAGCGCTCGAAGGGCTGAAAAAGATGCTGGATAATAAAGCATGACCTGCCCAAGGGATAGACTCGTTGGAGAGCGGAATGCCAGAACAAGATTTACGTTTGGAACAATTGACCCAATGGCTTGAACTCTGCCTGCCTGAAGTGTTTGCTGCGCGGGGCTGGGGGGCGGTACCTGCCGGCGATTTAACGCCGGCCAGCAGTGATGCCAGTTTTCGGCGTTATTTTCGCTGGCAGGCCGGCTCGCGCAGCCTGATTCTGATGGACGCGCCGCCTCCGCAGGAAGATTGCCGGCCCTTTGTGAAGCTGGCAGGTATCTTGGCTCGCGCCGGCGTGCATGTTCCGCAAGTGCTGGCGGCTGATCTGCCGCGGGGATTCCTGTTGCTGGATGATCTGGGGCGCAAAACCTATCTGGATGTGATTGACGCGCAGACAGCCGACGGCTTGTTCGCTGATGCGATTGAGGCGTTGCTCGCTTTTCAGCAGGAGCCGTTGAATGACGGCCTGCCGTTCTACGATGACGCCCTGTTGCGGCGCGAGTTGCAGCTGTTTCCCGAGTGGTACGTGCGCAAGCATCTGGGTGTCGAGCTGGATCAGGCTCAGCAGGCTACCTGGGGGCGTATCTGCGATCAGCTGGTTGGCAGTGCGCTGGCGCAACCGCAAGTGCTGGTGCACCGGGACTTCATGCCGCGCAATCTGATGCTCAGCCAGCCCAATCCGGGTGTGCTGGACTTCCAGGATGCAGTGTATGGGCCGGTTACCTATGACATCACCTGCCTGTTCAAGGACGCCTTTCTCAGCTGGCCGCAGGCGCGGGTGGATGCATGGCTGCTCGATTATTGGCAAAAGGCAACCGGTCTGGGGATTCCGCTGCAAGCCACCTTCGAGGAATTTCTGCGTGCCTCGGATCTGATGGGCGTGCAGCGTCACCTGAAGGTGATTGGTATTTTTGCGCGCATCTGTCATCGCGACGGCAAACCGAAGTATTTGAGCGATGTGCCGCGCTTCTTTGCCTACATCAATGAAGTGATTGCCCGTCGCGCCGAACTGGACGAGCTGAGACAGTTCCTCGCGAGCCTGCCGCTTGAAGGATTGCCGCCAGCATGAAGGCCATGATTCTGGCAGCGGGAAAAGGCGAGCGCATGCGGCCGCTGACGCTGACCACACCCAAACCCCTGGTGCCGGTGGCCGGCGTGCCGTTGATCGTCTATCACCTGCGCGCACTGGCGGCCGCAGGTTTTACCGAGGTAGTGATCAACCACGCCTGGCTGGGTCAGCAGATCGAAGACTATCTGGGTGATGGCTCACGCTATGGCCTGCGCATCCGCTATTCACCCGAAGGCGAACCTCTGGAAACCGGCGGCGGTATTTTTCGCGCATTACCGTTGCTGGGGGATGAGCCGTTTCTGGTGGTCAATGGCGATATCTGGACGGATTATGCCTTTGCTTCGCTACCGCGCGTGTTGTCTGGGTTGGCGCATCTGGTGCTGGTAGACAATCCTGAACACAACGTTGCCGGTGATTTTGTGCTCAACGGACATGCCGTTGAAACCCTGCAGGGTACGTTGCCGCGACTGACCTACAGCGGGATTGCCATTTTGCATCCGCAACTTTTTTCTGGTCAGACAGGTGGCGCCTTCAAGCTGGCGCCCTTGCTGCGTGAGGCGATGGCAAAGGAGCAGGTCAGCGGCGAACATTTTTCCGGACACTGGATCGATGTGGGGACCCATGAACGATTGGCTGCTGTCGAGCGTCTGCTGGCGGATGGGGCTGGCTAGATGATCTGGCCTGCTACCTGGCTGGGTGCGGCTGCAGGCTTTGCCTTTGCCAGTATCCCGGGTGCCTTGCTCGGCGGCTTGCTGGGGCAGCTGCTTGACCGGCAGTTGCGTCTGCCCAGTTGGTCGGCACTGCTCGGTCTGCTTGATCGCAGCTCGCGCCTGGGGGGCGACGAACTGCGCTTCCTGCTGCTGGGACGTCTGGCCAAGCTCAATGGCCGGGTTTTGCCGGCGCATATTGAACAGGCGCGCGATGAAATGCGCCGGCTGAAACTCGATGTGCAATCGGAACAGCTGGCGATAAACGCATTCAACCGCGGTAAAAATGCCGGGGCGGATTTGCGCCGGCCGTTGCGTCGACTGCGCAGCCAGCGGGGTGAAGCACAGAGCCTGCTGCTGAGCTGCTGGAGGATGGTCGGCGCAGGAGGCGGGGCAACGGCCCAGCAGCGCGAACTGATCATGCTTTGGGGTAAGTGGCTGGGCTGGTCGGTTGGCGAACTGGAAGCGCTGACCATAGGGCTTGGTCCCGGTGCGGCGCGCAGGTCTCCGCAAGGCGATGCGGATTATCGAGCAGCGTTGGCGCTGCTGGGAGTGACGCCTGGCAGCGACGCAGGAGCGATAAAGAATGCCTACCGCCGCTTGCTCAGTCGCAACCATCCGGATAAGCAGGCGGGCGCCGGCGCAAGCCCTGAGCAGCTGCGGCTAGCCACCGAGAAGACCCGTGAGCTGCACGGAGCCTTCCGGCTGATCCGTGAGCGTCATGGCTTTCGCTGACCCTGCGCAGGCTGTTTTTTCATCTCGGCCGGGCTTTGGACCGGCGTTGCATTCTTCTCCAGCCAGCCGCGAACCCGCCGATACAGCTGCTCCTGCTCCACTTGCGGATTTCCCGGCAAGGCGCTGAGGGCGACCTGTCGGTATGCCGGGTGCTTGCTGCGCAGTGCGGCCTGTTTGCGCAGCTGGGCTTGGGCGGCAGCACTTGGCGGGTCATTGAAGAAGAAGTCGCCGATGGCCAATTGCAGCTTCGGCAGTCGCTCTTCAATGTCCGGACTCAAGCCGGCAGGGACCGTCGCGCTTAGCAGCAGCAAGCCCTGGATTTTGCTGTTGTTGTTCTGTGCAAGAAACTCCATGCCCCAGTAACCGCCAGTGCCATGGCCGAGCAGAATGAGCTTGCCGGGCGGTTGTTGCTGGGCAAACGCAAGCCCGGCCTGGATGCGTGCCAGTACGCGTTTGCTGTGCTGTTCCACGCTGGCAGAATGGGCATCCGAGGCTTCAGTCGCGGCGCTGGCGGGAGCAGATGCTGCGCTCGGGGCTGTTTCGGGCTCGGCAGTTTCGGCTGGTGTGTTGTCCGTGGCGGCCGTCACATCAACGCTAGCCACCGGAGCCTGCGCGTAAGGATCGGGTAGTGTCAGGCTCAGGGTGTGCCAGCCGGCGTCCGGTAATCGTTTGCGCAGTGGGCCTATGCTCTGCGGCCAGTCGGCGCTTTCGCCGTCATCCGGCAGAAGGATCACTATACCTTGGGGGGTGGGGGTATTTGCCGGCTTCCATAAAGCCAGAAAACTGTCATCGCCGGCCTTGAGCAAGCGCTGCTCGCTGGCGGGCAATTGCTCCTGCAGAGCTTGCGCCTTGTCCTGGCTGCGTTCGGCGGGCGTCACATGTTCGCCGGAGCCAGAGTCACTGGCGGCGCCAGCTCCGCTGGTCTCGGCGTTCACCGGTGTGGCGCAGGCCAGCAACAGGGCCAGAACGAGCTGGGCAAGTGGGGTGAGGCGAATGGCGTGCATCCGGACTATCCAGGCGAGGGGACATGCAGGGCAGCCTAATCGCATGGCGTGGATTTGTCAGGCATTGCCTTGCAACTGGGCAGCTGCGCTGGAGTAAGGTATGTCAGCTGATTGTTCATTTCCGACTCAGGATCCTGTCGTGTCCGAAACCAGCCGTGTATGGCGTTGTCTCGCCCTGATTTGCTGCCTGTGGTGGCTGGCTGCGCCTGGCCAGGCTGCCCCCGTGACACTGCCACTGGATGAGGCTCAGCGCAGCTGGCTGGCGGAACATCAGCAGTTGCGTGTCGGTGTGGTGCTGCAGGCGCCATTTGCGCAATTCGACCGTCGCGTGCAGCAGCTCAGCGGTGCCAATATCGAGCTGATGGAGTTGTTGGCCAATGCCCTGCAGGTCGAGCTGGTGTGGCAGCAGTATGCCGATCAGGCAGCGCTGGATAACGCCCTGCGCAAAGGTCTGATCGATCTGGCACCGGGCCAGCTGCAGACGCCGGCCGGATTGCGTTTGTGGTTGTATTCCGACCCCTATATGCGTATCCCGCAGTTGCTGGTAGGTCTGCGCAATGGCGGCACGGCGATCGATCTGGAGCAACTGGATGGCCGTGATCCGGTGGCCGTGCTGCAGCCCAGTGCGGTGGCTACTTACCTGAAAAGCACATACGGCAATCTGAACTTGCAGGCTGTCAGCAGTGACCGGCAGGCGCTGCGTTACCTGCTTGCTCGGCAAGTCAGCTACGCGGTGATCGACGAGGCGCAGTTCAGTCGACTGTCTCGCGAGAGCGAGTTCCGTGACCTGGCAGTGGTCGCCGATATCGGTTTGCCGCAATTGCTGCGGGTCGCCTCGCGGCGCGACTGGCCGCAGCTGGCCACGCTGGTCGATATTGCCCTGCGCAGCCTGCCGGCGCGCCAGCTTGAAGAGTTGCGCGGGCGCTGGATCAAGCTGGAGCAGCCACGGCTGGGAGATTCTCCGGGGTTCTGGATCAATCTGAGTGTGCTGCTGGGCGTCCTGTTGCTGGCGGCCTTGAGCATTCTTTATGCATTGCGCCGCCAGCGCTCGGCACTGGAGCGCCGCTTGCTTGATGCGCGTCAGGCTATCGAACTGCGCGAGGCAGCCGAACAGGCGCTGCGTCTGACCCAGTTCTCCATCGATCAAAGTACGGTGGGCATTCTCTGGGTCAACTGGGACAGCCGGGTGCGGTATGCCAACCGCGCCGCAGAGCAGATGCTCGGCTATGCGTCCGGCGCGGTGGTCGAGCGCGCGCTGATCGAATTCGAACCAAGCCTGCACATGGATCGCTGGCTGGCGCTGTGGAAGCGTGCCCGCGCCGGCGACGGGGAGCCGCTGAATTTCGAAACCAGCTGCCTGCGTGCTGATGGCAGTCTGCTGCCGGCGGATGTGTCGCTGAGTTTTCTGCGCTTTCGTCAGGCCGAGTATCTGGTGGTCTATCTCACCGATGTCACCGAGCGCCGTCGCGCGCTGGCCGCATTGCAGGAAAGCGAGGCGCGCCTGCAGGGCATTGCGGCGAATGTCCCCGGACTGGTGTTCCGTCTGGAGCGTGAGCAGGCGGCTGGCCCGGTGGACTTTGCCTTTATCAGCGAGGGCAGTGAAAAACTGGTTGGCTACCGCGCGGCCACCTTGCTCGAGCCGGGGCGTGGCATTCGCAGCCTGGTGCATCCAGACGACCAGCCGGGTTACAACCAGAGTCAGCGGGAGGCGCTGGATGCTGACCGCGACTGGCACTGGCAGGGGCGCATCCTGACACGCGAGGGTGAGCAACGCTGGGCGGATATCAAGGCGATAGCCCGGCGTCTGGAAGACGGTCTGGTGGTATGGGATGGCATCGTCTGGGACATCAGCGAGAGCAAGCGCATCGAGCTGGCTTTGAGCGAGTCGCGCGGTCAGTTGCGCGAGTTGTCGGCGCACCTGGAAAGCGTGCGGGAGGAGGAAAAGGCGCGCATCGCCCGCGAGGTACATGATGAGCTGGGTCAGGTGCTGACTGTGCT
>DATMWH010000083.1:0-1879 GCA_035562615.1 Pseudomonas sp. | reverse complement strand
CAAAGTCTGCAAACACGGTACAGATGAAGTACTGGCCACCTTTGAAATGAAAACCCCGGTTCTGCTGGACGAAGTCCGCGCCGGTGGCCGCATTCCGTTGATCATCGGTCGCGGTCTGACAGACAAGGCTCGTGCTGAACTCGGTCTGGGTGCAAGTGACCTGTTCAAACTGCCTGATCAACCCGCAGCCAGCACCAAAGGCTTTACCCTGGCACAGAAAATGGTTGGCAAGGCCTGTGGCGTAGCCGGTGTTCGCCCTGGCGCCTATTGCGAACCGAAGATGACCACAGTCGGCTCCCAGGACACCACCGGACCGATGACCCGTGACGAACTGAAAGACCTGGCCTGCCTGGGCTTTTCAGCCGACCTGGTAATGCAGTCCTTCTGCCACACTGCTGCTTATCCGAAGCCAATCGACGTCAACACCCACCACACACTGCCTGACTTCATACGCACCCGTGGCGGCGTATCCCTGCGTCCGGGCGATGGCATCATCCACAGCTGGCTGAACCGCATGCTGCTGCCAGACACCGTGGGTACTGGTGGTGATTCACACACGCGCTTCCCGATTGGTATTTCCTTCCCCGCAGGTTCGGGTCTGGTTGCCTTCGCCGCTGCCACCGGTGTTATGCCGCTGGATATGCCTGAATCCGTTCTGGTACGTTTCAAAGGCAAACTGCAGCCAGGCATCACTCTGCGCGATCTGGTGCATGCAATTCCCTACTACGCAATCCAGAAAGGTCTGCTGACGGTAGAGAAGAAGGGCAAGATCAACGCCTTCTCCGGCCGAATCCTTGAGATCGAAGGTCTCGATGAGCTGACCGTTGAACAAGCTTTCGAGCTGTCTGACGCTTCGGCTGAGCGCTCTGCTGCCGGCTGCACCATCAAGCTCCCGGAAAACGCGATTGCCGAATACCTGAAGTCGAATATCACCCTGCTGCGCTGGATGATCAGCGAAGGCTACGGTGATGCGCGCACCATGGAGCGTCGTGCCAAAGCGATGGAAGCCTGGTTGGCCAACCCCGTACTGATGGAAGCCGACAAGGATGCCGAGTACGCAGAAGTCATCGAAATCGACCTGGCGGACATCAAGGAGCCGATCCTGTGCGCACCTAACGACCCGGATGATGCACGCCTGCTGTCCAGCGTTCAGGGCCGCAAGATCGACGAGGTTTTCATTGGCTCGTGCATGACCAACATCGGTCACTTCCGCGCTGCCGGCAAACTGCTGGACAAGGTAAAGGGCGGCATTCCGACTCGTCTGTGGCTGTCGCCGCCGACCAAGATGGATGCTCACCAACTGACCGAGGAAGGCTACTACGGTATCTATGGCAAGGCCGGTGCCCGCATGGAAATGCCGGGCTGCTCCCTGTGCATGGGTAACCAGGCACGCGTTGCTGCCAACTCCACCGTCGTTTCGACTTCGACCCGGAACTTCCCGAACCGCCTCGGTGATGGTGCTGACGTATTCCTCGCCTCCGCTGAACTGGCGGCTGTCGCTTCGATTATGGGCAAGCTGCCTAGCGTCGAGGAATACATGGCTTATGCGAAAGATATCGACAGCATGGCTGCCGATGTTTATCGCTATCTGAGCTTTGATCAGATAGCCGAATTCCGCGAAGCGGCTGCAAATGCCAACATTCCAGTAGTACAAGCCTGACTTCAGGCGCTCTAGTGTGTGATCGGGCAGCGCCAGCGGCCTGATCACACAGCTCTAGCTAAAACGCCCCGAAAGGGGCGTTCAGACTGCTGACAAAGACCCTGGCCCAAAGCCGGGGTCTTTTGTTTAATAGGCCATCGTTTCGACAGGAACAGGCCTGATGCTTAGAGACCCTTCCCCCAAGCAGCATGCGCTGGAAATGGTGACCATTGAAGAGCT
>DATMWH010000082.1:0-1500 GCA_035562615.1 Pseudomonas sp. | reverse complement strand
AAACCGAACTGACATGGGCGAACAACCTCGTTTCCGTCGGCCATGTCGCCCTGCCCTTCCCGCCGGACGACCCGGTCTACGGCTTCATGCCCGGCAGCGGCCACAACGGCATCCCGAGCATCGGCTCGTGGCTGCTGCGCGGCGAAAACGGCGCCGTGACGCTGACGCTCGGCTCACTCACCCGCCTGCGCAGCAATCCCTTCTGGGCACTGATCGACAGCGAAATCGACGCGCTGGTCACCGCCGACCTCGGCCATCGCCGCTGACCCGGCCGGCACGCCACGCAACCGGCCAAACCCGGCCTGTTGTGGTCGACCCCAAAAAATGGCCAATTTTCAAGGCAGGGCTGTTGGCTTTTCCTGCTCAACGCCACCCGGACAGAAGATATTTGCCTGCGCTACGGGTATGTTGTCGGCGTTAAATAACTGGGCGCTCGCGAATCCGCGAGCCTAGCCCCTTTGATTCCGCTGCGTCCCGGCCACCTGGGGCGAAGCGCTGGCGAAAACGCTGACCGGCAACGGTTTGCCGCGCAATGCATTTCATCGGGAGGCGTATGAGTTCCGTTAATTGCGCTGCGGCGCTGCTACTATTTGCTTCGTTCAGTGAACCCCGCGTTTTCGCGTCTGAGTAACCGTTATTTGGCTGTTGAAATGGCAAGCATTGTTTGGGGCAGACACCCTCAAGAAGCATATGACAACCCGTATGAGTACGATGCTCAGGACCAGTTCGTGCGGGAAGCCAAAGAGTTGCTCACCCAACTACAACTCAAGCTAGATCGCTTCACGATGGCGTTTCACCGGGACGATCAAACATTGGAGAAAGCGACATGGATGCTTGCCTTAGATCTGATAGACGCACTTCTTGAGAGCGTTCAGCTGTTTGAAGAGAAGCGTCATCGAATTGCTTTCCGCCTCTTCCGTGACGTAGTTGAGACAATGGACTTGCTCCGAGTTCTTCACTCAAACAAACCACTCGCAATGAAGGCTCTGCACCTATGGTACGAGGATGAAACCATTCCTCATGTTGAGTCCAGAAGGCACATTGAAAAGACCGAAGGCAGAGAAGCAGCCTTTAAGCGGCGGGACTATTACGTACAACTTTCAAAGTTCACGCATCGTACTTACCGTGCACAGCTCAAGAGCTTCTCGCTGGGTAGAGACGACATGCTGGTTCATGATTCACATTCGATGGGCTATCTTGTGCTACCTCAGACGATTGCATCGGGCCTAGCAGTCTTAGCCGATCTCATCATTCAAACAACCGATTGCCTGAAACAAAGCGGACCAATTGAGCCAGACGAGGTGGCAAACGCTTGGCTCGTTGCAATCGAACTGCACACCGTTCCAAGGCGTTTTGCTCCGGTGTAGGTTAAAGGGGCCAGGCTCAGAGAAATACAACTAAGCTGCTCACGCGAACGGTTTAGCCGTCGCGTTATCGAGCACTTCACCCGCCTCAACTGCGGCTGGCCGTATAACGAGCAGATCGAAAGCGCCGTGAAGC
>DATMWH010000081.1:0-8616 GCA_035562615.1 Pseudomonas sp. | reverse complement strand
ACCGTATCGCCGTCTAGCCGTACATCGATGGCGGTTGCATCGCCACGTTGGTAAAGAATGATTTCCCCTGCTGGCTGCTCGCTCATGCCTGGGCTCCTTCCAGATCCGCAACGATGGCGTCGATCTGCTTTCGCAGCTCCGCTTGCCGGGCAACGATGCCGCTGATTTTCTCGTTGAGCTCACGAATGTCCACCGCTTCGCTGGTGTCGGCCTGCTCGACATAGCTGGAGACGGCGATGTTATAGCCGTTGGCGGCGATGTCACCGTTCTCAACCATGCGAGCGAAATGGTCCATGCTCTGGCGACCGGTGAATGCGTCGAGGATTTTCCTCTGGTGATCGAGCAACATCTTGTTCTTGTTGCCGCTGCGCACGAACAGGCTGGAGGCGTCGATGAACAGCGTGGCGTTATCGCGCTTCGACTTCTTCAGCACGATGATGCAGGTTGCGATGGTGGTGCCGAAGAACAGATCGGGCGGCAACTGGATGACGGTATCGACGTAGTTGTTGTCGATCAGGTACTTGCGAATCTTGGCTTCCGCACCGCCGCGATAGAGCACGCCGGGGAATTCGACAATCGCCGCAGTGCCGTTGACCGCCAGCCAGCTGAGAATGTGCAACGTGAAGGCCAGGTCGGCCTTGCTCTTGGGGGCGAGCACGCCGGCTGGAGCGAAGCGCGGGTCGTTGATCAGTAGCGGGTTGGCATCGCCATCCCATTTGATCGAGTACGGCGGGTTGGAGACGATGGCCTCGAAGGGTTCGTCATCCCAGTGCGCCGGGTCGGTCAGTGTGTCGCCATGGGCGATGTTGAACTTCTCGTAGTTCACGTTGTGCAGGAACATGTTGATCCGGCACAGGTTGTAGGTGGTGAGGTTGATTTCCTGGCCGTAGAAACCCTGACGTACCTTGTTGTGGCCCAGCACCTTGGAGAAGCTGAGCAACAGCGAACCGGAGCCGCAAGCTGGGTCATAAACCTTGTTGACCTCTTTCTTGCCCACCACGGTGATGCGGGCCAGCAGTTCGGAGACTTCCTGCGGGGTGTAGAACTCGCCACCGGACTTGCCGGCAGTGGAGGCATACATCTGCATCAGGTATTCGTAGGCGTCGCCGAACAGGTCGATGCTGTTGTCGGCAAAATTGCCCGAGCTGTTGCCCAGCGGCAGATCGCCGATGGCGTCGAGCAGCTTCACCAGTTTTTCGTTGCGCTTCGCCACGGTGGGGCCGAGCTTGCTGCTGTTGACGTCCAGGTCATCGAACAGCCCCTTGAAGTCATCCTCACTACCAGCGCCAGACGCCGAGGCCTCGATGTCCTTGAACACTTTCGACAGGGTTTCGTTGAGGTTCGGATCATGGCGGGCGCGCTTGCGCACATTGGCGAACAGGTTCGACGGCAGGATGTAGAAGCCCTTTTCCTGAACCGTCTCGTAACGCCCCACGATAGCGCGGGCGTCTGCCAAATCGCTGTAGTCAAAATCCGCACTACCCGCCCGACGCTCCTGTTCGTTGAGGTAGCTGGTCAGGTTCTCCGAGATGAAGCGGTAGAACAGCATGCCAAGAACGTAGGTCTTGAAGTCCCAGCCATCGACGCTGCCACGCAGGTCGTTGGCGATGCGCCAGATGGTTTTGTGCAGTTCGGCGCGTTCAGCTTCTTTACGATTGCTCACGGTGTAAAAACCCTAGGGACTGTCTTGGTAAAGCTGCTTATTCAGTTTCATCTTCGCGACATGAATGCCTCGCGAATAAACCCGTACACATCTAGTAACGCTGCTCGTCGTCTGGCTCCCTAAGCCAGCACCTCGGCCAGATTGCCCTTGGACTCCAGCCAGGACTTGCGGTCGCCGGCGCGCTTCTTCGACAACAGCATGTCCATGATTTCACTGGTGGCGCTGAAGTCTTCCAGGGTCAATTGCACCAGCCGGCGGGTGTTCGGGTCCATGGTGGTTTCGCGCAGCTGTGGCGGATTCATTTCACCCAGGCCCTTGAAGCGCGTGACCTGCGGCTTGCCGCGACGCTTCTCGGCGACCAGACGGTCGAGAATGCCGTCGCGCTCGGCTTCGTCGAGGGCGTAGAAAATATCCTTGCCCAGATCGATGCGGTACAGCGGCGGCATCGCCACATAAACGTGCCCGGCATCCACCAGCGGCCGGAAATGCTGCACGAACAGCGCACAGAGCAAGGTGGCAATGTGCAGACCGTCGGAGTCGGCGTCGGCCAGAATGCAGATCTTGCCGTAGCGCAACTGGCTCAGGTCGCTGGAGCCCGGATCGAGCCCCACCGCCACGGCGATGTTGTGCACTTCCTGACTGGCCAGCACTTCGCCGCCATCAACCTCCCAGGTGTTCAGGATCTTCCCGCGCAACGGCAGAATCGCCTGAAACTCCTTGTCGCGCGCCTGCTTGGCCGAGCCACCGGCGGAATCCCCTTCGACCAGAAACAACTCCGAACGCATCGGGTCCTGGCCTGCGCAATCGGCCAGCTTGCCGGGCAACGCCGGGCCTTGGGTGATGCGCTTGCGCTCGACCTTCTTGCCGGCTTTGAGCCGCCGGCCAGCGTTGCTGATGGCCAGCTCGGCCAGTTGCAGACCCAGTTCCGGATGGGCATTGAGCCACAGACTGAAGGCATCCTTGACCACGCCCGAGACAAAGGCCGCGGCTTCACGCGAGGACAGGCGCTCCTTGGTCTGCCCGGAAAACTGCGCGTCCTGCATCTTCATCGACAAGACGAAGGCAATCCGCTCCCACACATCCTCGGGCGCCAGCTTCACACCACGCGGCAACAGGCTGCGGAACTCGCAGAAGTCGCGCATGGCATCCAGCAGGCCCTGACGCAGGCCGTTGACGTGGGTGCCGCCCTGCGCAGTGGGAATCAGGTTAACGTAGCTTTCCTGCACCGCGTCGCCGCCCTCGGGCAGCCACAGCAGCGCCCAGTCCACCGCCTCCTTGTTGCCTTTCAGGCTGCCGCAGAACGGCTCATCGGGCAGCCGCAGATGCTCGCTGACCGCATCCATCAGGTAGGAACGCAGGCCATCTTCGTAATGCCATTCGACCTTTTCGCCGCTGGCCTTGTCCTCGAAACTGACCGCCAGCCCCGGACACAGCACCGCCTTGGCCTTGAGCACATGCTTGAGGCGGCTGATGGAGAACTTCGGCGAATCGAAATACTTGCCGTCCGGCCAGAAACGCACGCTGGTGCCGGTGTTGCGCTTGCCCACCGTGCCGACCACTTCCAGATCCGTGGCCTTGAAGCCATCGGCAAAGGTCATGCGGTATTCGTTGCCATCACGCTTGACGCGCACTTCGACCTGGGTCGACAGGGCATTCACCACGGAAATCCCCACGCCGTGCAGGCCGCCGGAAAACTCGTAGTTCTTGTTGGAGAACTTGCCGCCGGCATGCAGCTTGGTGAGGATCAGCTCAACCCCGGAAATGCCTTCCTCGGGGTGAATGTCGACCGGCATGCCGCGGCCGTCGTCGAACACCTCCAGCGAGTTGTCTTCGTGCAGGACGACCTGAATCGACTTCGCATGCCCGGCCAGTGCCTCATCGACACTGTTGTCGATGACTTCCTGGGCCAGATGGTTGGGCCGCGCGGTATCGGTGTACATGCCCGGGCGCTTGCGCACCGGGTCGAGGCCGGACAGAACCTCGATGGCATCGGCGTTGTAGGATTGAGTGCTCATTGCTGAGGGGCTCCTGCGCACTGAAGGGCCTTGAGGCCCGGTGAAACTGACATCAGCAAAGCGTTTTCCTCCCGACTACCGCTCGACAAATCGTCGGCGCGGCAAAAATATTGGGCAGGTGGCGGCAATTCAAGCACCCGGCCATACCTGCTCACTATGAAAAATCGATACCCCGCCACAAGCGCGGATCAACACCGGCAAACGCCAACAGGGCGGGTAATTGCCGGGCAAAGCCGCTGTAGCCGTGGTCACCACCGGCCTGAATGCGCAGACTGCAGGCCCGGTAGTAGTCTTCGGCCTCCCGATAATCGAGGGTTTCATCGCCCGTCTGCAGCCAGACCTGACAGCGCGCCGGCTCCAGCGGCGGCGGCACCTCCAGCTCAGCCAGGGTCGCCATGTGCTCCTCGGTCGGCATCCATTGCTCGCCGGTGTAATAGTTGGTCTGCATGACCAGGCAATGGTCAAAACGCCGGTGCGGACGCACCGACGGGTTGATCAGCAGCATTTTCAGGCCGTAGCGCTGCGCGAGATGGGTCGCATAGTAGCCACCCAGCGAACTGCCGACCAGCAATGGCTGACCGGCCCCGGCAATGATGGCTTCGAGTTGGGCAATGGCCTGTCGGGGGTGATGATGCAGTGCCGGCAGATACAGCTGGTCGGCAATCCCCATGCGTTGCATGGCGCCGAGCAACTGCTGCGCCTTGGTTGAAGCAGGCGAGCTGTTCAAACCGTGGATATAGAGAATTCTTGTCATGGAAACGGAGGCTACAAGCTAACGGAGGCTACCGGCAAGCGCGGACACGCGGAAGGTGAATCAGTAGCCTTTAATGCTGTAATCGATCTCGAATTCGATGTCCGTGACGCGCGACACGCCGGTTTCCAGACGTCCGTCGCCGAACAGCCGTAACCAGCGGTAACCGGGCGCCTCGTGGTCGACCTGAAACTCTTCACTGCCCGGCGCAAACTGCACACAGGTCGAGGGCGAGGCCAGCAGGCGCACCCCATTGCGCAGCTGATCCAGCTCCTGATGAATGTGCCCCCAGAGCAGCGCCTTGACCTGAGGATAACGGTCCAGCACGGCAAACAGCGCATCGGGATTGCGCACGCCGATGGGTTCCAGCCAGCGGCAACCGACCGCCACCGGATGGTGGTGAAAGCTCACCAGCACCGACCGCTCACCCGCACCGGCCAGTGCCGTCTCGAGCAGGCGCAGCTGATCGTCGGCCAGGTAGCCCGGCACCGCGCCGGGAATACTCGAATCCAGCAAAATGAGGCGCCAGTTGCCCAAATCCAGCACCGGCTCCAGCAGGGGGCTGCCTGCACAGACCTTGCGCATGCTGGTCAGATCATCGTGGTTGCCGGCAAACCAGCGCTGCGGGGCGGCGATCTGCTCAAGCATCTGGCGAAAGCGCTGGTAGGAGGCTTCGCTGCCATCCTGTGAAATATCACCGCTGGCCAGCAGCAGATCGATCTGTGGCTGTTCGTCCAGTACCCGCTGTATCACCTGCTGCAGACTGTCGCGCGTTTCCATACCCAGCAAGCGTCCGTTCGCCTCAGCAAACAGATGGCTGTCGGATAACTGAACCAGCAGGACGGAATCGTCGGCGGGGTGCATTCTGCTCGGCAAGCGCTTTCTCCACACACGTACGGACTGAATTATGGTGGCTGGCATTGGCGCGGGTAAACCCGCGAAGCGGTAAAAACTCACAGAAAAGCGGCTTCAGTGAACATTATTGTCGCGCTGCAGGGCCATCCGGTCAGCGCCGGCCGGCCGATCGGCTTTAAACGTTAGACTCAAACGCATGTCCGCAGACCATGCAGTGGGTCAGCCACTCGCCGAGAAACAGGTTGATCTGGGTCTTTTCGTCCGGCTGGTGCATGGCATCGTTGGGGTAGGGATATAAACCGCGAAAGCGCCGGGCATTGTCCGCCTCGACCACTTCGGCCATCCGCGCATCGTGATAGACCCGCACCTCAAGGCGCGGCAATGGCAACCAGGGCAACTGCTGTTCCTGCTGCACCTGCAAGGTGGTGGTGTAGGGACTGACCTCGACCACCTGCAGACTCAAGACCCCGAGCCGATGCTCGCCCAGACTCAACGCCACCCGGCGCGAGGCAAGGCCGCTGCGCATTTCCGGCAGCAGCTGCATGAGGCGCGCATAGTTGAGCTCGCAGGCACTTTGCAGCCCTGCCAGATCAACCCGGTAGCGCTCACGCAACAGGCTCACACCCACAACCCCCTGACTTCAGCGCGGTTCAACGCCAGCCATTGCAGGGCAATGATGCTGGCGGCGTTGTCGATCCGGCCATCGCGAACGGCCTGCAAGGCCTCCTCGAATGACCAGACGTGCACGCGGATATCCTCACCTTCTTCTTCAAGGCCATGAATTCCCGCTGCCAGCCGGCTGTCACAGCGTCCAACATAAAGGTGTACGCGCTCGTCGGAGCCGCCCGGCGACGGGTAATAGGCGCTGATGGGCCACAGGGCGCCAAGCGTCAGCCCGGCTTCTTCAATGGCTTCGCGACGGGCTACTTGTTCGGGTTCTTCGTCCTTGTCGATCAGCCCGGCCACCAGCTCCAGCAGCCAGGGATTCTGGCTCTTGTCCAGCGCGCCCACGCGAAACTGCTCGATCAGTACCACGCAGTCGCGCTGCGGATCGTAGGGCAGCACACAGACCGCATCATGTCGGACGAACAGTTCGCGACGGATCTCCGGCCCCATGCCTCCGGCGAACAGGCGATGACGCAGACGCAGCCGATCAAGCCGGTAGAACCCCTTGAAACAGGGCTCGCGCTCGATGACCTCGACATCCGCCTGACTCATTTGCCCACTCATTGCCTGCTCCATAAACACGATTAAATCGCCAGCGCATTGTGCACGGCTCAAGAGCGAACCTAGCAGACCTTCAGCACGCCTGCACTCAAAGATGCAGTGCGCCAACCTCAGTCATCGCGGGTCAGCACTTGGAGCAATTCGATCTCGAAAATCAGGTTGGAATGCGGCTTGATCAACTCACCGACCTGCCGCTCGCCATACGCCAGATGCGCCGGCACCCACAGCTTGCGCTTACCGCCGACACGCATGCCCGCCAGCCCAAGATCCCAGCCTTTGATCACCCGACCGGTGCCGATCACACACTGAAACGGCTTGCCGCGATCGAACGATGAATCAAAGCGCGTGCCGTCTTCCAGGCAGCCGATGTACTGCGTGGTGATCAACGCCCCTTTGACCACCTCCCGCCCTTCACCCAACAGCAGATCTTCTATAAGCAATTGATTGTCCATTTCACCTCCCGACATTTGCGGCACCAATGCTACGTGAGCGGCCACTGCACGTCATACAATGCCTGCCAACCCAATTAGCCGAGCCGCCCGATGACTGAAGTCCTGCTTGCCGACCTGTCCAACCCGCTGCATGCCAACGCCACCCTTTACCTGCTCAATGAATACGCCAAAGACGAGATGGGCGGCGGCGAAGCGCTCGACGCCCAGGTCCAACTGAACCTGATCAGCGAACTGCGCAAGCGTCCGGGCATCCATGTAGTGCTGGCTTTTGCTGATCAGCAACCGGCCGGGCTGGCAATCTGTATCGAGGGATTTTCCACCTTCGCCTGCAAGCCCTTGCTGAACATCCACGATCTGGCCGTGGTGCCGGCTTTTCGCGGTCAAGGACTGGCGCGCAAGTTACTGAGCAGAACCGAAGCCCTGGCGCGCGAGCTGGGTTGCTGCAAGCTGACGCTGGAGGTACTGGAAGGCAATCAGGTAGCGAAGGCGGCTTACCGGTCGTTTGGTTTTGCCGGTTACGAACTGGGCAACGCGAGCGGCAAGGCTGAGTTCTGGCAGAAGAAGCTTGGCTGAACCAGACCAGCAAGGCCTCTGACTCCCTCTCCCGTTTACGGGAGAGGGTTGGGGAGAGGGTATGAAGGCATGCGCCCCTCTCCCCCAGCCCCTCTCCCACAGGTGGGCGAGGGGAGCAAAGGCATCCGATTCAACTGGACCGGATCAACCCGCAGCCAGCAGCGCCTCGCGCACAAAGTCCAGGCGATCCTGACCGAAGAACAGCTCATCACCAACAAACATGCACGGCGCGCCAAACACGCCACGGCTCACCGCTTCATCCGTGACGGCTTTGAGCTGGTCCTTGACCGGCGGCTCGCTTGCCAGAGCCAGCATGGCCTCGGGCTCAAAACCGGCGTCAAGCAGCACCTGCGCCAACACGGCAGAATCTGCCAGATTCATCGCATCCACCCAGATCGCCCGGAAAACTGTCGCCACGAAATGCTCGAAACGTTCGGGCTGACGCATCTGCAAGCCGGTAGCCATCCGCATCAGCAGCAAGGTATTGAGCGGAAAGTGCGGGTTGAAGCGCATCGGCACCTGATAGCGGCGGGCAAAGCGCTGCAGGTCCTGCATCATGAAGCGCCCTTTGCTCGGGATCATCACCGGTGACTGATTCCCGGTGGCCTGAAATACGCCGCCCAACAGCATCGGTTTGAAGATCAGCGCCGCAGCGGTTTCCTCACAGAGCGCCGGCAATTGGGTCCAGGCCAGGTAGGTGGTCGGACTTCCAAAATCAAAGTAAAACTCGACAGACTTGCTCATGCTTATTCTTCCTGCTCGATTGATGAGTTGACCTACCAGCGCTCGCTCCAGGGCCGCAGATCCAGTTCGAAGGTCCAGGCATCGCGCGGCTGACTGTGCAGAAACCAGTAGTTGTCGGCGATATGCTCGGGATTGAGGATGCCATCGGCATCCTTGAGCGCGTAACGCTCGGGAAAGTTGTCGCGAATGAACGCAGTGTCGATGGCGCCATCCACCACCACATGTGCCACGTGAATATTTCGCGGTCCCAACTCGCGCGCCATGCTCTGGGCCAGCGCGCGAATGCCATGTTTGGCACCGGCAAACGCGGCAAAGTGCGAAGCCCCGCGCAAACCG
>DATMWH010000080.1:0-24288 GCA_035562615.1 Pseudomonas sp. | reverse complement strand
TGATGATGGTGTTGGCGCTCGGTACGTCGATGCCGGTTTCGATGATGGTCGAGGCGATCAGTACGTTGAAGCGCTTGTGGTAGAAGTCGCTCATCACCTGTTCCAGCTCGCGCTCGCCGAGCTGGCCGTGACCGATGCCGATACGTGCCTCGGGCACCAGTTCAGCGAGATCGGCGGCGCACTTCTCGATGGTTTTCACATCGTTGTGCAGGTAATACACCTGACCGCCACGCAGCAGTTCGCGCAGCAGGGCTTCCTTTATGGTCGGGTTGTTCTGCTCCATGACGAAGGTGCGCACCGACAGCCGCCGCGCCGGCGGGGTGGCGATGATCGACAGGTCGCGCATGCCCGAGACGGCCATGTTCAGCGTGCGCGGGATCGGTGTGGCGGTCAGGGTGAGGATGTCCACCTCGCTGCGCAGGGCTTTCATCTGTTCCTTCTGGCGCACACCGAAACGGTGTTCCTCGTCGATGATGGCCAGCCCCAGATTGTGGAACTTGACATCCTCCTGCAGCAGCTTGTGGGTGCCGATGACGATGTCGATCTTGCCCTCGGCAAGTTGCTGCACGGCGTCGTTGACTTCCTTGGCCGATTTGAAGCGGCTCATCACCTCGACCTTCACCGGCCAGTCGGCGAAGCGGTCGCGGAAGCTGTTGTAGTGCTGCTGGGCGAGCAGGGTAGTCGGCACCAGCACGGCGACCTGCTTGCCGCCATGCACGGCGATGAAGGCCGCACGCATCGCCACTTCGGTCTTGCCGAAGCCCACATCGCCGCAGATCAGCCGGTCCATCGGGCGTGGCGAAAGCATGTCATTGCGCACCGCGTCGATGGCGGTCTGCTGGTCCTGGGTTTCCTCGAACGGGAAGCCGGCGCTGAAGGTGGCGTAATCCACCGTCGGGTCGGCAAACGCATAGCCTTCGCGGGCGGCGCGGCGGGCATAGATATCCAGCAGTTCGGCGGCCACATCGCGCACCTGCTCGGCGGCCTTGCGCTTGGCTTTCTGCCAGGTCTCCGAACCGAGGCGGTGCAGTGGTGCCATGGCATCGTCGCTGCCGGTGTAGCGGGCGATCAGGTGCAGGCTGGCCACCGGCACATACAGCTTGGCTTCCTCGGCATATTGCAGCGAGAGGAACTCGGCGGCCTGACCGTCGATTTCCAGCGTGATCAGCCCCAGATAGCGGCCGACCCCGTGGTCGATATGCACCACTGGCGAGCCTTCGCGCAGTTCGGTGAGGTTCTTGATGACGTTGTCACCGCCGTCGCGTGATTTCTCGCGACGGCGGCGCTGCATCACGCGCTGGCCAAACAGCGGGCTTTCGGCGATCAGGGCGATGGTGTCGAGCAGCAGGCCATCGTCCAGCGGCGCGATGGTGATGCCCAGACGCTCCTTGCCCTTGGCAAATTCAGCCCAGCCAGAAACCTCCGGTGGCTGCAACTTGAGGCGGGCCAGCAGCTCCAGCAGCACCTCGCGGCGCCCGGCGGATTCGGCGCAGAACAGGATGCGTCCCGGATAGCTTTCGATGAAGCGGCGCAGCGCGGCCAGCGGCTCGCCGGCCTTGGACTGAATAGCCAGATCCGGCAGGCTTTGCGCGTTGAAGCGGGTGTGGCCGACTCCGGGTTCGAGGTCTTCCTGACTGACCACCACACGTGGCCAGTTTTTCAGCCGGCCAAAGCAGTCCTCCACCGGCAGGAACAGCTCGCTCGGTGGCATCAGCGGCCGCTCGATGTCACCACGGCGATCCTCATAACGATTGCGCACATCCTTCCAGAACTGCTCGGCAGCCTGTTCAATGCCCGGCAAAGAGAACACCTGGGTGTCCTGCGGCAGGTAGTCGAACAGCGTGGCGGATTCCTCGAAGAACAGCGGCAGGTAATACTCGATGCCGGCCGGGGTGATGCCAGTAGAAAGATCCTGATAGATCGGGCAGCGGCGGAAATCCACATCAAAGCGCTCGCGGAAACGACCGCGGAAGTCGGTGACCGATTTCTTGTCCAGCGGGAATTCGCGCGCCGGCAGCAGGCGGATCGACTCGACTTTCTCGATTGAACGCTGGGTGTCCGGGTCGAAGGTGCGCAGGGTTTCGATTTCGTCGTCGAACAGGTCAATGCGGTACGGCAGCTCGCTACCCATTGGGAACAGATCGACCAGCGCACCGCGCACCGCAAATTCGCCGTGCTCATACACCGTGTCGACACAGCGGTAACCGGCGGCTTCCAGGCGCAGGCGCATGGATTCGACATTCAGCTTCTGGCCCACATCCAGCACCAGCCCCGAGCCGAGCAGAAAACGCGTCGGCGCCAGACGGTGCAGCGCGGTGCTGATCGGCACCACCAGCACGCCATGCTGCAGCTCCGGCAGGCGGTAGAGCGCGGCGATACGCTGGGAAATGATGTCCTGATGCGGCGAGAACAGGTCGTAGGGCAGGGTTTCCCAATCCGGGAAGTGCAGTACCGGCAAGTCCGGGGCAAAGAATCCCAGCTCTTCCTGCAAGCGTTCGGCGCTTTGGCTGTCGGCCGTCAGCAGCAGGGTGAAGCGCTTGGCGCTGCTGGCGGCTTCGGCAATCGCCAGGCTCAGCGCGGCGCCGGGCAGGTTGCCCCAGTGCTGTTTGCCGCTGGCGGCGGGAAGTTTGGGCAAGTGCAATACGGACACGGGCGGCACGGCTCGCTGATCAAGGACTGGCAGGCCGGCGATTGTAGCGAGCCAAGGCGGGAGCAGGCGAGTGTCGTGCCGTTCAGTCAGGGCATTTCTGCACAAAACAGCGCATTAATCCGGTAAAAAACTGATTTACCCCCGCGACAGGCGTGGATTGCCCGGCAGTGGCGGCGACGGCATAATGTAGCCCCTTTTTTCCACCACTACCGCCCGAAGGTACTGCCACGTGAATCAGAAATCCGCTCAGTGTCTGAATGACTGGATCGAAAGCGAGTCGCTCGCTGAATCGATGATCCCGATGATTGGCCAGCTCTACCGCAACAACAAGGTGATCACCTCGATCTACGGTCGCGGTCTGATCAACCATTCGGTGATCGGCGTGCTCAAGGCGCACCGCTTCGCCCGCCACCGTCTGGTCGGCGTAGGGGTGGCTGAGCTCACCGTGGTGGACACCTTCCCGATCATCAAATTGCTGACCGAGCTGGATCTGGGTGCGGCATCCATCGATGTGGGCAAGCTGGCTGCCAAGTTCAAGCTCGAAGGCAACGGTCGCTCGCTTGAGCAGTTCCTGCGTGAGGAACTGGCTTCCGTGGTTGGTCAGAGCAGTGCCAACGGTCACAAAGGCACGGATGTGGTGCTCTACGGTTTCGGCCGCATCGGCCGTCTGCTGGCGCGCATCCTGATCGAGAAAACCGGCGGCGGCGACCGCCTGCGTCTGCGCGCCATCGTCGTGCGCAAGGGCGCTAGCAATGATCTGGTCAAGCGGGCCAGCCTGCTGCGTCGCGATTCGGTACATGGCCCGTTTGCCGGCACCATCACCATCGATGAAGCCAACAACACCATCACTGCCAACGGCAACCTGATTCAGGTGATCTACGCCAAGTCGCCGGCTGAAGTCGATTACACCCAATACGGTATCGAGAATGCCCTGCTGGTGGACAACACCGGTGTCTGGCGTGATGCCGAGGGTCTGGGTCAGCATCTGGCTTGTGCCGGTGTCGGTCGCGTGGTGCTCACCGCGCCGGGCAAGGGCGCGCTGAAGAACATCGTGCATGGCATCAACCACGCCGAGATCACCGCCGATGACAAGATCATCTCCGCCGCGTCCTGCACCACCAACGCCATCGTGCCGGTGCTCAAGGCGATCAATGACAAGTTCGGCATTGCCAACGGTCACGTCGAAACCGTTCACTCGTACACCAACGACCAGAACCTGATCGACAACTTCCACAAGGGCGACCGTCGCGGCCGTTCGGCACCGCTGAACATGGTCATCACCGAAACCGGTGCGGCCACAGCGGCGGCCAAGGCGCTGCCGGTGCTCAAGGGCAAGCTGACCGGCAACGCCATCCGTGTGCCGACGCCCAACGTGTCCATGGCCATCCTCAACCTGAACCTGGAAAAGGCCACTACCCGTGAAGAAGTGAACGAGTACCTGCGCCAGATGGCCATGCACTCCGAGCTGCAGAAGCAGATCGATTTCGTGCAGTCGCTGGAAGTGGTTTCCACTGACTTCGTCGGTTCACGGCATGCCGGTGTGGTCGATGCCGAAGCCACCATCTGCAACGACAACCGTGTCGTGCTGTATGTCTGGTACGACAACGAGTTCGGCTACAGCTGCCAGGTGATCCGCGTCATGGAAGACATGGCCGGGGTCAACCCGCCCGCTTTCCCGCGCTAAGCGCCGCGAGTGAGGTGAAACGGGAGCTTCGGCTCCCGTTTTTATTGCAGCGAATAAAGCGGCTCCTTGCAGGGGCTGGGGATCGTCAAGCATCGGCGTGGGCCGGGCAATGCATGGCCGCGGATCGAGGGTTGTCGCGAGCTGTTCAGCCGATATCTCGGGAAATGGCTTGGCTGATCGGTTGCACTGGACTATTAATGAACCCTCTGGGCCAGTGCGACCGGGCAGGTCTGTGCTGCGCAGTGGTCGCTGATTGATCAGTCAGCTGGCGGGTTTCAATTGTTTCGTGGAGGTAGGTGAAATGCGGATGAAGAGATTGCTTGTCGTTTCGATGATGCTCACCGCATTGTGCGCAGGTACTCATGGTCTGGCTGCCAACAATGTTGCCACCGGCGCCGCGATAGGGGCCGGCGTAGGATTGCTGGCGGGTGGCGCCAGTGGCGCGGCGCGCGGTGGACTGATCGGTGCCGGTGTCGGTGCAATGACTGAAAGCCAGGACGCACGCAGTGGCGCGGTCACTGGTGCGGCAGTTGGTGCTGGTGTGGGTGTGCTGACCAACGGTGCCAGTGGTGCCGTGAGGGGCGGCGTGTATGGGGCTGCGGGTGGTGCGTTGATTGGTCGCCGTCGCTGATATTCATCTTTGAACAAACGACTGGAGTGTTTCCATGAGATTTTCTATAGCAGCCTTGTCCGCCAGTGCTCTGATCCTGCTTTCGTCTGCCGTTTCCGCGCAGCAGAGCTACACCTTCGATGAGGTGGCACTGATGACTTGCGAAACCGCTGCAGCCGAGATTGGCAATGATCCCGACCGGCTCGGTCCGATCGTCGCGCCATTGGCAGAGTTTTCGCTGACCAAGCGTGGTCTGAGTGTGCCCACTGACCGACCTGAAATCGGTCAGCAGTTTGGTGAATTGCTCAAGGCATTCTGCACCGCCGAGCCGGACGGCCTGTTGTTGAACGCCGTCGATCGTGCGATTCGTCGTCTGATCTGATCGTTCTGCAGGCTGGCTGGCGCAGTTCGCAGCCAGCCGCTTCAGGAGTTCCGCATGCCCCCGTTGAAACCGCTGTTCCAGACGGCCTCTGTGCTTGCATTGATTGGCTGGTTGCTGTTGATGGCACTGCCTGGCTGGGCCCATACCGCGTCAGTGGTGGTGGGTGTTGTGGTGGTTCTGCTGGCAATTATCTATGCCTGGGTGCTGTTTGCCGCATTGCGTCAGCGACCCGAGCCGGGTAGCGGAAAGCCCGGCTTCTTTACCCTTGGCGGGGTGCTGGCTTTGCTGCGCAATCCGACGGCAGCGCTGGCGGCGTGGATTCATATCCTGGCCTTTGACCTGATGGTGGGCGTGTACATCCGTCATGAGGGGGCTCTGGCCGGTATCAGCCATTGGGCCTTGCTGCCGTGCTACGTGCTGACATTGATGTTCGGTCCGCTGGGTTTGCTGGCATTCCTCGGCTTGCGCTGGTGGTTAGGTATCTGACCGTCCAGCTACAGAGTGTTTCAACCCAACTGTTTCAGAGCCGCTATGCCGAACAATGCGCTGTATACCGATTTGTCTGCTTACTACGATTTGATGTGTGCCGATATCGACTATCAGGCGCAGAGCAACAGTGTGCGCAGGCTGCACCAGCTTTTTGGCAACAACGGCAAAAGACATCTTGATCTGGCCTGTGGCACCGGGCCGCATATCCGTCATTTCATTGATTACGGTTATGCCTGCAGTGGGCTGGATATCCATCAGCCCATGCTGGATATCGCCACACGGCGCTGCCCTGAAGCGCAATTCAGGGTGGGGGATATGTGCAGCTTTGCCGTGCCTGAACCGCTGGACCTGATCACCTGCTTCTTATATTCCATTCACTACAGCGCCACGATCGCCCGGCTTGAGGCTTGTATCGCGGCGGTTTATGCGGCGCTCGGGCCCCATGGGGTTTTTTGCTTCAATGCCGTGGATAAAGAGAAAATTGATAACCACTCGTCGGCACGGCACACCGTCGAGCATGACGGTGCCCGCTTTGCGTTTGAGTCGGGCTGGAACTACGGCGGCAGCGGTGAGCAGCAGTCGCTGAAAGTCGCTATTGAAAGAACCACCGCTGCGCAAGCACAGTGCTGGACCGACACGCATGCGATGGTGGCGGTCAGCTTTGATGAGTTGCAAACGCTCTTGCAGCAGCGTTTTGAAGTGCATGTGTTTGAGCATGATTACCAGCGAATCATTCCCTGGGATGGGCAGTCGGGTAATGCCCTGTTTGTCTGTGTGAAGGTTTAGGTCTCGGATCCGCTAAGGGAATCCCGGTTCTGCTGGTCGCAGCCCCCACTCATCACACCGCTTACTGCCACTGCGAGGTCGTCCTTTATGAAAATCTTCATCACCGGTGCTTCAGGTTTTGTGGGCGGTGCGACCACGCGCAGGCTGGTTGCAGCAGGTCATGACGTGTATGCCATGTCGCGTTCACCCAAGAGCGATGCGCTGATCAGTGCGCTGGGTGGCGAGCCGGTGCGTTGCGATCTGGAAAGTGTCGCTGCTGCACATCTCAATGGCTGCGAGGTAGTGATCCACGCCGCGGCCTTTGTTGAAGCCTGGGGCGATGTGGATGCCTGGGAGCGCGCCAATGTCGGTGGCACCCGGCAGATGCTAAAGGCCGCGCGGGAAGCAGGCGTGAAACGCTTTATTCATATTGGTACCGAGGCAGCCCTGGTGCATGGTCAGGACCTGCATGAGGTGGACGAAAGTTATCCGCTGGCGTTTGACAGTCCCTATCCCTACTGCTCGACCAAGGCGCGGGCTGAGCAGGCGGTGCGCGAGGCCAATGATCCGGCCGGAGGCTTTACCACGCTGGTGCTGCGGCCGCGGTTTATCTGGGGCCCGGGTGATGCGACCTTGTTGCCGGTCATTCTCAAGATGGCCAAATCCGGACGCTGGAGCTGGATTGACGAGGGGCGGGCGCTGACCTCGACGACCTACATCGGCAATCTGGTGCAGGCGATCGAACTGGCTTTGACGGCTGGCAAACCGGGGGAGGCTTACTTCATTCTCGATGAGGGCGAGCGCAGCCTGCGCGAGATGATTTCCGCGATGGCAGCTGCCGCCGGTGTGACGCTGGGCGACAAGTCGATACCGGGATGGCTGGCAGCGCTGGTAGGCGCCGGCAGCGAATGGCTGTGGCGCAGCTTTTCCCTCACAGGCGAACCGCCACTGACCCGGCATGCGGCCATGGTGATGCGCCGTGAGTGCACGCTGGTGGGTGCCAGGGCCAAGGCCGATTTGGGTTATGTCCCGGCAGTCACAGTCGAACAAGGACTGCGGCTGCTGGGGGAAAGTCTGGCCAGGTAGCCCGGATAAAATCCGGGATGGCGAAATACAGGCCTCAGCAACCCGGATTGCATCCGGGCTACAGCTAAGGTTGGGGCGAATCCGGGTACTTGAGCTTTACGATACGGTCGCCCGAGAAGGAGCCGATGTAGAGATCATCCGCCACCTGACGGGCGACGGTGCCGGCCCCCATTGGAGCGCCGGCGTGGGTAAGCAAGAGTTCGCTGTGCATGGTCTGCGGGTCAATACGGATGATGCTGTAGGGCAGTACACAGTTCGACCCCGGATGGCTGATGCATTCATTTTGCTCCAGCAGGTTGCCACCGTGGGCAACGACCAGCAGCCGGCCCTGATCATCCCAGGCAAGATTGTCTGCACGGGTCACGCTGGCGCTGGCTAGCTGTTTGCCACTGACGCGGTCGAGCTTCTTGATCTCGTCACCAAAATAGACGTTGGCAAACACATGCTGATCATCGGCACTCAGCTCCACGCCATTGATCATCGCGCCGTAGCTTTCTTCCAATACGCGGAAACCCGAAGCCGGTTGCCACTCCAGCACATACCCGGTGTGTGAGCCGAGCATGGCTTTGAGCATGGAAGTGTTCATGCCCAGCAGATGGCTGGCGTGCTTGTCGAACATATGGCTGGCGACAAAGCCGCCATTGCGCAGCAGGGCGACATCATTGAAGTAGGTGCCACTCTGCGGTATCACGCAGCCACGCCATTCCAGACGCGGACCATCAGCGTCGCTGAGCAGTTCAAACATCTCGATGCTTTCGCGGCCGCCATGATTGACGGCGGCCACTTGCCAGCGGTTGTCATCGCGCTGACGCAGGGCGATGCCGTGGGGGGCGATGGTTTTGCCGGGATTGCCCGGACAATCGCTGGCGCCCCAGTTGTTTGCGGCTTCGGGCGCTGCGCTGGATGGCTGGTTGTCGAGGGGGAAGGCGGGCGTGACGGTCTGGGTCTGGGTATTGAAGAACACCAGTGAGCCCTGATCGGCATGCGCCATGCTCCGCCCCATCTGGCTGATCAGCAGGGTTTTCCGGTCGGGCAGTAATTCGATGTCTTCCGGATTGTGGAAGGTGCAGACCGGTTGCACGCCATGTTTGGCCTGGCAATCGGTGATGGCTGGATTATCGCTGCTGCAGGCACTGAGCAAGCCCAGCACGGCAATGAACAAGGGTAGAAGTCTTGTGGTTTGCATCGCGGGCGGACTCTTCTGGTGGCAGGTGGATACTGTAGCGGTTGCAGTAGCAAGGCGCACTTGGCAGGCCCGGGTCGCTCATGTTCGTCAGCGCGGCGCAGCATGCGCGGGAAACCCGCGTGTGCGTCCTGACAATAGCGGCGGAGCAGTTTCCAGACTTTAGCTGGCACCTGGTCCGCCGCTGCAGTGTTACTTGGCCGGTGCTGCCGGGGCAGCAGGCGCTGCTGCTGGAGTCGTTGGTGCTGCTGTTTCAGTCATTTCGATCTTGGCCTTGCTCTTGAGTTCTTCAACCTGCTTCTTCAGGTTTTCCTGCTGAACCGATTCAGTCAGCTGCGCTTTCACTGCGTCGAAAGGAGGCGGCTCGATCGGGCGCGAGTCGTCCAGCAGGATCACGTGATAACCAAACTCGGTTTTGACCGGCTCAGCACTGAACTGACCCTTTTCCAGTTTGGCCGCAGCGGCGCCGAATTCCGGGACCATGCTTTGCAGGTCAAACCAGCCCAGATCGCCCCCCGCGGTTTTGGAGCCGGTGTCGAGGGATTTTTCCTGTGCCAGCTTGGCAAAAGCCGCCGGGTCCTTTTTCAGTTGGGCAATGATGGCGTTGGCATCGGCCTCGCTTGCCAGCAGGATGTGGCGTGCCTTGTACTCAGTGCCGGCGATGGCGGCCTTGATCCGCTCGTACTCGGCCTTGAGTTGCTCCTCGGTGGGTTTGTTGTTGTCGAGGTAGTCCTGAATGTAAGCGTTGGACAACACGGAAATCCGGATCACCGCCATCTGATCGGCCACTGCCTGGGTCTTGTCCAGACCTTTTTTGACGGCTTCATCGGCAATCAGCGTCTGCATGATCAGTTGATTGGTGATGGCGGCACGAGCTTGCGGGGTGTCTTGCTGCTGTTGCGCTTCGCCCTGTTTGATGATCATGTCGACGCTGCCGGTGCTGATCGGGGTGCCGTTGACGGTGGCAGCGACGCCTTCTTTGGCAGCAGCAGGTTTGGCTGGCTGCTCGGCATTGCAACCACCAATGATCAGCAGTGAGGCGGCAACGGTCAGCAGCAGCGGGGCTTTTCGCAATAGCATGAAAAATTCCTTGGGTTAGGGGTGACGAACTGTCAAAGCGGCGCCGACAGTACACCAATTAGGCCTGGATGACATCGAACCGGGTCTCGCTGTGGTATGAAAATCAGCGCTCAGCCAGCAAGGCCATGCGCAGCTCTTCCGAGAGACCCTCGGGTGCCAGCCAGATGCCCATGTAGGCTTGCGCCAGTTGCTTGTCCGGGCTGGAAAAAACCGTTTGACCGTTGCGCTCCAGTTGCAAGCCCTGGTCTTTGCTGAAGACCAGCGCGTAACGATCACCGGGAGCGATATCCCGGAAGCTGGCGTGCAGCCGATCCAGTTCCGGCTTCAGGGTAGCCAGCGTGGCAGCGCTCTGTTGGCGCTCAAGGGTGATCCAGGCGGCCTTGATCACATCGTCACGGTTGATGTTCTGAAAGTAAAAAAGCTCCAGGCGCTGGCTGGCCTGCTCTTGCAGTGCCTGGCGGGGGCTGACATCCGGCTCGCTGTAAAATGCGGCGGCATATACGTCAAGCCAGAGGTATTCCAGCACGGTCTGGTTTTTCAGCTGCAGCGGAGCAGACGAGCTGTTGAGTTGAGGTGCAAATCTCGCTTCGCGCAAGCGTTCGGAATCGCTGGCTACCGCCTGAGTGATGATACTGGTCAGGCTCAGCAGCAGGATGAGTTGTTTCATGGGTCAGTCCTTGCTTGTTTGCCGGGATTTCGCAGCAGATCCAGGCCCTGCGTCAATCTCACGGGTGTTGCCTGATGTTGCCTGCACTGTTTTGGGGCTGTCTGCACTGGTTATTGGCCGGGATAGGCTTTTATACTCAATCAGTTATGTGATTAAGTTGTGCGTTGATGAGATCGTCGCACGTTAAGGGGAGATGCATGACCACAATAAGAAAAGGTCTGGATGTGCCTATTTCAGGCGAGCCTGCGCAGCGCATTGAGGCGGCGCGTCCAGTACGCAGCGTTGCCCTGATCGGCAGGGATTACAACGGTATGAAGCCCACCATGGCGGTTCAGGTGGGGGATCGGGTCAAACTGGGGCAAATTGTCTTTTCCGACAAGCGTAACCCCGGTGTGCATTTCACCGCACCGGCAGCGGGCGTGGTCAGCGCCATTCATCGCGGCGAGCAGCGGGTGCTGCAGTCACTGGTGATTGATGTAGAGGGCAATGAAGAGGTCGTTTTTGCCCAGTATCCGCAATCGCAATTGGCCGCTCTGGATGCCCAACGGGTGCGCGACAATCTCATCCAGTCAGGGCTGTGGACCGCTTTGCGTACCCGGCCGCTGAGCAAGACCCCGGCAGTGGATGCAGTGCCCAGCTCGATTTTCGTGACAGCGATCGACACCCATCCGCTCGCAGCAGATCCAGCCGTGGTCATCGCGGAATATCCGGCGGACTTCGCCAGCGGTCTGCAGGTATTGAGCCGGCTGGCCAAGGTGTTTCTGTGCAAGGCTGAGGGCGTCAGTCTGGCCGGCGAGGACCTGCCGCAGGTGCAGGGCGAGTCTTTCAGTGGCCCGCATCCGGCGGGGCTGGCCGGTACCCATATCCACTTTCTCGATCCGGTGAGTGCCAGCAAGAGCGTCTGGAGCATCGGTTATCAGGATGTTATCGCCATCGGCAAGCTGTTCCTTACCGGGCACTTGTGGGTTGAGCGGGTTGTTGCTCTGGGTGGTCCAGTGGTCGAGAAGCCGCGCCTGTTACGCAGTCGTCTGGGGGCAAACCTCGAAGAACTGTGCGCCGGGGAGCTTGTGCCCGGATACAACCGGGTGATCTCGGGCTCGGTCCTGGGCGGCCGCACGGCTCGCGGAGCCTTTGCCTACCTGGGGCGTTTTCATCAGCAGGTGTCCTGCCTGCACGAAGGTGACGAGCGGCAGTTCCTGCATTACCTGCGCGCCGGCGTGAACAAGCATTCGGTGCTGAATGTGTTTGTTTCCCGGTTCATGGGCGCGAGAAAGCTTGATCTGGATACCAGCACCAACGGCAGCACCCGGGCCATGGTGCCTGTCGGAACCTATGAGCAGGTCATGCCACTGGATATTCTGCCGACGCACTTGCTGCGCTATCTGATCGTCGGTGATACGGAGATGGCGCAGAAACTGGGTTGTCTGGAGCTTGATGAAGAAGATCTGGCGCTGTGCACCTATGTCTGCCCGGGTAAGTACGAATACGGCCCGATCCTGCGCGACAACCTCAACCTTATCGAGAAGGAGGGCTGATTGATGGCATTGCGCAAATTCCTCGACAGCATCGAACACAACTTTGATAAGGGTGGCCGCTTTGAGAAGTGGTATGCCCTGTATGAGGCGGTGGATACCTTTTTCTACCGTCCCGGCAGCGTGACCAAGAGTACCGCCCATGTGCGCGACGGTATCGACCTGAAACGCATCATGATCACGGTCTGGCTGTGCACTTTCCCGGCGATGTTCTTCGGTATGTGGAACATCGGTTATCAGGCCAACAGCATTTTTGCCGGCAATCCCGAGTTGCTGGCCGCTCAGGAAGGCTGGCGCTTTGCGCTGATCGGCGCTTTCGCGGGGTTTGATCCGAACAGTCTGTGGGATAACTTCATTCAGGGCGCGGCATTCTTCCTGCCGGTCTACCTGACCACCTTCATTGTCGGCGGTTTCTGGGAGGTGTTGTTTGCCTCGATCCGCAAGCATGAGGTGAACGAAGGTTTCTTTGTGACCTCGGTGCTGTTTGCCCTGACCCTGCCGCCCAGCGTTCCGCTCTGGCAGGTGGCACTGGGCATCAGTTTCGGTGTGGTGATTGGCAAGGAAGTATTCGGCGGCACGGGCAAGAATTTCCTCAATCCTGCCCTTACCGGACGCGCCTTTCTGTTCTTCGCCTATCCCGCTCAGATGTCGGGTGATGCCGTGTGGACGGCGGTCGACGGTTATGCCGGAGCAACATCCCTGAGCATTGCCGCGGCGGGCGGAATCGACAAGGTCATGGCTAATGGTTTGACCTGGTGGGATGCCTTTGTCGGCTTCGAACAGGGTTCGATGGGTGAAACCAGTGTATTGGCGATCTTCATCGGCGGTGCCGTGTTGCTGCTGAGCAAGATCGCCTCCTGGCGCATCGTTACAGGGGTCATGCTGGGCCTGATTGGCATGAGTCTGTTGTTCAACAGCATCGGCTCGACTACCAACCCGATGTTGGCGATGCCTTGGTACTGGCATCTGGTGGTGGGTGGTTTTGCCTTCGGCATGATTTTCATGGCGACCGATCCGGTATCGGCGTCCATGACCAATCTCGGCAAGTGGATCTTCGGGGCGCTGATCGGGGTAATGGTCATGCTGATTCGTGTGGTCAACCCGGCGTTTCCCGAGGGCATGATGCTGGCGATCCTGTTTGCCAATCTGTGTGCTCCGCTGGTCGACTATTTCGTTGTTCAGGCCAATATCAAGCGGAGGCTGGCGCGCAATGTCTAGTCAGAAAGAGTCCACGCTGCGCACCCTGACGGTGGCGCTTGTTGTTTGCCTGGTCTGCTCCATCTTCGTCGCTGGTGGTGCCATCGCGCTCAAGCCGGTTCAGGTGGAAAATCGCCTGCTGGACAAGCAGCGCAGCATTCTGGCGATTGCCGGGCTGGGTGAAGAGGGCATGTCGGCGCAGCAGGTCAAGTCGATGTTTGCCGAGCGCATTATTCCCCGGGTGGTTGATCTCAATAGCGGCCAGTTCACCGACGAGCTGGATCCGTTGCTGTTTGATCAGTTGAAGTCGGCCAAAGATCCGCAACTTTCTGCTGCGCTTGCCGGTACTGAGGATATTGCCTCGATCAAACGCCGCGAGCGGTTTGCCACGGTCTATCTGGTAGAAAATCAGGGCAAGCTGGACAGGCTCATCCTGCCGGTGCGCGGTTATGGTCTGTGGTCGACCCTGTATGGTTTTCTGGCGCTTGAAGGGGATCTCAATACCGTGGTCGGTTTCGGTTTCTACCAGCACGGGGAAACGCCGGGGCTGGGTGGCGAGGTCGACAACCCGAGTTGGAAGGCGTTGTGGAAGGGCAAGACCCTGTTCGATGCAAACGGTGCGCTGGCGGTGGAAATCATCAAGGGTGCCGTAGACCCCGGTAGCGCAAAGGCGGTGCATCAGGTGGATGGCCTTGCCGGTGCAACGCTGACCAGCAATGGGGTGAATAACCTGCTGCATTTCTGGCTGGGCAAGTCGGGTTTCGGCCCCTTCCTGGCTAACCTGGGCAAAGGGGAGGCTTAAGCATGTCGCAACCAACCATCAAGAGTGTGTTGCTCGATCCGATCGTGCACAACAACCCCATCGGTCTGCAGATTCTCGGTATCTGTTCGGCGTTGGCGGTCACCTCAAGCCTGAAGAACGCGCTGGTGATGTCGATTGCCCTGACGCTGGTAACTGCCTTCTCCAATCTGTTTATCTCGATGATTCGGACCCAGATTCCCAGTTCGATTCGCATGATCGTGCAGATGGTGATCATTGCCTCGCTGGTGATTGTCGTCGATCAGGCGCTCAAGGCCTTTGCCTACAGCCTGTCCAAACAGCTCTCGGTGTTTGTTGGGCTGATCATCACCAACTGTATCGTGATGGGCCGGGCCGAAGCCTTTGCCATGCAGAATCCACCGTTGTTGTCGTTCTTTGACGGGATTGGCAATGGCCTGGGCTACAGCGCGATGCTGGTGTTGCTGGGGATCATCCGCGAGCTGTTTGGCGCCGGAAAACTCCTTGGTTACAGCATTCTGCCGACGGTGAATGAAGGCGGCTGGTATCAGCCGAATGGTTTGCTGCTGTTGCCGCCCTCGGCCTTCTTCCTGATCGGCCTGATCATCTGGGCACTGCGTACCTGGAAGACCGAACAGAAAGAGGCGCCGGCATTCAAGATGGCGCCACATGTCAGCAACAAGGAGGTCTACTGATGGAGCATTACGTCAGTCTGTTCGTCAGGTCTGTTTTCATCGAGAACATGGCGCTGGCTTTCTTCCTGGGCATGTGCAGTTTCATCGCCATCTCCAAAAAGGTGGAAACCGCCATTGGCCTGGGGATTGCGGTGGTGCTGGTGCAGGCAATCACCGTGCCGGCCAACAATCTGCTCTACACCTGGTTGCTCAAGGATGGAGCGCTGGCCTGGGCGGGTCTGCCGGATGTCGATCTGTCCTTCCTCGGACTGCTCAGCTACATCGGGGTGATCGCGGCCATCGTGCAAATCCTCGAGATGGTTCTGGATAAGTACATGCCGGCGCTCTACAACGCGCTGGGTGTATTCCTGCCGCTGATCACGGTGAACTGCGTGATCATGGCTGGCTCCTTGTTCATGGTGGAGCGTGACTACAACCTGCGTGAAAGTGTGGTGTATGGCGTGGGTTCGGGCTTGTCGTGGGCCATCGCCATTGCGCTGCTGGCCGGGATCCGCGAAAAGCTCAAGTACAGCGATGTTCCTGATGGCCTGCAGGGTCTGGGCATTATCTTTATTACTATCGGCCTGATGTCACTCGGCTTCATGTCATTCGGCGGCATCAAGCTGTAAGGAGAGAGCAGGATGGGCTTTGAAATTCTACTCGCCATCGGCATGTTCACCGGCATCGTTCTGGCGCTGGTGCTGATCATTCTGGCGGCGCGCGCCAAACTGGTTTCCAGTGGCGATGTGAACATTCTGATCAACGGTGAGCGAACCATCACCGTGGCGGCCGGCGGCAAGCTTTTGCAGACACTGGCAGCCAACAATGTGTTCCTCTCCTCGGCCTGTGGCGGTGGCGGGACCTGCGCCCAGTGCAAGTGCATTATCGAGTCGGGAGGCGGTGAGATGCTGCCTACCGAGGAGTCGCATTTCACCAAGCGTGAAGCCAAGGCCGGCTGGCGCCTGTCGTGTCAGGCGCCGGTCAAGCAGGACATGCATATCGAAGTGCCGGAAGAAGTCTTCGGGGTGAAGAAGTGGGAATGCACGGTGGAGTCCAACCCCAACGTGGCCACCTTCATCAAGGAGCTGACTCTGCGCCTGCCGGAAGGTGAAAGCGTGAATTTCCGCGCCGGTGGCTATGTGCAGCTGGAATGCCCGCCGCATGAAGTGCACTACAAGGACTTCGACATTCAGCCCGAGTACCGCGGCGACTGGGACAAGTTCAATCAGTGGAAGTACAGCTCCAAAGTCGAAGAGACGGTGATTCGCGCCTACTCAATGGCCAACTATCCGGACGAGAAGGGCATCGTCAAATTCAATATCCGCATTGCCTCGCCGCCGCCGGGCAAGGATCATCTGCCCGCCGGCAAGATGTCTTCGTGGGTGTTCGGCCTGAAGCCGGGGGACAAGGTCACGGTGTATGGCCCGTTCGGCGAGTTCTTTGCCAAGGACACAGAGGCCGAGATGGTCTTTATCGGTGGTGGTGCCGGGATGGCGCCGATGCGTTCGCACATCTTTGACCTGCTCAAGCGCCTCAAATCCACGCGCAAGATCAGTTTCTGGTATGGCGCACGCTCCATGCGCGAGGCCTTCTATGTCGAAGAGTACGACAAGCTGCAGGCCGAGAATCCGAACTTCGAGTGGCATCTGGCACTGTCCGATCCGCAGCCGGAGGACAACTGGAGCGGGCACAAAGGCTTCATTCACAACGTTCTGCTGGAAAACTACCTGAAAAACCATCCGGCGCCGGAGGATTGCGAGTTCTACATGTGCGGCCCGCCCATGATGAACGCTGCCGTGGTCAAGATGCTGCTGGATCTGGGTGTCGAGCCGGACAATATCCTGCTGGATGACTTTGGTGGTTAAAACAGCTGCATGCGCCGTGCTGGCCAGTCTGTTGCTGGCCGGTTGCGGCGAGAGAATCGAAGAATTTGGCGGTCCGACCATGGGCAGCCACTACTCGTTGAAATATCTGGCAGGCGAAAACAGCCCTGAGCCTGCTGCGGTCAAGGCTGAGGTGGAGCTGCTGCTGGCGCAAGTCGATCAGCAGATGTCCACCTGGCGCAGTGATTCCGAGCTTTCCGAATTCAACCGCTTGCCGGCGGGCAGTTGTCGGGTGATGCCCGAAGCAGTGCTGGAGCTGGTGCGTGCCGGTGAGCAGTTGTCGCGTGACAGTGATGGTGCTTTCGACCTCACAGTGTCGCCCTTGCTCGAACTCTGGGGCTTTGGTCCCCAGTCGCGCGGTGAGCGCATTCCCTCTGCCGAAGAAATCTCAGCGCTGCGGGCCAATGTAGGCCATCAGCACCTGCGCATCGATGGCCAGCAGTTGTGCAAGGATGCTGCGGTGGCAGTGGACCTCGGCAGCATTGCTGCCGGCTACTCGGTTGATCGGGTGGCCGCGCGCCTGACGGAGTTGGACGTACACAGCTTCCTGCTGGATATCACCGGAGAGCTCAAGGCAGTTGGTCGCAAGCCCGATGGTTCGGCCTGGCGCATAGCCATTGAGGTGCCCAGGGATGATCTGCGCGAGGCCAGTCAGATTCTGGAGCTTGATGGCCTTGCTGTTTCCACTTCCGGTGATTACCGCAACTATTTTGAAAAGGACGGCCGGCGTTATTCGCATACCCTGAATCCGCAAACCGGCGCACCGATTGATCATCGACTGGCTTCGGTGACCGTTGTCGATACTTCGGCGCAGCGGGCGGACGGGCTCTCCACTTTGTTGATGGTGCTGGGCCCCGAGCAAGGTGAGGCGTTTGCCGAACGTGCTGCAATTGCGGCACTTTTTATCAGTCGCAGCGCTGACGGCTTTGTCAGCCATGCCACGACGCAATTCAACCGCCGCTTTGGCGCAGGAGCAAAGCAATGATCTGGCTTGTGGTTTTTCTCAGCATGCTTCTGGTGGTGCTGGCGATGTCTGTGGGGGTTATTTTCGGGCGCAAGCCGATTGCCGGCTCCTGTGGCGGTATCGCCAATCTGGGTATTGAAAAACAATGTTCTATCTGTGGTGGCGACCGGCAGAAATGTGAAGAAATAAACGCTGACGAGCAGAGTGCACCCCGGTAATCCCCCCACCATTGGCTAATTTGAGCGCAGATGTGCCTGTTATACCCTTGTAGTGCGTCCATGATTCGCCTACCGGCCGCCAAGCCGCTAAGGTGAGTGTTTGCCGGTCAGGCATAACCGGTGGCCAGAGCCAAAATAATAGTCAGATCGGCCGTGAGTCAGCGATCACGGTCTTGCCGCAGCACCATGATTGTGCTCGGAACGCATTTAAGGAGTGAGACATGGCTGTCTACAACTATGACGTAGTGGTGCTGGGATCAGGGCCGGCCGGTGAAGGTGCAGCGATGAATGCTGCCAAGGCCGGGCGCAAGGTGGCGATGGTTGACAGCCGCTCTCTGGTGGGGGGTAACTGCACGCACCTGGGCACCATCCCGTCCAAGGCGTTGCGCCATTCGGTTCGGCAGATCATGCAGTACAACAATAACCCGCTGTTTCGGCAGATTGGCGAGCCGCGCTGGTTCTCCTTTCCCGATGTGCTGAAAAGCGCCGAGCGGGTGATTTCCAAGCAGGTGGCTTCGCGCACCAGCTACTACGCACGCAACCGCATTGACACCTATTTTGGTACGGCCAGTTTTGCCGACGACAATTCGGTGCAAGTCGTCTGTTTGAACGGCATGTTGGAAAAACTGGTGGCCAAACAGTTCATCATCGCTACCGGTTCGCGTCCGTACAGACCAATGGATGTCGATTTCAACCATCCCCGGGTCTACGACAGCGACACCATCCTGACGCTCAGCCATACCCCGCGCCGGATGATTATCTATGGAGCCGGCGTGATCGGTTGCGAATACGCATCGATCTTCAGCGGTCTGGGTGTGCTGGTGGATCTGATCGATAACCGCGATCAGCTGCTCAACTTTCTCGATGACGAGATTTCCGATGCGCTGAGTTACCACCTGCGCACCAATAACGTGATCATTCGGCATAACGAGGAATATGAGCAGATCGAGGGGCTGGAGAACGGCGTGGTGCTGCATCTGAAGTCGGGCAAGAAGCTGCGCGCAGATGCCCTGCTGTGGTGTAACGGCCGTACCGGCAATACCGACAAGCTGGCGCTGGAAAATGTCGGCCTCAAGGCCAATGGCCGCGGTCAGTTGCAGGTAGATCAGGAGTATCGCACTGAGGTGCCGAACATCTATGCCGCGGGTGATGTGATCGGCTGGCCGAGTCTGGCCAGCGCGGCTTACGATCAGGGCCGCTCAGCGGCCGGCAGCGCGGTGGGTAATGACACCTGCCGCTTTATCGACGATGTACCCACCGGCATTTACACCATTCCGGAAATCAGCTCGCTGGGCAAAACCGAGCGCGAGCTGACTCAGGAGCAGATTCCTTACGAGGTGGGTAAGGCTTTCTTCAAGGGTATGGCGCGAGCCCAGATAGCCGTCGAGCCGGTCGGCATGCTCAAACTGCTGTTCCATCGTGAAACCCTGGAGATCCTCGGCGTACATTGCTTCGGCTATCAGGCATCGGAGATCGTGCATATTGGTCAGGCCATCATGAATCAGCCGGGTGAAGCCAATACCATCAAGTATTTCGTCAACACCACCTTCAACTACCCGACCATGGCTGAGGCCTACCGGGTAGCTGCTTTTGATGGTTTGAATCGGCTGTTCTGAACAAGCCCTTCCATTCAGGAATGTCCCAGGGTGCTGCAGGCCAGACCGGGAAAGTCGGTAATGATGCTGTCAGCCCCAAAGTCTGCGAGCCGGCGCATCAGTGCCGGCTCGTTGACGGTCCATACCGACACATGCAAACCCTGTTTCTGCGCCTTGAGCAGTCGCTCGGGCGTGCAGAGTGTCCAGTTCAGTGCCAACAGGTTGCAGTTGTAGTGGCGGGCTATTTTCAGCGGATCCAGCCAGGCGTATTCGGCGATCAAGCCGCAGGACAGCTCCGGCGTCAGTCGGTTCAGCGCACGCAAGACTTCGCGGGAGCTGGAGGTTACGGTCACTTTGTCCTGTAGCCCGAAGCGCTCCACCAGCGCTTTGATGGCCAGAACGCTGCGCGCCGCGCGAATCCGCGAGGCACTTTTCACTTCCAGTTGCCAATGTTCGAACGGGCACTGCTCGAACAGGTCCACCAGTCGCGGGATCGGGCATGGCTGGTGCCAGCCGGGGCCGCCGCCGCGCGCATCGAAACTCATCAGTTCTGCCGAATCATGCTGGGCAACCCGTCCGCGATGACCTGTGGTGCGCTTGAGTGTGTGGTCGTGGATCACCATCAACTGGCTGTCGCGGGAAAGGTGCAGGTCGAGTTCGCAGCGCTTCACGCCATGCTCCAGACAGCGCTGAAAGCTGGCCAGGGTATTTTCCGGTGCTTCGCCTTTGGCGCCACGGTGACCGTAGATCAGTGTCATGGTTGCTCCTGAACTGACTGGGGTAGGGGGAATCTGGGTTGGTGATGGCGAACGCTGGTGATGACGCGCTCATTCTCGAAGTACACCGAAAAGTCCGGGTAGTCCCAGCGACTCATTTTCGGTGTGCCGACCGCCGGGTGCTGCTTGTCGGGTTGGCCGAACTCTTCCAGCACACGACTCTGCGTGGCGCCTGGAGCGGGTAGCGGCAGTGATGACAGGCCTTGCTGCTCAAGCGGGATCAGTATGTTTTGGGCTGCCGCAGGCAGGGCAAGGAGCAGGCAGAGGATCAGCAGCAGGCGCATGGTTGACCCTCAGACATCCTGGTTGAGTTGGCTGTCCCTGGCCTGGCGGCGCTCCTGGGCCTGTTTCTGCAGGATATGCCGCGCCAGCAACTGGCGTTGTGCATCGGTAAGGGCTTCAAACTCGGTGCCGATTTCGAACTGTCCGTCAGCCAGTGGCTTGCAATGGCTGATTTGGGCGCGCAATAACAAGCCCAGCGCGTGCGGCATGAGAACCAGTTTGAGTGCCAGATGACTGCCGGCTGCCAGTGCGTGCGTATGGGTGAAGCCAACTCCGCCTTCGGAGAGCGTAACGCGGCGGGGTGTACCGATATCGCGCAGCAGATTCTGCGCAACCGCTTGCCCCAGCAGATCAATGCGCTTGTTGACCACCTTCAGGTAGTTGGCCAGTGTGCGGTTCTGCTCGGAGATATGCCGCAGCAAATGCTGGGATTCAAAGTCACTCAGGTGCAGCTCGCTGAGCAGGTTGAACAGCGGTGAAGCATCGTGCAGCTCACTCTGCTCAAGGGCTTCGTGGCCCGTCAGCAACTTAAATTCCAGTGCGATTGTGTCGTTGATACGGTAGTATTCGCGGCGATCGTTGGTGTCAATTGTCGACATGGCGAGCCCATGGCAGCGGTGATTTTCCTGAGTGTAAGGCCGCCAGCCATACCCCGCCACACGGATGTCCATTTCTCTGCGAAACAGTCTCTCAATGTTCAGACCCCTGTCCGTCTTCATTGGCATGCGCTACACCCGTGCCAAGCGTCGCAGCCATTTCATTTCGTTCATTTCCCTGACTTCCATGCTCGGCCTGGCCCTTGGGGTGATGGTCATGATTCTGGTGTTGTCGGTGATGAATGGTTTTGACCGCGAATTGCGCATGCGCATTCTCGGCATGGTGCCGCACGCGGCCGTGCAGTCATTCAAACCGATCAGGGACTGGCGGGCGCTGGCGGATCAACTGGCCCGGCATGAGCACGTGCAAGCCGTTGCCCCCTTCGTGCAGAGCCAGGGCATGCTCAGTCATGCTGATCAGGTGTTGCCGGTACTGGTCGACGGCATTGACCCGGCGGAGGAAAGCAAGGTATCGGTGATCGGCAACTTCTTTCGTGAGGGCAGCCTGCAAAGCCTCAAGCCCGGCGAGTTCGGCATGATTCTCGGAACCCTGGCCGCTGAGCGTCTGGGGGTCAAGGTTGGCGACAAGGTGACGTTTATCGCCCCCGATGTGGTGGTCACGCCGGCCGGACTGTTTCCGCGCATGAAGCGCTTCACCGTGGTTGGCCTGTTCAAGGTCGGTGCCGGTGAAATCGATGCCGGGTTGGCGCTGGTCAATATCAGTGATGCGGCGCGCCTGCAGCGTTGGAAACAGGATGAGGTGCAGGGGTTGCGCTTCAAGCTGGATGATCTTTTCCAGGCGCCCAATGTGGCCTGGGAAATGAGTCAGACGTTGCAGGATCAGAGCTTCTTTACCCGTGACTGGACCCGCTCGCACGGCAATCTGTATCGCGCCATCGGCATGCAGAAGGCCATGATCGGGCTGTTGCTGCTGCTGATCGTTGCCGTGGCGGCATTCAACATTATTTCCACCCTGGTCATGGTGGTGAACGACAAGCGTTCCGACATCGCCATTTTGCGCACCCTGGGGCTGACGCCGCAGCAGATCATGGCCACCTTCATGGTGCAGGGCACCATCATCGGCGTGGTCGGCACCCTGGTCGGTGCGCTGCTGGGGATTCTCGCCGCGCTCAATGTGAGTTCGGCGGTGGCCTGGCTGGAATCGCTGATGGGCACGCGGTTTCTCAATGAAGATGTGTATTTCATCAGTTACCTGCCTTCGCAGTTGCTGACTGCCGACCTGATCATGGTTTGCTCGGCCGCGTTGCTGCTGAGTTTTCTTGCCACCCTGTATCCGGCCTGGCGTGCTGCGCGCACCCAGCCCGCGGAGGCTTTGCGTTATGAGTGAAATGGCCGTCCTCAGTTGCCGTAATCTGGGCAAGTGTTATGAAGAAGGTCCGCAGTCAGTCGAAGTGCTGGCGGGCGTGGAGCTGGAATTGCTGGCCGGCGAGCGGGTGGCGATTGTCGGCAGTTCCGGCTCCGGTAAAAGCACCTTGCTCAATCTGCTTGGCGGGCTGGATAACCCGACCCAGGGCAGCGTCTGGCTGGATGGACAGGATCTGTCGACGCTGAGCGAAAAGGAGCGCGGTTTGCTGCGCAACCGTGCGCTGGGTTTCGTTTACCAGTTCCATCACCTGCTGCCTGAGTTCAGTGCGCTGGAGAACGTCTGCATGCCGCTGCTGATCGGGCGTACGCCGATTCCGCAAGCCAGGGAAATGTCTGCCGCCCTGCTGGAGCGCGTGGGTCTGGGGCATCGCCTGCAGCACAAGCCGGCGGAACTCTCGGGCGGTGAGCGGCAGCGCGTGGCCATTGCGCGGGCGCTGATCAATCAGCCCAAGCTGGTCATGCTCGATGAGCCGACCGGTAACCTCGACCAGCACACCGCGCTGGGCATTCAGGACTTGATGCTGGAATTGAGCCGTTCGCTGCACACCGCCTTCCTCGTGGTGACCCATGAGCCACGGCTGGCTCAGCAGATGGACCGTACCCTGCGACTCGAACAAGGCCGGCTGGTGGTGGCCTGATATGTATCGCCCACTGAGTATTTTCATCGGCACCCGCTATACCCGGGCCAAGCGCCGCAACCAGTTCATCTCGTTCATCTCGCTGACTTCGATGATCGGTATGGGCCTCGGCGTGCTGGCGATGATCGTGGTGCTCTCGGTCATGAACGGCCTGCAGGAAGAAATGCGTACGCGCATTCTCGGCATGATTCCGCATGCCACGCTCACCAGCAGCGAACCGTTGCGGGACTGGTCGCAACTGGCGCAGCAGGCGCTGACCAATCCGCAGGTGGTAGCGGCGGCGCCGCACACGGAGATTCAAGGCATGCTCTCGCGCAGGGGGGTGATGCAGCCAGTGCTGGTCAGTGGGGTGTTGCCGGCAGCGGAAGAAAAGGTCTCGATCCTCGCTGAGCATATGCAGCGCGGCAGTCTGGCGGCGCTCAAGCCCGGAGCGTTCGGCATTCTGCTGGGGGAAACCAGTGCCCGGCGCTTTGGCGTGCAGGTGGGCGACAAGATTTCCCTGATTGTGCCGGAAGCGACCAAGGGCTCGGTCACCATCACGCCGCGCTTGCAGTCCTTTACTGTGGTTGGGGTGTTCAAGGTGGGGGCTGATCTGGACAGCTCGCTGGCACTGATCCATGTCGCTGATGCGGCGCAGATCAAACGCTGGCCGGCGGATCAGGTGCAAAGCGTGCGCCTGACCCTGAAGGATCTGTATCAGGCGCCGCAAGTCTCGGCGCAGATCGCCGTTAATCTGGGGCAGGGCTTCAGCGCGACAGACTGGAGCAAAACCCAGGGCAGCCTGTTCCAGGCCATGCAGATGGAAAAAACCATGATTGCCCTGTTGCTGCTGCTGATCATTGCCGTGGCGGCGTTCAACATCATTTCGACGCTGATCATGGTGGTGGCAGACAAGCGTACCGACATCGCTATTCTGCGCACGCTGGGCATGACACCCCTGCAGGTGATGGCAGTGTTCATGGTGCAAGGTTCGGTGATCGGGCTGGTCGGAGTGTTGACTGGCGGGGTGCTGGGGGTGTTGCTGGCGCTCAATCTGACGCCTTGGGTGTCCGCGCTTGAAAACCTGCTGGGTGCACGGATTTTCAGCGGTGACCTCTACTACATCAGCTATCTGCCCTCCCTGCTGGAGTGGCGCGATGTGCTGCTGGTATGTTCCGCCGGGCTGCTGCTGAG
>DATMWH010000079.1:0-2027 GCA_035562615.1 Pseudomonas sp. | reverse complement strand
TCGCTCTGCCGGTAAGGGCCGTGCGGGCCACCGACATCCGGGCCCTCGTCCCATTCAATACCGAGCCAGCGCAGCGCATCGAAAATCTGCTGTTCGGACTCGCGAGTCGAGCGCAGCTGATCGGTGTCTTCGATGCGCAGGATGAACTGACCGCCGTGCTGGCGGGCAAAACACAGGTTGAACAGCGCGATATAGGCCGTGCCAACATGGGGGTCGCCAGTCGGCGAAGGAGCAATACGGGTACGAACGGTGGTCATGAAATATCTCGACGCGAAGGGATCCTGCAAGGCGCGAATGGTAACAGGCGCGCCACTCAGGGCTCCAGCATATCGCGGTCATCGGGCGGCAAACGCTCAATCACAAAGTCGAGAAAGGCGCGCACCTTCAAGGCCTGAAAGCGCCTTGAAGGGTACACGGCGTAGATTTCACCCACCGGCAACGGCACCTCGGGCAGCAGCTCGATCAACTCCCCGCGCTCAAGTACTTCACGGCAAATCATCCGTGGCAAACCGACGATACCTGCCCCCGCCACCGCAGCCTCGCGGGCAAAGGTAATGTTGTTGCAGGCTAAGGCCCGATTGCACAGTCGGTGCTCACCGACAATCGGCCAGTAGCGCGGATTATCCTGCGGCAGCAGAATGGCCCGGTGATTATTCAGGTCGGCCGTAACCAGCGGCGTGCCATGCTCGGCCACATACTCCGGACTGGCATAAAAGGTTCGTGAGCTCTGGAACAGCTTGCGGGCAATCAGGGTCGAATCCTGCGGCTGGCCGACCATGATGGCGATGTCCACGCCCTCTTCCACCGGATCGACATTGCGCGAGGTGATCTCCACTTCGGCGCTGATTTGCGGGTACTCGCGCATAAAGGCCCCCAGCGCCTGGCCGAGAAACATCTGACCGAACTCGATTGGCGCCGTAATGCGCAACAGCCCGGAGGGCGCCTGCTGCAGTTGCATGACCGCCTGCTCGGCTTCGGCGAAATCCAGCATGATCTGCCGACATCGCTCGTAATAGGCCTGCCCCACCTCGGTCAGGCGCAATTTCCGGGTCGTGCGGTTAAGCAAGCGCACCCCCAGACGATCTTCAAGCAACGCGATCCGGCGACTCACCGTGGACTTCTGCATCCCCAGGCTATTGGCCGCCTGGGTGAAACTGTGCAACTCAACCACGCGGGTAAACACCTGCGCATCATCCAGACTCATCTGATTGTTCCTCAAAAGCAACAAAGCATCCGAAGTCTAGCCTCTATATCCACAAAGGGAACACTGCTAAATTGTCGCCCTGACTGTCAGGACCTCGAGCACAGCATGCCCGCCAAACTTCAACGCCGCCTGTCCCTCTTTTTGCTGGTGATTGCCCTGATCGCCTGCGGACTCTTTGCGCACTGGTTCTTTATCGGGCGTTTTCACATCAGTACCGATAACGCCTACGTACAGGCTGAAATCACCCGGATCTCAAGCCAACTGGGCGCACGGGTCAGTGAAGTGCTGGTTGAAGACAACCAGCACGTGGAAAAAGGCGCCGTTCTGGTTCGTCTTGAGTCAGATGATTTCAAGCTGGCACTGGATCGCGCCAAGGCTGCCCTGGGCACCCGTGAGGCAGAACTCAATCAGGCGCGCAGCAGGTTGCACCAGCAATCCAGCCTGATTGCCGCGAGCAAGGCCGATGTCACTGCCAGTCAGGCCACCCTTGGCCGTACCCAGATGGACCTGGATCGCGCCCAGACCTTGCGCAAACCGGGCTATGTCTCCGAGGAACGCGTCACGACGCTGACTGCCGACAGCCGGGTTGCCGGTTCCCGCGTTACCAAGGCGCAGGCCGACCTGGAGGCCCAGCGCCTGCAAGTGGATACGCTGGAGGCTGACGTGCAGCGTCTGGAAGCAATGCTGGCCAGCGCCAAAGCCGATATCGCCCAAGCAGAACTGAACCTCTCACGCACCGAAATCCGTGCTCCGGTCAGCGGGCTGGTCGGGCAACGCACGGCCCGCGCCGGACAGATTGTTCAACCCGGCAGCTTCCTGCTGG
>DATMWH010000078.1:0-3886 GCA_035562615.1 Pseudomonas sp. | reverse complement strand
GCCGGATCAATAACAACAGTTCAACTGCATCATGCCAGATCTACCGGAGTGATCCATGCAGCGTCGTGATTTCCTTCAGCTTACCGTCATGCTCGGCGGCATCAGCGCCTCCGGTCTGGTCCGCGCGCTGACGCAGACCGCAGGCTCCGCCCCACCTGCACAGCGCGGGCTGAGTGCGGCGCAGCGGGCACAAATCGCCGTGCTCGCCGAGCAGGTGATTCCGCGTACCGACACCCCGGGCGCGATCGACGCCGGCGTGCCGGCCTTTGTCGAAGACATTCTCAGCCGCTGGTACACCGATACCGAACACGGCATTTTCATCGAAGGACTGCAGACGCTTGAACGCGAGGCTCAGCAGCGCTTCGGCAAGGCCTACGTGGCCTGCACCGTGGAGCAGCAGAATCAGCTGCTGGCCGAGCAGGAAGTGCAGGCGCGCGACCAGCTGCGCCTTAATCCACCCAAGCAGGCCAGCGTGATGGACAAGCCGCTGATCGACGAACAGGCGCCGTTCTTCAACAAACTCAAGGAGCTGGTGGTGGTTGGTTACTACACCTCGGAAAGCGCCGCTATGACCGAGATGGTCTACCTGCCCGTGCCCAACGGCTATCGCGGCGAAGCCACGCTGGCCGAGAGCAACGGCAAGCAGTACGTCTGGTGAAGGAGCCGCAGATGCCTGAATTTGACGCCATCGTCATCGGCTCCGGAATCACCGGGGGCTGGGCGGCCAAGGAACTCTGCGAGAAGGGCCTGAAGGTGCTGGTGCTGGATCGCGGCAAGGCAATCACGCCCGAGAAGGATTTCACCACCGCGCTGATGCCGCCGTGGAAGATTCCGCTACGCGGGCTGCCGGACCGGGAATTGTACGAAGCCGATTACCCGATCCAGAGCCAGAGCTACGCCTTCGACGAGACCACCCGGCACTTCTTCAACCGCGACAGTGCCAACCCCTACGTCTACGACCCGCAGCAGCCCTTTATCTGGACGCGGGCGGACGTGGTTGGCGGCAAGTCGCTGCTGTGGAACCGTCAGGTCTACCGCTTCAGCGATCTGGATTTCGAGGCCAATCTGCGCGACGGCCACGGCAACGACTGGCCGATCCGCTACCGCGATATCCAAGACTGGTACAGCTACGTTGAACGCTTTGTCGGCGTGAGTGGCGAGGCGCTGGGTTTGCCGCATCTGCCGGACAGCGAGTTCCAGCCGCCGATGGAACTCAACCATGTGGAGAAGGTGCTGCGTCAGTCGCTGGCCACCCACTATGACAACCGCCACCTGACCATCGGCCGGGTGGCGATCCAGACCGAAGCGCGCAACGGCCGTGGCGCCTGCACCTACTGCTTCAAGTGCGAGCGCGGCTGCACCTTCAATGCCGCCTTCAGCAGCCTCAATGCGACCCTGCCGGCGGCCCGCCCCACCGGCAACCTGACCCTGCGCGGCGACAGCGTGGTCGAGGCTATCGACTATGATCCGGCGACTGCCCGCGCCAGTGCGGTGCGGGTGATCGATGCGCAGACCGGCGAGCGCAGCCGGGTCAGCGCCAAGCTGATTTTCCTCTGTGGCTCCACCGTGGGCAGCACGCAGATTCTGCTCAACTCCACCAGCGAGACCTTTCCCGACGGGCTGGGTAACCGCAGTGGGGTGCTGGGCCGCTACCTCACCGAACACACCACCGCCGACGGGGCTGTCGGTCTGGTACCCGGCTATCTGGACAAATACCCCTACGGCTACCGCCCCAACGGCCTGTATATCCCGCGATTCCGTAATCTGAGTGCCGATGACGAGGGGCTGGATTTTGTCCGCGGTTATAACTTCCAGGGCGGTGCCATGCGCCCGGGCTGGGATTTGAACTACAAACTGATCCCCGGCTTCGGCAAGGAGTTCAAGCAGGCCATGCAGGGCCCGGGGCCGTGGGTGATGTATCTGGTCGGTTTTGGCGAAGTGCTGCCGCGCTACGAAAACCGCGTGTACCTGCACCCGACCCTGAAGGATCGCTTCGGCATTCCACAGGTGGCTTTCGACTTCCACAACAGCCCGAATGAAGACGCCCTGCGTGCCGACCTCATTCGCGAGGCCAAGACCATGCTGGAGCTGGCCGGTGCAGTCGGTGTGCAGACCTTCGCCAGCAATCAGCCGGGGCGCAGCATCCATGAAATGGGTACGGCGCGCATGGGCAAGGATCCGGCGACCTCCTTCCTCAATGGCTGGAACCAGAGCCACGAGGTGCCCAACCTGTTTGTCACCGACGGCTCATGCATGCCTTCGGCCTCATGCGTCAACCCGTCACTGACCTTTATGGCGCTGACCGCGCGCGCCGCCGACTATGCCGTGCAGCAATTGCGCGCCGGCCTTATCTGATCTCAGGAGCTATTTGCCATGCCCCGTTCTTCTTCCGCTCTGGCCCGCTTCGGGTTCTATGCATTGATTGTCCTTGGCGTGCTGGTGCTGCTGGCCGGCGCCCTGGCCGTCAAGTTGCGCATGGATGGCCTGCTGCGAGAGGCGGTCTACGAGATTGATCCGCCGGGTTTGCCAACTGACCTGAAAAGCCCGGCGCTGCTGGTGTTCAGCAAGACCAACGGCTTTATTCACAAGGAAGCGATTCCAGCCGCGCAGGCCTTGTACCAGCAGCTGGGTGAAAGCAACGGCTGGTCGGTGTACCTCACCGAGAATGCCGCGGTGCACAACCCCGAGGCGCTGGCACGTTTCGATGCCGTGGTGTGGAACAACGTCACCGGCGATGTGCTGACCCCCGAACAGCGATCAGCCTTGCAGGGCTACGTGGAAAACGGCGGTGGCTTTGTCGCCATACATGGCGCCGGGGGCGATCCGTCCTACGCCTGGGGCTGGTACCCGCAGTCGCTGATCCGCGCCCAGTTCACCGCGCATCCGATGTTCCCGCAGTTCCAGGAAGCCACCCTGCAGGTACAGAACCCGCAGGACCCGATCGTCAGTCATCTGCCGGAAAGCTTCACGATGATCGATGAGTGGTATTCCTTCCAGCAGCCGCCGAAGGATGTCGAGGTGCTGCTCAAACTGGATGAAAGCACCTACTCGCCGAAGATCCTGTTCCACGATATCTCGATGGGCAAAGACCATCCGATCGCCTGGAAGCACTGTCAGGGCAAAGGGCGGGTGTTCTATGGCGCGCCCGGTCATCTGGCTTCGACCTACACCGATCCGCGCTATGCCCGCGTGCTGGAACAAGCCACGCGCTGGGCCATGCAGCCGGATCCGGCCTGTCAGTGAGGGCGGCGCGGATGCTTGCCTGGCTGGGTAAACCCAAAACCTGGGCGTGGATCGCCGGGTCGTTGGTAATCCTTGCGGTCGGCATTGCCGGCCTGACCGGGGTGCTGCTGCGGCATGAACTGGCGCCCCTGCAAAGCACTCCGCTAGTGCTGGACAACGGCGCTCATCTGCAAGTGGAGGCACTGCACGGTGGCTGGTTCAGCACGCAGGTGACCCTGCGGATGGAGTGGCCGCTGGGCAACCAACGACAGCTGGTGCTGCGGCTGGCCAATGAGATCGGCCACGGCCCGTTCCCGCTTGATCGTCTGGCGCGTTTTGATCTGCGCCCGGCCATCTGGCCGAAACCTATGCCGATCCGCGCTATGCCCGCGTGCTGGAACAAGCCGCGCGCTGGGCCATGCAGCCGGATGCGGCGTGCCAGTGAGGGCGGCGGGCATGCTTGTCTGGCTGCGTAAACCACGAACCTGGGCCTGGTTGGCCGGATTATTCATCCTGCTGGTGGTTGGTGTGGCTGGATTGACCGGGCTGCTGCTGCGCCAGCAACTGGCACCCTTGCAGGAGACGCCGCTGTTGCTGGAAAACGGTGCCCGATTGCAGGTGGAAGAGCTGCAGGGGGACTGGTTCGGTACGCGGGCGGTGCTGC
>DATMWH010000077.1:0-5487 GCA_035562615.1 Pseudomonas sp. | reverse complement strand
CATGAATCTGTTTCGCACCACCGTTGCTCTTATGGCATTTTCCACTGCTCTTCTGACTCTGCCTGCTCACGCAGAGCAAATGCAGCAAGGTGGTAGCGTGTCCACCGTGGACTCGCAGCAAAATCACAGCCAGAACGCGCTCTACACTGCTGATGCCCCCAAAGGCTACACCATGATGGCTGATCTGATTATTGCGCGGCCGCTATTAATTGCGGCCACCGCCATCGGTACTGTCGCCTTCGTAGTCAGCCTGCCGTTTTCGGCGCTGGGCGGTAATGTGAAAGAGGCAGGTCAGGCGTTGGTGGTTGAGCCGGGGCGTGAAGCCTTCGTCCGTTGTCTGGGCTGTGATTCGAGCAACTCCAGTTATCCTAACTGAGTGTTTGAATGACTGATTCCAGTCGTAAGAGGGCCCTGCGCTGGCGCTCTCACGTCTGGATTTTCCTGTTTGGCCTGCTGGCTCTGAGCTTTTTCTACAGCCCGGGTTGGTTGGCGTTATGTGCGGGTTTGGCCCTTTTCCTGTTTGGCATGCAATGCCTGGAAGAAGGGCTGCGACAGCTGACCGGGGGCAAGCTCGAGCGGCTGTTGGCCCGGAGCACGTCCAGTTCCTTCAAGAGCCTGCTGTTTGGCATTGTCTCGACCATGCTGGTGCAATCCAGTTCGCTGGTTTCGTTACTGACTATTGCGTTCATCAGTACCGGGCTGATCAGTCTGGTTGCGGGTATCGCGATCATCTTTGGCGCCAATCTGGGCACCACCAGCGGCATCTGGTTGTTGGCGCTGGCCGGCCAGAACCTGAGTCTGAGTCCTGTCGCCTTGCCCTTTCTGGTGTTCGGGGTGCTGGGGAATTTTACCGGCCCGCGAGGTCAGGCGGTCGGGCGGGTGGCGCTGGGTATTGCCTTCCTGTTTCTTGGCATCGACCAGATGCGCGACGGTTTTACCGCTCTGGCCGGCAATTTTGATCCATTGCAGTACCAGGTTCCGGGCCTCAAAGGCCAACTGCTGTATGCGGCTATCGGCGTACTGATAACCGTACTGCTGCAGTCCAGCCACGCCACCTTGATGTTGATCCTGACCGCGCTGGGCAGCGGACATCTGGCGATCGATCAGGGTTTTGCCCTGGCCATCGGCTCCAACCTGGGAACCACCATCACTGCCATCATCGGCTCGGTCGGCGGTGCACGTGCCGGACAACGGCTGGCACTCGCCCATGTACTGTTCAATCTGCTGACCGGCGTGTTGGCCCTGGCATTGCTGGGACCACTTTCAGAGGTGGTTTTCTGGTGTTCCAGGCTGCTCGGTATGGGTAATAACCCGCTGATCCAGTTGGCTATCTTTCACACGCTATTCAATGCGCTGGGAGTTCTGCTGTTCTGGCCCGGGCGACATCGATTGGCTGCATTTCTGCAGCAGCGCCTACCTGATTACCTTGAGCCCAAGGTGCTGATCGAGGAACTGGCTCCGCAGGAAATGGAGCCTTCGCGGGCGCGCTATCTGGATGAAAGCGCCCTGGCCAGTGCGGACACTGCCGTCAGGGCAGTGCTGCATGAGTTGCAGCATCTGGGCCGGTTGAGTCTTGAGGTGATCTGCCATGCGCTGTTTCTCCCGGTCGAGCAATTGAATCAGAAGCATCCTGATCCGGTCCTGCTCAATGCCAGGCCAAAGATGCTCGAGCCGGATGCCGATCAGCTCTACCAGTTGCATGTGAAAGGCGTTTACAGCGACCTGCTGATCTTCATGAGCCGTCTTGAAACCGAACTGGATGCTCAGCAGCGCATTTCCTGGCTGGGCTGCCAGCGCGCTGCGCTGGAGTTGGTGGATGCGGTCAAGGATGCCAAGCACCTGCAGAAGAACCTCGGCAATTACCTGCGCGGTGATGATTTGACGGTCAGGCAGGAATACGTCGAATTGCGCAGGCACATCATTTCCATGCTGCAGGAAATCCGCGAAATCAGTCGTCTGGATGCGCCCTTGACGGTCTGGAGTGACCGCTTGCAGTTACTGGATGAGTTGGCGGCCACCTACGATGCAGACTTTCGCGAGCGCTTGTTTGCGCAGGTGCGTAGTGCGCGTCTGAGCGGCGATCAGGCGAGTTCGCTGATGAATGATCTGGGTTATGCCAGCCGGATAATCCAGAGCCTGCGCAATGTGCTGCTGCTGGGGCGAAATCCGGATAGCGAATATGTCGGTGCGCTGCGGCAGATTCTCGCCGAAGAGCCCCGGCTAAGTTTCTACGACTGAATCGCCGCGACGTTATTCGAGCCGCTCCGGCTGGCTGGCGGCCAGACCGATGCCGCGCGGATCGCTGGCGGCTTCCAGCTGACCGGTGGCTTTGCGCCACAGCAGGACCTGCTGGTTGCCGTAGCGGCGCCCGAGCGCTTCCAGCGCATGGCCGCGCGCCTTGAGTTCGGCAACCTGACTGGGACTGAAGGTGCCGGGTTCATGCTCGATCCGGTCCGGCAGGTGTTGGTGATGAAAGCGTGACGCCTCTGGCCAGGCACTCACCGGCTGAGCATCCAGGTATTGCATGATCGAGATCAGCACCATGCTGGGTATGCGGCTGCCGCCGGGCGTGCCGAAGGCGGCAAACTCGGTGGGGCTCTCGATGAAAGTCGGGCTCATGCTGGAGAGCGGCCGTTTGCCGGGCGCGATCGCATTGGCCATGCTGCCGGCCAGGCCGTAGGCGTTTTCTCCCTGGGGGTCGGCGGCAAAGTCATCCATTTCGTCATTGAGCAATATGCCGGTCCCCGGAGCGGTAAAGGCGGCACCAAACGGCAGATTGATCGAGAGGGTCGCCGCGACGGCATTGCCATCCGCGTCGATCAGGCTGAAATGGGTGGTGTGATCGCCCTCGTGCCAGGGTGGCGAGGCCGCCAGACTGCTGCTGGGGGTGGCGCGTTGCGGGTCGATGCTTTTGCTCAGCTGCTTCAGATAGGCCGGGTCAAGCATGTGCCGGAGCGGATTGCGCACGTAATCCGGGTCCCCGAGCAAGCCGCGGTCGCGGTAGGCGCGGCGCAATACTTCAACCATCAGGTGGGTGCGCTGCACGGTGGCCGCTTCCTTCCAGGGCAGTTGCTGCAGCATGCCAAGGCTTTGCGCCAGGGCCACGCCGCCGGCAGAGGGTGGCGGTGCACTGATCAGCAGACGTTGGTCGTCAAGCTCAAAGCGCAGCGGCTGACGTTCAACCACCCGGTAATCGGCCAGATCGCGCAGGCTCCAGATGCCACCGCCGGCGTGTACGCCGGCCACCAGTTGTTCGGCCAGCGGGCCGCGATAGAAACCGTCATGTCCCTTGGCAGCCAGCAGCTTGAGGGTTTTGGCCAGCTGCGGTTGGCGGATCAGACTGAACTCTTCGGGGATTTCGCCTTGTTCGAGAAAGATCCGTGCGCTCTCGGGGTCGGCGCGCAAGGCCTTGAGTCGCCAGCCGGCGCGCTCGCGATAGACGCGGTCCACCGGAAAACCATCTTCTGCCAGCCGGATGGCGGGTGCCAGCGACGCTGCCAGTGGCAGGCGTCCATAGCGGCTGGCGAGATCGGCCAGCGCTGCCGGCAATCCGGGGATGGCGGCCGCCAGCGCACCGTCCAGCGAGCGTGCCGGTTGTTCACGGTACATATCCGGCGTGGCCGCTTGCGGCGCTTTCTCGCGGGCATCCAGGAAGTGATAGGCCGGTTTGTCACCGGCCTTGCGCAGCAGGAAAAAACCGCCGCCGCCCAGGCCCGAGCCGTAAGGTTCGGTGACGGCAAGGGCCGCACTGACGGCGACTGCTGCGTCAAATGCGTTACCGCCGGCGGCCAGGGTTTCCAGTCCGGCCACGGTGGCTGCCGGATGGGCGCTGGCGATAGCCACCTGTCCGGGTCTGCCGCCAGCCTGGGTGAGCAGGCTGAAACCCAGAATGCAGCAGGCGATAAGGGCTGGCAGTCGTTTCATGGGGTGACTCTGGCGGGGGAGAGCTAGCGCAAACGCTGGGTTCGCAGCTGTCAGGCCTTGCCGGAAATGATCAGGTATTTCTGCATCAGTTCGTCTTTGCTTTCCACGTGATTTACATCCAGTGGAATGCAGTCAACCGGACAGACCTGCTGGCACTGCGGTTCATCGTAATGGCCGACACATTCGGTACACAGGTTGGGGTCGATCACGTAGATCTCTTCGCCCTGGGAAATGGCCGCGTTCGGGCATTCGGGTTCGCAGACATCACAGTTGATGCAGTCGTCGGTAATCATCAGGGACATGCTGTCACTCCCGTCATGCCGTCAGGCAGGACGTTATTCAATAGATTGTGTTGCTCAGCGGGTCTTGAAACGCTCGTCCAGCGCGGCGGCCACGGCGGGATGAACGAACTTGCTGATATCACCGCCCAGCGCGGCGATTTCCCTGACCAGGGTTGAAGAAATAAACGAATATTTTTCCGACGGGGTGAGAAACATGCTTTCCACATCGGGAACCAGCTGCCGGTTCATGTTGGCCAGCTGGAATTCGTATTCGAAGTCAGAGACCGCGCGCAGTCCGCGCAGGAAGACGTTGGCCTTCTGCTCCTTGGCAAAGTGCGCGAGCAGCGAGGAAAAGCCCACTACCTCGACATTCGGCAGGTGCTTGGTGACTTCGCGCGCCAGTTCAACGCGCTGCTCCAGAGTGAACAGCGGATTTTTCTTCGGGCTGGCCGCCACGGCGATGATCAACGTGTCGAATAAACCGGCAGCGCGCTCAATCAGGTCGCCATGCCCTTTGGTAATGGGGTCGAAGGTGCCCGGGTAAAGCACTCTGTTCATCGCAAGATCCTGACGAGGGTGAGAAGGGCAGGATGTTAGCTCAGCAGGCCCGTGCGGCCAAGTTTACTGATTGCCCGGAGGCAAGTGATCGGCCAGCCATCGCGGAATGCGCCGCTCCAGATAGAACCCCGGCTGACGCAGATGGCCATCGATAAAGCCGACATGCCCGCCGCGCGCATGCAATTCCAGCGTGGTATCGGACGACAATTCTGAGTGCTCTGGAATGCTGTGGCGAAACACGAAGGGGTCGTCGCTGGACTGGATAAGCAGCGCCGGCGTGCGGATGGTGCCGAGAAAATAGCGACTGGAGGCGCGCCGGTAATAGTCATCGGCGTCGGCATAACCATGCAGTGGCGCGGTGACCAGGCCGTCAAAGTCCCAGAAAGTGCGCATTTGATCGAGTTTGCCGAGGTCCTCCAGTGTCGCCAGCTGGGCGGCTTTGCCGTCGGCCTGAAATCGTTGCTGCTTGTGGCGCACATAGGCCAGCAGTTCGCGCATGAAGTGCGCTTGGTAGACCCGGGAAAAACCGATGCCGATGCGGTCAGCGCACTGATCCAGCCGGAACGGTACGGAGACCGCCACAGCCGCCTGCAAGCCGGATTGTTCTCCGCGTTCACCCAGATATTTGAGCAGCACGTTGCCGCCCAGCGAGTAGCCGACGGCAAACAGCGGTGCCAGCGGGCGAATGGCTTGCAGATGGGCTATCACACGGGCCAGATCTTCG
>DATMWH010000076.1:0-8040 GCA_035562615.1 Pseudomonas sp. | reverse complement strand
GCCATCGGCAGGTAACCGCCGGTGAGTGCCTTGGACAGCACCAGAAAGTCCGGGGTGATGCCGGCTTGTTCGCAGGCAAACATGCTGCCGGTGCGGCCAAATCCCACAGCGATCTCGTCATGGATCAGGTGCACGCCATAGCGGTCACAGGCTTCGCGCAGCAGGGTCAGGTACACCGGGTGATACATGCGCATGCCACCGGCCCCCTGGATCAGCGGCTCGACGATCACCGCCGCGACTTCATGGTGATGCTCGGCCAGCGTCTGTTCCATGGCTGCGAACATGTTCCGCGAGTGCTCCTCCCAGCCCATGCCCTCGGGGCGCAGGTAGCAGTCCGGGCTGGGCACCTTGATGGTGTCCAGCAGCAGCGCCTTGTAGGTGTCGGTGAACAGCGCCACATCGCCGACCGACATCGCGGCGACGGTTTCGCCGTGGTAGCTGTTGCTCAGGGTGACGAAGCGCTTCTTGGCCGGTTGACCGCAGTTCAGCCAGTAGTGGTAACTCATCTTCAGCGCCACTTCGATACCGGAAGAACCGTTGTCGGCATAGAACACCCGGTCCAGTCCTGGCGGAGTGATCTGCACCAGACGCTCCGAGAGTTCAATCACCGGCTGGTGACTGAAGCCGGCCAGCATCACGTGCTCCAGGCTGTCGAGTTGATCGCGGATGCGCTGGTTGATGCGCGGGTTGCCGTGACCGAAGACATTGACCCACCAAGAGCTGACCGCATCCAGATAGCGCCTGCCGTCGAAGTCTTCCAGCCACACACCGTCGCCACGGCGGATCGGGATCAGCGGCAGGGTTTCGTGGTCTTTCATCTGCGTACAGGGATGCCACAGCACATTCAGGTCGCGCTGCATCCACTGGGCATTCAGGCTCATCGGTGATTCTCCTCAGGTAATGCGCGAAGCCTACCAGATCAGGCCGGCGCTTATGTCTGGTCGGGCTCGGAAGGCTGGCGTATCCTGCGCGCCGTTGCCGAGTCAGGAGTGTGCATATGCTAACCCGCGCGTTAAGAGTCAGCCTGCTGTGGCTGTTGCTGGACAGTTCTCTGGCCTGGGCGCAGCAGCCGTCGGCGCTGGTGGTGGGTGCCGGGCTTTCCGGGCTGGCGGCGGCCTATGAGTTGCAGGCGCAGGGTTGGCAAGTCACTGTGCTCGAGGCCAAGGCTGGCGTCGGTGGGCGTGCCGGTCTGGCCTCGGCCGAATGGCTGGGGGATACACAGGCGCAAGCGCAACTGCACCATTACCTGCAACGCTTCAACCTCAAGACGCAACCTGCTCCGGCCTATGTCCGCGAGCCGGCTTATCTGATTGAAGGACGGATTTTCACGCAGGCCGAGCTGCCAGCGGAGATTGCTGTCGCTATCAAACTCTACGAAGCGCGACTCGCAGAACTGGCGGCAGGGATGGAAGATCCGCTGCAACCCTTGTCCAGCAACCAATTGGCGGTGCTGGATCAGCTGACGGTGGCGCGCTGGCTGGATCAGTTGAGTCTGCCGGTTACCGCCCGCCAACTGATCGAGCAGCGCATCCGCTCGCGGTATGACGAGCCATCGCGTCTGTCCCTGCTCTATCTGGTGCAGCAGGCCAGCGCCTACGCCGGCAAGCCGACCGTGCAGCAACGCAGCGAACGGCTGCCCGGGGGCAGTCAGGTGCTGGCGCAGGCGTTCGTCAAACAGCTGAAAACCATCCGGCTGAATGCCCGGGTCGACGCCATCATCCAGAACAGCGAGGGGGTGACGGTGAAAGTCGCCGGTGCCGGCTATACCGCCGATGTCGTGGTACTGGCCATTCCGTTGCCCGCACTGGCCAAGGTCAGCATCACCCCGGCCCTGTCACCGCTGCAGCAGCGGGCACTGAAAGATATCAACTACGGCTGGCGCGACCAGATACTGCTCAAATTCAGCAAGCCGTTCTGGGGCAAGGCCCGTCTGAGCGGGGAGATCTTCAGCAATCAGGGCTTGGGCATGCTCTGGATCGAGCCGGCCAGTCAGGGTGGGGCGAATCTGCTGGTGAATCTTTCCGGCGACAATGCACGCATGCTCAAGGCCTTCAATGACCGGCAGCTGGCGGATCAGGTGCTGATCCGGCTCGATCAGTATTACCCCGGCGCTAGGGCCGCTTTCAAAGGCTACGAGGTGCGGCGCTATGGCGGTGATGCGCTGGCAGGTGGCGCCTACCTGGCTTTCGGGCCCGGGGAAATCAGTCAGTACTGGCGGTTGTGGGAGCAGCCAGCCGGTCGCCTGATCTTCGCCGGTGAGCATACCGATGCCCTGTATCCCGGTACCCTGGAAGGGGCCTTGCGCAGTGGGGTTCGAGCTGCCGGGCAAGCGCAGGCCTTGCTGGACAATTAACCCGTCTGCTGGCGCTTCAGCTTGCGCTGTGCGTCACCTCGTTCAGATAGAAGCGGCTGGCCATCCAGTAAGCTGCCGCCGAACCCAGACCAACCAGCGGTGCCAGTGCCATCGCCGTTTGCAGGCTGAAAGCATCCGCCAGCGCGCCGGTAATGAAGGGGCCGGGAGCCAGGCCGAAAATGTTGTTGGCCAGAGTCAGCACCGCAAAGGCGCTGGCGTGGATGGCCGCCGGGGTGACATCGGCCACCACCGAGCCGGACGGGCCGGCAAATCCTCCGCCGACCAGCAAACCCAGACCGATCAGCAGCAGTTGCGGATTGCCGGCGGGCAAGGCGAAGGCGGCCAGTAACAGCAGGCTGGAGCCCAGGGCGTAGAGCATCGGGATGCGCAGCTTGTTGCGCACATTGCCTCGGCTCAGGCGGTCGACCAGCGCGCCACCGGCCGTCATGCCGATACCTGCGACCAGCACCAGCAGGCCGGCACCGGTGGCGGATTGCGTCATGTCCATGGCGTAATAGCGGTTCAGATAACTGGGCATCCAGGCAATTACCGCACCCTGGATAAACATCAGCAGACCCGAGCCGAGGTAGGTCCAGAGTGCGGTGCGCGAGGTCAGCAGCGCGCGCAGCACGGCCTTGAGTGGCATGCGTTGATCTTTGCCGGCGACCGCCTGCGGTTCACGTACCACCAGCGGATAGATCACGGCGAGGACCAGGCCGCCGGCACCGACCAGGATAAAGGCCATGCGCCAGCCCATGTGCTGGGCGATCATGCCGCCGAATATCACCCCCAGCACTGAGCCAAACAACGCCGCCGCGAGGAACGCGCCCACCACCGTGGCGTGCAGGCGGCGCGGAAACACACTGAGCAGGATAGCCCCGCCGGCGCTGCCGTAGCCAGCCTCACCCAGACCGACCACTGCGCGGGCGATGAACATCAGCAGAAAGTTCCCGGACAGGCCGCAGGCAATGGTCGCCAACCCCCACACCAGCGCCATCGCCGTGGCGCTGCGTACCCGACCCCAACGGTCGGCCAGCAGCGAGATGGGGAAGGTCATCAGGCCCACGGTCAGCGCCACCACGCTGACCAGCGCGCCGAGCTGGGTATCGCTCAGCGCCCATTCGGCCTTGAGTGAGGGGAACACGGCGTTGATCACCTGGCGTGACATGTAGTCCGACAGCATCAGGCCGAACGTCAGGGCGAACACCAGCCAGGCGTAGCCACGCGAGGCGGTCGGTGGTTGTTCATCGTCCAGCGTGCTGTCGTTGCTGGGCAGGGGCATGGCCATTTTTATCGGCTCCGGATAAAGGGGTCAGGGCGTGGCAGGTGCCGACTCGGCCAGTTGCTCGTAGGCCTGCGCGGTGCTGAGGAAGATCGCGCCGCTGAGCTGATCCTGCAGCAGCTGGCTGCTGCGCAGGCGATCCATCAGCGGGCCCTTGATTTCGCTCAGGTGCAGTTCTATGCCGCGTGCCGCCAAAGTCCGGTTCAGCTCCACCAGCGCATAGAGACCGGTGGTGTCGATCTGGTTGACCGCCGACATCACCAGCAGCACCCGCCGCGTCTGCGGTTGCAGCAGGCCCACTACGCGGTCGCAGATGACTTCGGCGTTGGCGAAAAACAGGGCGGCGTCGATGCGCAGCATCAGCAGGTGCGGCAGCGTTTCTACCTGATGACGCTCGACGTTGCGAAAGTGCTCGCTGCCGGGCAGGCGCCCGAGCACGGCGATGTGCGGGCGGCTGGCGCGGGCGATGACCGTTGCCAGCGAGAGGATCAGGCCGAGTACGACACCCTCTTCCACGCCCAGCAGCAGCACTCCGGTGAGCGTCGCCAGCCAGGCCATGGCGTCGCCACGGTCATGCCGCAGGGCCAGCCGCGGGGTGTCGAAGTCGAGCATGCCGAGCACGGCGATGATGATGGTCGCCGCCAGTGCCGGTAGCGGCAGCTGCGCCAGCCAGTCATTTGGCACGCAGAGGATCAGCGCCAGCAGCGCGGCGGTGACCAGTGTGGCCAGTGGCGTGTTGGCGCCGGCGGCGTAGTTCACCGCCGAGCGCGAGATACTGCCGGTCACCGGAAAACCGCCGGATACCGCGCTGGCCAGGTTGGCCGCGCCCAGTCCGAGCAGCTCGTGGTCGGTATCGATCCGCTCGTTGCGCTTGTGTGCCAGGGTCACTGCAGCCGACTGGCCGGAGAGGAAGATCATGAAGCCGATCAACAGCGACGGCAGTGCCAGCTGGCGCAGTTGCGACAGCGTCAGGTCGAGCGAGAGGTCTGGCAGCCCGGCGGGAATCGGGCCGACGGTGGCCACCTGGCCCTGCCAGCCCAACGGTGTCACCAGCAGGGTGGCCAGCAGCAGCACCAGTGCCGGCGCCAGCTTGCTGCCGATGTCGGCTGTCTTGGCCGGCAGGCCCAGCGCGCACAACCCTCGGCCAAGATGACTTCTGGCCAGCCACAGCAGCAGCAGCGAACCGCCGCCGAGCAGCAAACCGGGCAGGTTGAGCGCGCTCAGCGAACCGCCGAGCAGGGTCTTCAGCTGACTGCCGGCAATGATGAGCGCCGCACCGCTGGTAAAGCCACTCATCACCGGGCGGCTGAGGAAACTGGAGAGAAAGCCCAAACGCAGGATGCCGCACAGCAGCAGTACCACGCCGGCGATCAGCGCCATCTGCGCCGCCATCGCTGCGTACAACGCGCTGCCGGCCGGCGCCAGTGCCGCCAGCGAAGTGGCGGTCATCAGCGAGGTGATGGCCATCGGCCCGACCGACTGCACCCTGCTGCTGCCGAACAGTGAGTAGGCCAGCGCCGGCAGAATACTTGCGTACAGTCCGGCCACCGGTGGCAGGCCGGCCACCAGCGCATAGGCCATGCCTTGCGGGACCAGCATCAGCACGACGATGACGCCGGCGCTGAGATCGCCCGGCAGCTGTACAGCACGGTACTGGCGCAGCCATGAAAGCATGGAGGTCTCCAGGTGAGGGTGGCCGGTGTCAAACCAGCACGCGCAGGCACAATGGTAGCCCGCTTGCGCGCTCACCATGCTGCCTGCGTGCCAGTCATGGGGCTTATTTCCACATGGGGCGGCCGCGCTGGCCCGGCTGGCGGTTTGGCGCCCAGCCAAGGTTTTGCAGGGTTTCGTCGACGCTGCTGTAGGTCACGCCAATCTTCGACAGGGCGCGTGCTTCGTCAGCGCTGGCGATATCACGGCCCAGATGCTCGGCTTGTTTCACGCACCACTGGATCTGCTGCACGCTGGTCATACGCTCGTGGCGCGGGCCGTAGAGGTTGTCCTCGATGCCGACCCGCACGTGGTGGCCGAGAGCGATGGCAATCGCGTTGGTCGGGTGCATGCTGCGCATCAGCGATTCGTTGGTCAGCAACGCACCGTCGGGCGTACGCAGGGCGAACTCGATCAGGTCGGACGGATGCCGGCCGGCCGCGCCGCCGCCGATGGCGACGTAGGTCAGGTTCAGCGGGCCCATGTACAGGCCGTTGCGCACGACATGTTCGACGGTTTCCAGCTGGTGGATGTGGCCCAGCATGAAGTAGGGCTGGATGCCGTGGTCGCAGAGGGCCTTGAGATTGGTCTCGTAGAAGGTCGGTCCGGCCTCCAGCCACATGTCGCGGTAGGCGGCCTGCATGGCCGGGTCAGCGAGTGAGGTGCCGGCGACATCGCGTGCGCTCATCAGTTCGGTGATGTTCATGCCCGTGGTGCCGATGGCGATGGTCACCTGATCAGGCTTGGGCTCCAGCAGCGCCAGCGCATGGCGCGCATCGTTGCCGGGCCAGGCGGCTTCCTGGCCCGGCTCCGGGGCGAAGGAGATCGAGCCACCGACCTGCAGGATCATCTTCGGCACAGCCGTACGCAGGCGGCCGAGCATTTCCTCGAACTTCGACAGGCGCTTGGAGCCCTTGCCGTCATCTTCACGAACATGGATGTGCAGCACGGTGGCGCCGGCGTTGTAGCAGTCGACGGCCTTCTGCACCTGCTCGTCCATGGTCACCGGGATGTCGTCCGAATCGCCCGGCAGAAAGCCCGGGCCGTAGGGGGCGGCGGTGATGACGAGTTTTTCCTGATTTTCCGGAAACAGCGAATCGTGGGTATAAAACATGGTGGAGTCCTCGTGAGCAGTGTTCAGGGGTGGACCTCAGCGGCCCGTGGTGGTGTTCAGTAAGTGCCTTGCATGGGGCCTTCGCTGGCCAGTTTCTGTTCTTCTTCCAGCAGCAGCGGGACGCCCAGGGCGACCGAGTGGATGCCCAGCACCGATACCAGCTGCAGCACGCCGAAGACCTGCTGGCGGCTGGCGCCCAGCTCCAGCGCCTTGCGGATGTGGCGGCGCACGCCGGGGGCGTACATGTGGGTGCAACTGGCGTCCACGGCGATGGCGATCAGTTCGATGGTCAGCGCATCCAGACCGCAGTTCTGCATGGCGTGGGTACCCATGGCGACGAAGCGCTCGGTGTAGCCCGCGTCGAGTTCGGCCAAACCGTCCCAGGCCGGGTTCCAGTTGCCACTGGCACGCAGGGCGTCGCTGACGGGGGTGATCGACTGGGGTTGCTGGTCGCTCATGGGAAGTCTCTTGGGTGCGGTGGGTTGATGGGTTGACTGTAGGCTTTCAGGCGCGGCGCAATTTGACTTGGCGGGGCATTGATTTGACATTTCGGGACTATGGTCGGCGCAGGGCATGGGCGACTATGCCGTCGGTGATCGCCTGCCACAGCGGCAGCGGCGTGAGGCGCAGCGCCCAGTGGGTGAGGCGGTTCTTCCAGCCGGGGACGATCATGAAACGGTTGCGGCGGATGCCCTGCAGCAGCCCGTCGATGGCCTGCTCGGGCGGCAGGGTGCCGCCGATCAGCTTCATCGCCCGGGTCGCCGGGTGGGTCGCCTCGCGTTCGGCGGCCAGACCTGGCGTGGCGACTTCGCCGGGGCAGAAGCACAGCACGTCGATGCCGCGTGGCTTGAGCTCGTAGCGCAGGCACTGGGCGAAGCCGAGCACGGCGAATTTCGAAGTGCCGTAGGCGGTGTAGCCGTAGACCGGCACCACGCCGCCGAGCGAGCCGGCCAGCACCAGCTTGCCGTGGCCGCACTGCAGCATCAGCGGCAGCACGGCCTCGCAGATGTGGCGGGTGCCGTACAGATTGATCTGTAGCATCTGGTCGAACTGCTCGAAGGGCATGTCGAGGAACTCGCCCACCCCGCCGATGCCGGCCATGTGCACCAGCATGTCCGGCGCGCCGCATTCGGCCGCCACTTCGGCGATGCGCGCAAGCACGTCGGCGCGCCGCGAGACGTCCAGGCGATAGCCACGCACCTGCTGTCCGGGCGCGATGCAGGCGGCCATGATCTGTGCCAGCGAATCGGCCGACGGCGTGCGGTCGAGGCAGACGATGCTGGCACCGCGCGCGGCCAGCTGCTTGGCGGTCATCAGGCCCATGCCGCTGGCGGCGCCGGTGATGTAGACGGTCTGCTGGTTGTATTCGGGCATCTGCGGATCCTGCTGGGTAATGGGGCTGCGGTTAGATAACGGTGCCGCCGGAAGCGTTGATGATGGTGCCGACCAGATAGCAGTCCTCGGCGGCCAGGTGGGTGGCCAGCGCGGCGTATTCGTCCGGGTCGCCGATACGGCCCAGTGGCAGAATCTGGTTGAGCACGGCCAGTTGTTCGGGGCTCTGTTGTTCAAGGAAGTGCGAGA
>DATMWH010000075.1:0-10550 GCA_035562615.1 Pseudomonas sp. | reverse complement strand
GTACAGGTGCGGCACGGTTTCCAGATTATGGTTGAACACGTCCGGTGGCTCGCTGGCGGTGATATCGAGGGCGATGTCCATGCGCCCGCGGTAATCCGGAACCAGGGTTTCCAGTTGGGTGCCCGGTGCCAGACGACGGATTTCGCGCAGGCAATCGGCAAAATGCTGGGCGCCGCCGTCACGCAGGTCGTCGCGGTCTACCGAGGTGATCACCACGTACTTCAGGCGCAATTCGGCAATTGCCACCGCCAGGTTGTGCGGCTCGTCGGCGTCCAGCGCTTTGGGCCGGCCATGGCCGACATCACAGAACGGGCAGCGGCGGGTGCAGATATCGCCCATGATCATGAAAGTGGCGGTGCCGCCGGAGAAGCACTCACCCAGATTCGGGCAGGCGGCCTCTTCGCAGACACTGTGCAGCTTGTGTTTGCGCAGCAATTGCTTGATGCGGTCGACCTCCGGGGAGACCGGCAGGCGCACACGGATCCACTCCGGTTTGCGCGGCAGTTCTTCGGTGGGAATGATCTTGACCGGTATGCGCGCGACTTTATCGGCGCCGCGCAACTTGACGCCGGTTTCCACCTTGATCGGGCCATTGCCCTTGGTTTCTGCTGTGCTCATGTCAATTCCAGCCCTTCAGTGAGGGTTATATGCCCGGTATAACCAAGCGATTGAACCAGTTGTGCGCGCAGGCGCGACTGAACCTCGTGGATGGTTACCGCGCCGACCAGGTCACGTAACTGGGTCATGGGCAGGTTGGCCATCCCGCAAGGATTGATGCGGTGAAAGGGTTGCAGATCCATGTCGACATTCAGCGCCAGCCCATGGAAGGAACAGCCGCGGCGGATGCGCAGGCCGAGCGAAGCGATTTTCGCGCCGTTGACGTAAACGCCCGGTGCATCAGGGCGCGCATTGGCGCTGACGCCGTAGCTGGCCAGCAGTTCGATCAGGCATTGCTCGATGCGTGATACCAGATCGCGCACCCCCAGTCCCGAACGCCGTACATCGAGCATCAGGTAACCGACCAGCTGGCCCGGGCCGTGGTAAGTCACCTGGCCGCCACGGTCGACCTGCACCACCGGAATGTCGCCGGGAAACAACAGGTGCTCGGCTTTGCCTGCCTGCCCTTGAGTGAACACCGGAGGGTGCTCCAGCAGCCAGACTTCATCGGTGGTGCCGCTGTCGCGGGTGTCGGTAAAGCGCTGCATGGCGCGCCACACCGGCTCGTAATCTGCGTTGCCCAGCTCGCGGAAACCGAGTGTGTCCAAGCCGGGTGCCTGAGCCGGGGAGGAACGCATTACAACACCATGTGCACGCGGCCGGTGGCGCGCAGGTCGTTGTGAATGGATTGCAACTGATCCACGCCGGTAGCGGTGATCAGCACCTGCACCGAGAGGTAACGACCGTTTTTGCTGTCGCGCACGCTCAGGCATGTACTGTCGAAATCCTGCGCGTGGCGCTGGATGATCGCCACGACGCACTCGGTGAAACCGTCGCCCGCTTCGCCGATGATCTTGATTGGATAGCGCGGGCAGGGGAATTCGATTTTCGGTGCCTGCACTTCGGTGTCTGACATGTGTGTACCTGCGAAGAGTTCGGCCGGGCCACGCGGGGGCGGCCCGGTTCCTTAGTTGAACAGGTTGAAGAAGAACAGGCGAATGCCATCCCACAAGCGACGGAACAGGCTGCCTTCTTCTACCGCCTCAAGGGCGACCAGGTTGGCGCTGTGCAGCACCTGACCCTCCAGGGTGATCTCCACTTTGCCGACGGCAGCGCCCTTGGCCAGTGGTGCGACCAGCACCGGGTCGATGTGCATCGTGGCCTGCAGTTTTTCTACCTGACCTTTCGGCAAAGTCAGTGTCAGATCCTGGGCCAGACCGATGCTGACCTGCTCGCTGGCGCCCTTCCACACCTTGGCTTTCGCCAGTTGCTGATCCTTCTGGTAGAAGGTCTTGCTCTCGAAGTAACGGAAACCGTAGGTCAGCAGTTTCTGGGTTTCGTTGGCGCGGGCCGACTCGCTGGCCGTGCCGAACACGGCAGCGATCAGCCGGGTGCCATCACGCACAGCGGAAGCAACCAGACAGTAGCCGGCTTCCTCGGTGTGACCGGTCTTCAGTCCGTCGACGGTCTTGTCGCGGTAGATCAGCAGATTGCGGTTACCCTGCTTGATGTTGTTGTAGGTGTAATCCTTCTGCGCGTAGATCGCATAGTGTTCGGGGTCTGCCTTGATAATGGCGCGGGCCAGGATGGCCATGTCATGGGCGCTGGAATAGTGCTCGGGATCCGGCAAGCCGGTGGCGTTCATGAAGTGGGAGTTCTTCATGCCCAACTCTTCGGCGGTCTTGTTCATCAGGTCGGCGAAGCCTTCCTCGCTGCCCGCGATGTACTCGCCAATGGCAATGCTGGCGTCGTTTCCGGACTGGATGATGATTCCGTGCAGCAGGGCGTCAACCGGCACCTGACTGTTGAGCGGCAGGAACATGGTTGAGCCACCGGAGGCCGCGCCGCCAGTGCGCCAGGCGTGCTCGCTGATCGGAACCGGATCATTTTCGCCGATGGCGCCGTCGCGGATCTTCAGGGTGGCGATGTAGGAGGTCATCAGTTTGGTTAGGCTGGCCGGCGGCAGGCGCTGGTCGCCATTGTTCTCCAGCAGGATCTGGCCGCTGGCGGCATCCATCAGCACGTAGGATTTGGCGGCGAGTTCCGGCGGAGCCGGAATGGCGGGTGCTGCGTGTACATGGGCGGCCAGAAACAGGGAAGCAAGCAATGTCAGTTGTTGCGTAAAACGGGAGATGTTCATCGGGTTCTCGGGGTTGGCTAATGGTCAAACAGGCCCTTGCAGGCAAACTTTTGTGCGGTGTTCGTGCTCAGAGGCGGACCAGGGTTGGTTGGCCAAGATTGGCCATGCGAATACTGTTCTGCAATTGCGCGGCTTCATCCTGCGTGCTGATGGGGCCCAGGCGTACCCGGTGCAGGATTTGCTGGTTGAGCGTCACCGAGTTGATGAAAACCGGGACACTGGCCAGCGTGCTCAGCTTGCCCTTCAGCAGTTCCGCAGCGTCCGGATTGGCGAAGGCTCCAACTTGGAGAAACAGGCCAGTAGCTGCGACTGAAGCGTTTTTTTTTGAGTCGATCTGGGCCGGCAGCACGGCGGCTGCATGCTGGTCGGGCGGCGGCAGATAGGCTTCGGTCTGCGCCGCCACAGGCGTGGCCGACTCACTGCTGACCGGCGCTGCGAGGCGAGGTGGCTGGGCCAGTACCAGCGGCACCGGGCGGCCCTGTTGTGCCCACCATTCGTGCGGATCGATCCCTTCAACCTGAACCCGGGCGGTGCCGCTCTCCGCATAGCCGAGTTTCTTCGCGGCGGCGAACGACAAATCAATGATGCGATCGGAATAGAACGGGCCGCGATCATTGACCCGCAAGATCACGCTCTTGCCATTCTCCAGATTGGTGACCCGCACGTAACTGGGCAGAGGCAGCGTTTTATGGGCAGCCGTCATGCCATAGAGATCATAGGCCTCGCCATTGGCCGTGGCCTGGCCATGAAACTTGGTGCCATACCAGGAGGCCGTGCCGGTTGCACGGTAACTTCTGGCGTCATTCATCGGGTAGTAGGTCTTGCCCAGCACACTGTAGGAGGTGGACTTGTATCTGCCGTTGTGGGGCATCGGTACCGCGTCGGGGATGCGTGACACGTCGACGTCCCACCAGGGCGCGCCATCACGGTGCGGTCGCGAGTAATCCAGCGGGCCGGAAAGGCTGTCAGCCGGCTGTACAACCGGCTCGGGCGCGCGGCTGCTGGTGCAGCTGGCCACCAGCAGGCCAAGCAAAACCAGTGCAGGGAAACGGGCGTAGCCGGTCATCAAGGGGTTCCTTTGGCTTGCAGCAGAGCCTCGGACAGCTGGTAAACCGCCATGGCGTACATCGAGCTGCGGTTGTAGCGGGTGATTGTGTAGAAATTTGGCAATCCGAGCCAGTACTCTTCACCATCGGCGCCATCGAAGCGGAAGGCGGTGACTTTCTGGTCGTCACGCACGGCGTTGCTGCTGCTCCAGCCGAGTTCGCGTAACTGGCCCATCGTCAGGGTCGGCTCGATACCAACGGTCAACCCCTCGGCGGCCCGGTCACCCGAGATGCTGGCGCGGCTGACCACCGCAGCGCCCGGCGTCCAGCCATGTTGCTTGAAGTAGTTGGCGACACTGCCGATGGCATCGGTCGGGTTGGTCCAGATATTGATATGACCGTCACCATCGAAGTCCACGGCGTACGCTCTGAAGCTGCTCGGCATGAATTGTGGCAGGCCCATGGCGCCGGCGTAGGAACCCTTGGTCGTCAGCGGATCGATCTGCTCCTGGCGCGCCAGCAGCAGATACTCCTTGAGCTGCTGGCAGAAGAAGGGCGCGCGTGGCGGGTAGTCGAAGCACAGGGTGGACAGGGCATCGATTACCCGCCAACTGCCGGTGTTGCCGCCGTAGAAGGTTTCCACACCGATGATGGCCACAATCGCCTGCGCCGGAACACCGTATTCCTTTTCCGCCCTTGCCAGGGCCTGGGTATTTTCCTGCCAGAATTTCACACCCTTGTTGATGCGTGCATCGGTGATGAAAATCGGCCGGTAGTCTTTCCATGGCTTGACCTTTTCGGCCGGGCGCGAAATCGCATCAAGAATGGCTTGCTTGCGCTCAGCCTGGGCGAACAGCGCGCTCAGCTGCTCGGCGGCGAAGCCGTGATCACGGGTCATTTCATTGATCAGTTCAGCAACTTGTGGTGAGTCCCCGTAGTCACTGGCCTGTGCGACGGCGCCGAGCATCATCGCCATACAGCCCATGGCGGTGTTGCGCAGCAATGCATGCAGTGGTTTTGGCATAGAGCACGTACTCATCAGACTTTGGCGATCCATTTGCGATGGGTGTGAATAGACATCAGTATTCCGAAACTGCTGAGCAGCGTCACCAGCGAGGTGCCGCCGTAGCTGATAAAGGGCAGTGGCACACCGACCACGGGCAGGAGCCCGCTGACCATGCCAATGTTAACAAACACGTATACAAAGAAGGTCATGGTCAGTCCGCCGGCCAGCAGCTTGCCGAACAGTGTCTGCGCCTGAGCGGTGATGTAAAGGCCGCGCGCAATCAGCAGCAAGTAAATCATCAGCAGCAAGCAGACCCCGACCATGCCGAACTCTTCGGCCAGCACGGCGATGATGAAGTCGGTATGGCTTTCCGGCAGAAAGTCCAGATGGGACTGGGTTCCCAGCAGCCAGCCCTTGCCCCAGACGCCGCCAGAACCAATGGCGGCTTTGGACTGGATGATGTTCCAGCCGGTGCCCAGCGGATCGCTTTCGGGGTCGAGAAAGGTCAGTACCCGTTGCTTCTGGTACTCGCGCAGTACGAAGTACCACATGCCGATGCACACAGGCACCAGCGCGGCCAGCGCGCCGATGATCCAGCGCCATTGCAGGCCGGCCATGAACAGCACGAACGCGCCGGAGGCAAGCACCAGCAGCGAAGTGCCCAGGTCGGGCTGCACCAGAATCAGCACGAACGGCACGCCGATCAGCAGCAGCGTGATGCAGATGTGCAGCAGTCTGGGCGGCAGGTTCTGTTTGGCCAGGTACCAGGCAATGGTCGCCGGCATGATGATTTTCATGAATTCCGACGGCTGGAAACGCATGATTCCGCCGATATTGATCCAGCGCGTGGCACCCATCGCCGTATGGCCGGCGACTTCTACGGCCAGCAGCAGAGCCACTCCGCCCAGATAGGCCAGCGGCACCCAGCGCGCCATCAGCTGGGGATTGATCTGCGCAATGATGAACATGCCGGTCAGGCCGATACCGAATGAACTGGCCTGCTTGAGCAGCAAGTCAATGTTCTTGCCACTGGCTGAATACAGAATGAACAGGCTGCAACAGGCCAGGGTCAGCAGGATCAGCAACAGCCAGCCGTCGATATGCAGCTTCTGCAGCGGCGTAGCGCGCCGGCGCAGGACATCTTCGGTCGACATGCTGCGGTCAAAGTTACCATTCATGGTGACGGGCTCTGCGTGACGTCTTGGCTGGGCAGGCGATACTCGGCTTTGAGTTGGCCCTGCTCATCGAGCAGCCAGCTGTCGAGCACCTGTTTGACGATCGGCGCGGCCACTCCCGAGCCGGATTCGCCGTTTTCCACCATCACAGCCACGGCAATTTGCGGATTGTCGGCCGGGGCGAAAGCAACGAACAGGGCGTGATCACGATGCCGTTCGTTGAGCTTGGAGCGGTCATATTTTTCACCCTGCTTGATCGCCACAACCTGTGCCGTTCCGCTCTTGCCGGCAATCCGGTAAGCCGCTGTGGCACCGACCTTGGCGGCTGTGCCGCGCGGTCCATGCAGCACCTGTTGCATGCCGAAGTTCGGATAATCCCAGAACTTGGGGTCGCGCAGGACGATATCCGGCAGCGGGTTGGCGTCGACCGGCGGGGTGTCGCCGATTTTTTTCGCCAGGTGGGGACGGATCCATTTGCCGTGGTTGGCCATCAGAACCGTGGCCTGGGCCAGTTGCAGCGGTGAGGCCTGCATGTAGCCCTGACCGATGCCGAGAATCAGCGTTTCGCCCGGATACCACGGCTGGCGGTAGCGGGCACGTTTCCACTCCCGCGAAGGCATCAGGCCGGCAGCCTCTTCGTACATGTCCAGCGACACTCGCTGGCCAATGCCGAACCGGCTCAGATAACTGTGCAGACGGTCAATGCCGAGCTTGTGCGCCGTATCGTAAAAATAGGTGTCGTTGGAGCGCATGATGGCCCACTCCATGTTCACCGAGCCATCACCGTCACGGTTCCAGTTGCGGTATTTGTGGCTGTGCCCGGCCAGTTGGTAGAAGCCCGGATCGTAGACGCGGCTTGCCGGCGTGATCACCCCGGCATCCAGCCCGGCGACCGCTACCATCGGTTTGATGGTCGAGCCTGGCGGGTAAAGACCGCGCAACGCCCGATTGAACAGCGGCTGGTCGATCGAGTCGCGCAGCTCCTTGTAGGCGTTGAAGCCGATACCGGTGACAAAGGGGTTGGGGTCAAAACCGGGCACGCTGACCATGGCCAGCACGTCGCCGGTGGCGGGCTGGATCGCTACCAGCGCGCCGCGCCGGCCAGTCATGGCGGCTTCGGCGGCGGCCTGCAGGCGTGAGTCGATACTCAGGTGGATATCCTTGCCGGCAACCGGGTCGGTGCGCTTGAGCACCCGCAATACACGGCCGCGGGCGTTGGTTTCGACTTCCTCATAGCCCACTTCGCCGTGCAGGTCGTCCTCGTAGAAGCGCTCGATGCCGGTCTTGCCGATATGGTGGGTGCCGCTGTAATTGATCGGGTCGAGCTTCTTCAGCTCCTGCTCGTTGATGCGTCCGACATAACCCACCGAGTGCGAGTAACTGGCGCCCAATGGGTAGTGACGGACCAGCCTGGCGCTGACTTCGACCCCCGGCAAACGAAACTGATTGACCGCAATCAGCGCGATTTGCTCTTCGCTCAGCTCGAATTCGATTGGCACCGGCTCGAACGGCCGGCGTCCCTGCTTCATGCGCTTGTCGTAGACCGCCCGCTGCTCGGGGGTGAGCTCGAGTACTTCGGTCAGGGTGTCGAGAATCGCCGGCCAGTCCTTGGCCCGCTCGCGGGTCACGGTCAGGCTGAAGCTGGGGCGGTTATCGGCGATGATCAGGCCGTTGCGGTCATAAATCAGGCCGCGGGTTGGCGGGATCGGCTGCACATGCACGCGATTGCTTTCCGACAGGGTGGCGTGCTGTTCGTATTGCACGACCTGCAGGAAATACATGCGCGCCACCAGTGCCGCACTCAGCAGCAACACGAATGCTGCGCCCGCGACCACGCGTCGACGTACCAGGCGGTCGTCTTTTTCGTGGTCTTTGATGCGGATCTGCGGCATGGGTCAGGCAATCACTTGTGATAAGGGTGGCCGGACAATACCGTCCAGGCCCGATAAATCTGTTCACCCACCAGAATCCGTACCAGCGGGTGGGGCAGGGTCAGGGCCGAGAGCGACCAGCGCTGCTCGCTGCGGGCACTGACTTCCGGCGCCAGACCTTCCGGTCCGCCGACCATCAGGTTGACGTTGCGCGCTTCCAGACGCCAGCGCTCCAGTTCCCTGGCCAGCTGTTCGGTACTCCAGGCGCGTCCTTGGACTTCCAGGGTGACGATACGTTCCCCGGGTTGCACCTTGGCCAGCATGGCTTCGCCTTCCTGACGGATCATGCGGGTGATGTCGGCATTCTTGCTGCGCGTGGTCAGCGGGATCTCGACCAGTTCCAGCGGCATTTCAGCGGGCAGGCGGCGGGCATATTCATGCCAGCCGTCCTCAACCCAGCCGGGCATCTTGGAGCCGACGGCGATCAGCCGAATCTTCACCCTCGGCCTTACTCGCCGGCGTGCTGCGCGCGACTTTGCTCGGCGCCTTGCCAGAGTCGCTCAAGGTCGTAGAACTGACGGGTGGCAACCTGCATCACATGCACCACGATGTCGCCCAGATCGAGCAGAGCCCATTCGCCGCCTTCCAGGCCTTCGCTGCCCAGAGGGCGAATGCCCTGCTCCTTGACTTTTTCCAGCACGTTATCGACCAGCGCCTTGACCTGACGGCTGGAGGTACCGCTGGCGATCACCATAAAGTCGGTGATGCTGGTTTTACCGCGCACATCAATGGTGGTGATGTCCTGGGCCTTGAGGTCTTCGAGTGCGGCAACCGCGATCTTGACCAGTTCTTCACTTTGCATCGTTTGCTTGTCTTGCATGGGGTGTTGTCCTCGTGAATCAGTGTGGCGCCCGGTACAGCCGGTGCGCATGGATATAAGTCAGCACAGCGTCTGGCAGCAGAAACCGCGCCGAGCGGCCGCTTGCCAGCAGTTGACGTATCTGGGTGGCCGAAATCGCCAGTGGCGCCTGATAGACAAAGGCGATCTTGCCGGCCGCGCCCTCGATGGCCTGCGGATCGGCAGCGCGGCGCGCGGCAATCAGGTCGAGCAGCATTTCCGGGGCTTCTGCATCGGCGTCCGGACGCTGCAGGACGACAATATGGCAATAGTCGAGCAATTCCTCCCAGCGGTGCCAGCCGGGCAGGCCGCAAAAGGCATCCCAGCCCAGCAGCAGAAACAGTGGGTCGTCCGCCGCCAGTTCAGCGCGCAGTGACTGCAGCGTGTCGAGGGTCCAGGACGGGGTGTCGCGTTGCAGTTCGCGGTCATCCACGCTCAGCGGTTCGACGCCCTGTACCGCCAAACTGACCATGGCCAGTCGGTCCTGAGCGGAGACCTGGGGGGCGTCGCGATGTGGCGGGCGGGCGCTGGGGATCAGTTTCAGTTCGTCCAGTTGCAGGGTTTCGGCGACTTCCATGGCACCACGCAAATGCCCGATGTGTATCGGGTCAAAGGTGCCACCGAGAATGCCGACTTTCCTGCTCATCAGGTACGGATATGTCCGTCGCCGAACACCACGTATTTTTCGCTGGTCAGGCCGTCCAGTCCAACCGGGCCGCGGGCGTGCAGCTTGTCGGTGGAGATGCCGATCTCGGCGCCCAGGCCATATTCGAAGCCATCGGCAAAGCGCGTCGAGGCATTCACCATCACCGAGCTGGAATCCACCTCGGTAAGGAAGCGCCGGGCATCGCTGAAGTTCTCGGTGATGATCGCGTCGGTGTGCTGCGAGCCATAGTGGTTGATGTGTTCGATGGCGGCGTCCAGCGAATCGACGATGCGGATCGCCAGAATGGCGTCGTTGTACTCGGCATGCCAGTCGTCCTCGACCGCTTCCAGCACCTCCGCGCCAAGCAGCGCACGAGTGCGCTCGCAGCCGCGCAACTCAACCAGCTTGGCGCGATAGATCGCGGCCAGTGGCGGCAAGACCTGTGCGGCGACTGCGGCATGCACCAGCAGCGTCTCCATGGTGTTGCAGGGCGAGAAGCGCTGAGTCTTGGAGTTGTCTGCCACGCGAATGGCCTTGTCGAGGTTGGCGGCTACGTCGATATAGACATGACACACGCCGTCCAGATGCTTGATTACCGGCACCTTGGCGTCACGGCTGATGCGCTCGATCAGGCCCTTGCCACCGCGCGGCACGATCACGTCGACAAACTCGGGCATGCTGATCAGCGCACCCACGGCTTCGCGGTCAGTGGTCTGCACCACCTGCACGGCTGCTGCGGGCAGGCCGGCCTGAGTCAGGCCGCTGGCAATGCAGTTGGCAATCGCCCGGTTCGAGTGAATGGCTTCCGAGCCGCCGCGCAGGATGCAGGCGTTGCCGGATTTCAGACACAGGCTGGCGGCGTCGATGGTCACGTTGGGACGCGACTCGTAAATGATACCGATCACCCCCAGCGGCACGCGCATCTTGCCGACCTGAATGCCCGAGGGCATGTAACGCATGTCGCGGATTTCACCGATCGGGTCGGGCAGGGCGGCGACCTGACGCAGGCCTTCGATCATCGCGTCGATCACCTTGGGTGTCAGGGCCAGGCGATCAAGCATGGCCGCTTCCAGGCCGTTGGCGCGTCCGGCGTCGAGGTCGAGCTGGTTGG
>DATMWH010000074.1:0-2788 GCA_035562615.1 Pseudomonas sp. | reverse complement strand
CGATTGAAGCCGGCGCACAGGATTTTGAAGCGAGCGAAGAGGGCGCCACCCTGTTCATGACCGATCCGGCGGATCTGGATGCGGTCTGCCGCGCGCTGCCGGGCTTCGGTTTCAGCGTGAATTCGGCCGAACTGGGCTACCGCTCGAAAAACCCGGTCAGCCTCAGTGGCGCCGAGCTGGAAGAGGTCGAAGCCTTCCTCGCGGCTATCGATGCGCATGACGATGTGCAGAACATGTATGTAGGGTTGGCTGGTTAACTCGCTGCTCGCTTAACCATTGAAATGGCTGCGCAGGGTCAGCCATTTCGGCATGCGCCAGTGCCGGTAGATGGCCAGCGCACGGAAAATGAAGGTGAAGGCGATGCCGGCCACGCTGGTCAGCGGGGTCTTGCCCGACAGGCCCAGCAGGGCGAGGTAGAACAGGCTGCCGACAATGATTGGCGTGGCGTAGATCTCGCGGCTCAGCAGCAGGTTCGGGCGCTGCGCCAGCACGTCACGGATCAGCCCGCCGCCGATGCCGGTCAGGGTTGCCATGACCAGTGCCACCGGGGCGGAGAAGCCCAAGAGCAGCGCCTTGTCGATTGACTGCACGCCAAACAGTGCGATGCCAAAGCCATCCAGATAGAGAATCGCCGCCCAGATGTTTTCGTCGCGCAGATACTTCTCGAGAAAGAATGCCGAGATTGATGCGCCAATGGCGACCCACACGTAGTTGAAATCCAGCACCCAGAACACCGGCACATTGAGCAGCAGATCGCGCAGGGTACCGCCCCCCAGTGCGGTGACCACGCCCATGAAGGCCAGGCCGATGATGTCCATGTCCTTGCGTGCCGCCGCCAGCACGCCGGACATGGCGAAGGCGGCGATGGCCGTCATGCCGATCAGGTAATTAAGGTCCTGCATGGGGCTATCCTCGCGTGGTCAGGCCGGCTGCGATGTTTGTCGGGCACGAATCAGGTCGATGAAGTACTGCGCGCCCAGACCCAATGGCCGGCTGCTCGACCAGATCACATCGACCCAGAGTGCCGAGAAGCTGGAGATGTTGTCCAGCGTCAGTTCAACCAGTGAGCCGTTGCTCAGTTGCGGCTTGACCAGTGACTCGGGCAGAAAGCCCCAGCCCAGCCCCGCTTGCAGCATGCTCAGGGCGGCGGTGTGACTGTCGGTCGGCCAGTGATGGTGAGCCTGCAGGAAGCGCGGCGGGCTGGCGTCCTGTTCACGTCCGGCGACCACGATCTGCCGGTGTTCGGCCAGGTCTTCGGTGCGCAGGGTGCGTCCCCCGGCAATCGCCGGATGATCGGGGGCAATCACCGCCAGCAGGTTTTCCCGGGCCATCTCCTGACAGCATTCGCGGCTGTCGAACTGCGGGCTTTCAAACACCACCGCCAGTTGCACGCGTCCTTCATGCAGCAGGCGGATGGCATCGTCTTCCGGTGCGGCGAGTACTTCCACTTGCAGTGAGGGGTAACGCTGCGCCAGCTGGCCCAGCGGTCCGGCCCAGTCCGACGCCAGCAGCTCTGGTGCAATGGCCAGGCTCAGGCGGCTTTCCAGCCCTTTGGACAAGGCCAGCGCCTGCGCCTCCCAGAGTTCGAACTGCTGCAGCATGAAGCGTGCCTTGGCCTCCAGCGCCCGTGCCGCCGTGGTGGGGAGCGGCTCGCGGCCGCGCCGGTCAAACAGTTCGAGGTTGAGGTCGGCCTCCAGATTGGCGATGGTCATGCTGACGGCCGAAGGCACGCGGCCGATGCTGCGCGCCGCGGCCGAGAACGAGCCCTTGTCGAGCACGGCGAGAAATACCTGGATGGCGTCTTTGGTCAGGCTCATCTATCAGAATTCCTGAAATAAGCTGATTAATAATTTCAGAAGATTAGATATATGTTTGAGTCCGGTTGGCAAGTGAAGCGGGTGACGTGATGCAAGGCAAACGGCGCAAAGTGGTGCAGGCAGTCAGTTACGAAGCACTGGCCCTGCTGTTTATTGTGCCGCTGGCGCACTGGGTGTTTGACAGCGGGTTGCTGCTTTCCGGTGTGATCGGCGTGGGTGTTTCGCTGATTGCGGTGAGCTGGAGCATGTTGTTCAACAGCCTGTTTGAGCAGTGGGAGGCGCGCCAGGCGAATCCGCAGCGGACGGTGCGTCGTCGGGTCATCCATGCGCTGGGTTTTGAAGTGGGGTTGATCGCCTTCACTACGCCTTTTATTGCCTTTGGCCTGGATATCCACTGGTGGCAGGCGTTGCTCAGTGATCTGGTGCTGATGGGCTTTTATCTGGTGTATGCGTTCTTCTTTCACTGGGGCTTTGACCGTTTGTTCGGCCCACCTCAGGCAACCCTCGGCAAGCCCCGTTACTGCGCGCCACAGACCTGATTGCGGCCCTGCTGTTTGGCTTGCAGCAACGCCTTGTCGGCGCGCGAAAACAGGCTGTCGAAGGATTTTTCATTACTGGCGCGCATGGCCACGCCAAGGCTCATGTTGATCGAAATGCTTTCCCCGGGGATCTGCAGGTCATGCCCGTCAAACAGGGCGCGAAGCCGTTCGGCCACATCCATGGCGGTGTGCAGCGGCGTTTCGGGAAGTATCAGGGAAAATTCCTCACCACCGGTGCGGGCCAGCAAGTCGGCTTCACGCACCACTTCCAGACAGCGTTTCGCGACGGCGGTCAGAACGGCATCGCCAACCGGATGTCCGTAACGATCGTTAACGGATTTGAAGTGATCGATGTCCAGTGCGATCACCGACAGTGGCAGGCGCGTGCGCACGCTGCGGCTGAATTCCCGTTGCGCGTATTCGTAGAAACTG
>DATMWH010000073.1:0-10486 GCA_035562615.1 Pseudomonas sp. | reverse complement strand
GGCAGCGTGCCATCAACGTTGATAGGATTGCCGCGTAGCGTTACCTGAGACATGGTTGATGCTCCTTGAAGTTAGGGAAAGGCAAGTTAAGCATGGCTTGGCAATTTCGTCTGAGCGTTTGTGTAAGCTGAAGTTTGCCGGCCTGAGTGTTGATATATTCAATTATATCTTTTAATTACAACAGCTTATGAGTCGCTTTTGACGTGGTTTAGAAAAGTTGATTTCCTTCGCTTCCGGTAACTCGAATCTTTATAGAATAAATCGTCAACCCATTGATTAAGAAAGACTCTTAATCTAACAAGAGAAATAAAGCATGGAATCCATGGTCGTTATCGACTTTGAGACTACCGGCATGTCGCCACTACAGAACTGCCGGGCAACAGAGATCGCGGCGGTGGTTGTGCAGGACGGTCGGATCACTGGCCGTTACCAAAGCCTGATGAACAGCGGTGCCTGGGTGCCGCCTTTTATCGAAAATCTGACCGGGATCAGCAACCAGATGCTGCGATCAGCCCCCTCTTCCGCTCAGGTCATGGCTGAAGTGGCTGACTTTGTCGGCGATATGCCTTTGGTGGCGCATAACGCCAGCTTCGACGAGAAATTCTGGGACAGTGAACTGGCACTCATCAGCCGCACTCGTCGGCAGTCCTTTGCCTGTTCGATGCTGCTGGCCAGGCGCCTGTTGCCACACGCACCCAACCACAAACTGGGCACGCTCAATCGCTGGGCTGGACTGCCGGATACGGGCAAGGCGCATAGGGCTTTGGCGGATGCCGAAATGGCGGCCAATCTGACCATCTACATGGGCAAACTGCTGCGTGAGCATTACGGCGTGCCAGAGGTGTCGCATACGCTGTTCCGCACACTGCAGAAAGTGCCGACAGGCAAAATCCTGCACACACTGGATTCGCTGTCCCGCCAGACCACGCACTAAAAAGCCGCACCTCCTGACAGGAAGTACGGCTTCTGGATACACCGATCAAGCGCTGGCTTTGATCGCCTGCTGCGGACTGGCATGGAAAAAGACATGTTCCCTGACCGGTCCTACTGCGACCTCGCCAATCTCCTCATAGCCCTGGCGTTTGTAGAATTCCAGGTAGCGATTGTTCCCGGTATCCAGCACCAGCCCCTGCGAGTTGGGGTCTTGCGCCACCCAGTCATGCAGGGCACCAAGCAACTTTTCCCCCAAGCCTTTGCCCTGAAACTCCGGATGAACGCCCAGCAAGGGCAGCACATGGAAATTGCCCGGGGGCAAGCAGCCAATAATCGCCTAGTGGTAGTCCAGATAACGTCTGGTGCAGCGGAAACCGGTGGTCATCAACATGCGCAGGCGCCAGTTCCAGCTTTCGGTGACATCCAGCCGCCGCTGGGGCTGGGCAATCAGGGCAATACCCACCAGACGATCATCTATGAGCAAACCGATGGCCGGCTGTTCCTGAAGAAAGTGCTGCTGCACCAGTTCGCGAACGGTTGCCCGGATACGCTGGTCATAACCGGGACGTTCGGACTCGAACAGATAAGCAAAAGTGGGCTCATGGCGCTAGGCGTGATACAGCAGCGAGCGCGCTTCACGTGCATAGCCACCGTCCAGAATACGAATTTCAGCGGGAGAGCTTGGCATTCACAACGACCTCAATATTATTTGAATGTGGGTCTGGCCTTGCTGTTGCGCAGCTGACAACAACAGCAAACTGAAGGTAGCACCAGCCTGCACCGGCTGCTAGTGACAAAGCAGGCAATCGGCTAGCATCGCGATTTTCCCCGGGAAGCCTGGCAATGAAGATCGTTTCTTTCAATATCAATGGACTGCGTGCTCGTCCTCACCAGTTGTCTGCGCTGATCGACAAGCACCAGCCGGACGTGATCGGGCTGCAGGAAATCAAAGTGGCCGATGAACAGTTCCCGGAAGCGGAGATCCGGCAGCTGGGCTACCACGTGCATTACCATGGCCAGAAGGGACACTACGGCGTCGCCCTGCTCTCACGCGAAGAGCCGCTGGAAATCCACAAGGGCTTTCCCGGTGACACCGATGAGGCCCAGCGCCGGTTCATCTGGGGCACCTTCAAGGATGCCGGCGGACGGCCCATGACCATCATGAATGGCTATTTCCCACAGGGTGAAAGTCGCGATCACCCGGCCAAATTTCCGGCCAAGCAGCGCTTCTATGCCGACCTTCAGCAACTGCTGGACAGTCGTTTTCAAGCCACGCAGCCGCTAGTGCTGATGGGTGACATCAATATTTCTCCGGAAGATTGCGACATCGGCATCGGTGAGGAAAATCGCAAGCGCTGGCTTAAATCAGGCAAATGCAGCTTCCTTCCGGAAGAGCGCGAGTGGCTGGCAACCCTTAAAAACTGGGGGCTGGTCGACAGTTACCGACAACTCAATCCGGCGGTAAACGATTGCTTCAGCTGGTTTGATTACCGCAGCCGGGGCTTTGAAGACACCCCGCGTCGCGGCCTGCGCATTGACGTGATTCTGGCCTCACTCGGATTGCAGGCACGCCTGCGCGAGGCCGGGGTGGATTACGAGCTGCGCGGGATGGACAAACCATCGGATCATGCGCCGATCTGGCTAACGCTGGATTAACCTGTCTGGGTGATGATCAGCTGGCTGTCGTCATCAATCGGTCATCAATCGTTCTTATTCTGCGGCGCACACACTCCTCACAGAAGGCGCCCGCCAGATGCCGCATACACACCCGGACCACGAGCAGGACACTTGGGCCAAGACCATTAGCCTGCTGGTACTTGGTTTCTTTCTCTACGCCCTGCCCTGGTCGGCTTTTGCCGAACTGGCTTTGCCTGCCGAGGGCAAGCCCTTGCTGCGCATCCAGGGCTCCAACACCATCGGCGCCAAACTGGGTCCGGCGCTGGCCAAAGGACTCATGCAAGCGCAAGGGTTCAAGGACATCAGCCTGCAGCCATCGGCTGAGAACGAAGTGCTGGCAGTGGCTTTTACCGCGGACGGCAGACGCGTCAGCATGGCGGTGGCTGCCCATGGCTCCGGTACGGGTTTTGTTTCGCTGCTGGACGGCAGTGCCGAACTGGCAGCGTCTTCGCGCCCGATCAAAGCCGCGGAACAACAAACGCTGCAGGCTTTCGGCGACATGCGTAGCCGAAATGCCGAACAAGTCATCGCAATTGACGGCCTGGCCATCGTGGTCCATCCCGCCAACCCGCTGTCCTCGCTGAGCACTTTGCAGGTAGCGCAGCTGTTTGCCGGAGAGATTACCGACTGGAGCCAGCTGGGAGGCTCTTCCGGCGCCGTAAATCTGTATGCGCGCGATGACAAATCCGGCACCTACGACACCTTCAAGGAGCTGGTGCTGGCGGCTCAGGGAAAAGCCCTGCACGCCAAGGCCCGGCGTTTCGAGTCCAGTGATGAGCTGTCCGACGCAGTCAGCCGTGACCCCCTGGCCATTGGCTTTATCGGTCTGCCCTATATCAAACAGAGCAAGGCGCTGGCGATCGCCGATGGTGATTCCGCGGCCATGTACCCCAGCAAGGAACTGATTGCCACGGAGGACTACCCGTTGTCGCGACGCCTGTTCCTCTACCTCAAACCGGATGAAGACAATGCCTGGGCCCGCGCACTGGTGAGTTTTGCCCAGAGCCCTCGCGGCCAGGCCATCGTCGCGCAAAGCGGATTCATTGCGCAGACCGTCAAGGCCAGCGCAGTAAAAACCGGCGACGGTATGCCCGAGGACTATCGCGTCCTGGCACAGCAAGCCCAGCGCCTGAACGTCAACTTCCGCTTCAGGCAAGGCAGTGCCACGCTGGACAACAAGGCGCAATACGATGTGGAGCGCGTTGCGCAGTACCTAAAAGAAACGGACAAGCTGTACCGCAAAGTCGTTTTGGTGGGGTTCGGTGATCCCAAGGAAGATCCGGCACGGGCGCAGCTGCTCTCACGGCTGCGCGCGCAAATGGTCAGCATTGCGCTGGGCCACGGCGGGGTAATGCCCAAGGCCACGCTGGGCTTTGGTGATGAGCTGCCCGTTGCAGCCAATAGCGCCGATGAAGGGCGCAAGAAGAATCAGCGCGTGGAAGTGTGGGTTTATTGATTCAACCGCGCTGAGAATGCACAAGGCCCGCCATGACGGGCCTTGTGCATTTCTACCGGATTACTTGCTGCGCAGCATGTCCCGGGGGACGTACTTGCCGATTTCATACTTGCCGATAGCCATACGGTGGACTTCATCCGGACCATCGGCCAGGCGCAGAGTGCGCTGCATGGCGTACATGTAGGCCAGCGGGAAGTCACCGGATACCCCGGCACCACCGTGGATCTGGATGGCGCGGTCGATCACCCGCAAGGCCACGTTCGGGGCCACCACCTTGATCTGCGCGATTTCGCTGGCGGCGACCTTGTTGCCGACGGTGTCCATCATGAAGGCTGCATTCAGCGTCAGCAGGCGTGCCATGTTGATCTCGGTACGCGAGTCGGCAATCTTGTCGATATTGCCGCCCAGACGCGCCAGTGGCTTGCCAAAGGCGGTGCGGCTGACGGAGCGCTTGCACATCAGTTCCAGTGCACGTTCGGCCATGCCGATCGAGCGCATGCAGTGGTGGATACGCCCCGGGCCAAGACGACCCTGCGCGATCTCGAAGCCACGGCCCTCGCCCAGCAGGACATTTTCATAAGGCACGCGGACATTCTCGAATTTGACCTCGGCATGGCCATGCGGCGCATCGTCGTAACCGAATACGGGCAATGGGCGGACAATTTTCACACCGGGGGCATCGGTCGGTACCAGAATCATCGAATGCTGCTGGTGTCGTGGCGCATCCGGATTGGTCAGCCCCATGAAAATCATGATCTTGCAGCGTGGATCGCAGGCGCCGGAGGTCCACCATTTGGTGCCGTTAATAACCCATTCATCGCCCTCACGCTCAGCCCGGGCCTGCATGTTGGTGGCATCGGAAGACGCGACAGCCGGCTCGGTCATGGCAAAGGCGGAGCGGATTTCACCGCGCAGCAAGGGTTCGAGCCACTGTTTCTTTTGTGCCTCGTTGGCGTAACGAACCAGTACTTCCATGTTGCCGGTATCGGGGGCCGAGCAGTTGAACGGCTCGGGGCCGAGCAGCGAACGGCCCATGATCTCGGCCAGTGGCGCGTATTCAAGGTTGGTCAAACCGGCACCAAGCTCGGATTCCGGCAGGAACAGATTCCACAAGCCCTCGGCTTTGGCTTTGGCCTTGAGTTCTTCCATGATCGCGGTGGGTTGCCAGCGGTCACCGCTGGCAACCTGCTGATCAAACACCGCTTCGGCGGGATATACATAGGCATCCATGAACGCAGTAACACGTTCGCGAAGTTGCTGAACCTTGGGCGAATAGGCGAAATCCATGGCTGTTGCTTCCCGGTTGGCTTTTGATGGATTGATGCTAGAACAACGATGAGAATATGCCTAAACTATTTTCCTGGTGTATGAACATTCATAAGCCATATTCAGCCATGAATGATCAGAATTGCTTTTTCGCCCACAGGAGTCCGTCCGGATGAACCTCAGCAAGGTAGATTTGAATCTGTTCATTGTTTTCGATGCCATCTACACAGAAGCCAACCTGACCCGTGCCGGGCAGATTGTCGGGATTACCCAACCGGCCGTTTCCAACGCCCTGTCCCGCTTGCGCGAAACCTTCAACGACCCGCTGTTCTTGCGTACCGCACAGGGCATGGTGCCCACCCCGATGGCGCAGAACATCATCGGCCCGGTGCGCAACGCCTTGCAGCTGTTGCGCGTGTCGGTGCAGGAAAGCCGCATCTTCAACCCCAAGGATGCCAGCAAGACCTACCGCATCAGCATGACCGACCTCAGCGAAGAAATGCTCCTGCCGACCCTGTTCCAGCGGCTGCGCCGGCAGGCTCCCGGCGTGCAGGTTGAAAGCTTTCTCTCGCGCCGGCGTGAAACCACCAAGGAGCTGGCCGCCGGACGGCTGGACTTTGCCGTCGACGCCCCGCTCAACACCGACACCCAGGTCCGTCACGTCAAACTCTTCGATGACCGCTATGTCTGCGCCATGCGTCAGGGGCATCCGCTGGCCAAGGAAAAAATCAGCCTGGAGGAATACCTGTCGCTGACCCACATCCAGATTTCCAGCCGCCGCAGCGGGCTGGGCTACATCGACCTGGCGCTGGGAAAAATGGGCCTGCAGCGCAAGATTTCACTGCGCTCCCAGCACTACCTGATGGCCATCACCGTGCTGCAGGGCACCGACATGGCCATGACGGTGCCCTATTGCTTTGCCCGCCGGCACAATCTGCATTGCGTGGAATTACCGGTTAACGGCATCCCTACCCTTGAATCGCATCTTTACTGGCATGAAAGCACTGATCAGGATCCGGCCAATCGCTGGATGCGCGAGCAGATCATTGAAATTGCCCAGCAATTCAGTGGCAAGACTTCTTGAACAAAGCACTGGCCCGCCTGCCCGTAGCCCTCCTCGCCCTGGCGCTAATACCCCCGGCAAGCGCGGAGCAAGCGGTGACGGAAACCCCGCCACTGGTGATCACCGGCAGCCGCTACAAGGCCAGCAGCTTCAATTTACCGTTTGCCGTGCAGCGCATCGAAGCGGATCAGGCGATTGGCGGCAAACCCCGGGTGAATCTTTCCGAGGCGCTGGGCGCCGTTCCCGGCGTGATTGTGCAGAACCGCAACAACTATGCGCAGGACCTGCAGATTTCCGCACGTGGCTTTGGTGCGCGCTCGGCCTTTGGCATTCGCGGCATCAAGCTGCTGGCTGATGGTGTACCGCTGACCAACCCGGACGGACAAGGCCAGGCCGCCACCTTTGACCTCGACACCCTCGATTACATCGAAGTGTTGCGTGGCCCCTTCACCAATCTGTACGGCAGCAATTCCGGCGGTGTGATCCAGCTGTTTTCGCGTGATGGTGACAGTGTCCCGACGGTATCGGGTAACACCGCGGTTTCGGCCTGGGACACCCAGCGTTCGCAGCTGGCGGTCGAAGGCGGCAATGAGCAGGGCAGCGTGATCGTCAGTGCGTCGCGTTTCGATACCGGTGGCTACCGCGAACACAGCAGCGCCGTCATCGATAAAAGCTTCGCCAAACTGACCCTGACGCCGTCCGCCGAGAGCAAGCTGGCGCTGATCTACTCGCACTTGAAGCAGGATGACACCCAGGACCCGCAGGGTCTGACCTGGGATGAGTACCGGGTCAATCAGAATGCAGCCTCGCCAAACGCGCTGTTGTTCAATACCCGCAAGTCGGTCGATCACTCCAGTGTGGCGCTGAATTTTGATCATGAGTTTTCTGCCGGCACCTGGCAGAACACAGTGTATGCCGGGACCCGGGATGTTACCCAGTTCCAGTCAATCCCCAAGGACAGGCAGGAAGTGAAGTTGGTTAATGGGGTATTAATCAATGAGAAGTCCTCCGGTGGCGTGATCGATTTCCAGCGGACCTTCCAGGGAGCCAGCACCCGCTGGATCACGCCAATGGCTTTATGGGCCGGCGACCTGACGTTAACCAGCGGCTTTGAATACGATGCCTCCAGCGATGACCGGCAGGGCTTCAACAACTTCGTCGGCGATACGCTTGGCGTGCAGGGGGCCCTGCGCCGCGACGAGCAGGACGACGTGACCAGCCTCTCACCCTTTGCTCAGGCGGCCTGGGAGCTGGAAAAAGTGCAGGTACAAAGCGGCCTGCGCTACAACCATGTGGAGTTCAAGGTGGATGACCGCTTCGTCAGCGGCACTAATGGCGATGACAGCGGCAGCGTCACCTATGAAGACTTCACCCCCAACCTGGGGATCAGTTATCTGGTCAATCCACGGCTGAACCTCTACACCAGCTGGAGCCGTGGCTTCGAGACGCCCACGCTCAACGAGTTGTTCTACTCGGGACCTGATGGCCGTTTCGGCTTTGATCTGCAGCCGGCCACCAGCGAGCAGTATGAAGTCGGCCTGAAAGCCCGCATGGGCCGCGACACCAATCTGCAGCTGGCGCTGTTCCAGATCGACACCGATGATGAACTGGTGGTGCTGGCTTCGATCGGCGGGCGCACCAGTTTTCAGAATGCCACCAAGACCGAGCGCAAAGGGATCGAACTGTCCCTCGACAGCCAGCTCACGCAGACCCTGCTGACACGGGTAGCGCTGACCGAGATGAGCGCCGTTTACAGTCAGGATTTCGTCAGCCGCGGACAAACCATCGAGTCGGGCAATGACATCCCCAATATCCCGGCGCGCAGCCTGTTCGGCGAACTGGTCTGGCAACCACTGCCCGGGGTCAGCAGTTCAATTGAAACCCTTTACCGCAGCAATCTCTACGTCGAGGACAGCAATACCGCGAAAGCGGCTCCCAGCTATACCGTGGTCAACTGGCAGGCGCGCTTTGAACAGGACGTAGAGCAACTGACCTTCAACCAGGTGCTGCGCATCGACAATCTGTTTGACCGCGACTATATCGGCTCGGTCATCGTCGGTGATGTTAACGGGCGTTTCTACGAGCCGGGCCCAGAGCGTGCCTGGTATGTGGGCGCCGGACTGCAGTACCGCTTCGAATAGGTTGTTGCCGTCCGGCTGAACGGTCAGACAAACCGGTTTGACGTTAACGTCAAGCCGGTTTACGTTAACGTCAAGGTAATAGCCGAGACCGACCATGGCCAGTCCCACCTACAGCATCTCCGACCTAGCCCGTGAGCTTGACATCACCACCCGGGCCATTCGTTTCTACGAGGAACAGGGCATGCTCGCCCCCGAGCGCCGTGGTCTGGAGCGTATCTACCACGCCAAGGATCTGGTTGCCCTGAAGCTGATCCTGCGTGGCAAGCGCATTGGCTTTTCCCTGGCCGAGTGCCGCGAACTGATCGAGCTGTACGACCCGGCCAGCGGCAACCGCCGGCAGCTGGAAACCTTCATGCAGAAAATCACCGCACGTCGCGAACAACTCGAACAGCAGTTGCTGGATATCGAGCAGATGCAGCTGGAACTCGACACGGCAGAAGAGCGTTGCCGCAGCGCGCTGCAGGCCACTCTTTCCAACCAGGCGGTTGGCTCTTAATGCAACACCACTCAATTCAACTCCACTCAATTAAAAACAGGTGAAATCATGTCCTACCCATCCCTGAACTTCGATCTGGGTGAAACCAACGACATGCTGCGCGATGCGGTATACCAGTTCGCGCAGGCTGAGCTGGCTCCGCGCGCGGCGCAGATCGACAGCAGCAACGAGTTCCCCATGGACATGTGGCGCAAGTTCGGTGACATGGGCCTGCTCGGCATCACCGTCTCCGAGGAGTTTGGCGGCAGCAACATGGGCTATCTGGCGCACACCATCGCCATGGAAGAAATCAGCCGTGCTTCGGCCTCGGTCGGGCTGTCCTACGGCGCGCACTCCAACCTCTGCGTCAACCAGATCTACAAGAACGGCACCCAGGCGCAGAAAGCCAAGTACCTGCCCAAGCTGTGCAGTGGCGAGCACATTGGCGCCCTGGCCATGAGCGAACCGAATGCCGGCTCCGACGTGGTGTCGATGAAGCTGCGCGCCGACAAGAAGGGCGACCGCTACATCCTCAACGGCAACAAGATGTGGATCACCAACGGTCCGGATGCCCACACCTATGTGATCTATGCCAAAACCGACGTCGCTGCCGGCTCCAAGGGCATGACGGCGTTCATCGTCGAGCGCGACTTCCCCGGATTCTCCCGCCACCAGAAACTCGACAAACTCGGTATGCGCGGCTCCAACACCTGCGAATTGGTATTCCAGGACTGCGAAGTGCCGGAAGAGAACATCCTCGGCCAGGAAGGTCGCGGGGTCGCCGTATTGATGAGCGGTCTGGACTTCGAGCGCACCGTCCTTTCCGGCGGCCCGACCGGGATCATGACCGCCTGTATGGATGTGGTGCTGCCCTATGTGCATGAGCGCCGCCAGTTCAATCAGTCGATCGGCGAGTTCCAGCTGGTACAGGGCAAGCTGGCCGATATGTACGCCGGCATGAACGCCTCCAAATCATATTTGTACAACGTGGCCAAGGCCTGCGACCGCGGCGAAGAATCACGCAAGGACGCCGCTGCGGTGATCCTCTACACCGCTGAAATGGCCACCAAAATGGCACTGGATGCCATTCAGCTGCTCGGCGGCAACGGCTACACCAACGAGTACCCGACCGGCCGCCTGCTGCGCGATGCCAAGCTCTACGAGATCGGTGCCGGCACCAGCGAAATCCGCCGCATGCTGATCGGCCGCGAGCTGTTCAACGAAACCAAGTAAGTTCCGGCCCGCAAGGACAATCCCCTCTCCCACTTGTGGGAGAGGGTTAGGGAGAGGGCGAAGATGCCTGCACACCCTCTCCCCCGGCCCCTCTCCCGCACGCGGGAGAGGGGAGAAACCGCACAATCGGAGCGCCAGATGACCATCCTGCACACCCAGATCAATCCCCGCAGCCCGGAGTTTGCCGCCAACCAGACGGCCATGACCGCCCTGGTCGACGACCTGCACACCCTGCTCGCCCG
>DATMWH010000072.1:0-2259 GCA_035562615.1 Pseudomonas sp. | reverse complement strand
GCAGCGGCATGCATATGCACGTGTCGCTGGCTGACGAAAACGGCAACAACCTGATGGCCTCGGAAGACCCGCATGGCACGCCGCTGCTCAAACACGCCATCGGCGGCATGATGGCCACGCTCAACGACGCGCTGGCGATCTTCTGCCCGAACGCCAACTCCTACCGCCGCTTTCAGGCCAACAGCTACGCGCCGCTGGCCAAGAGCTGGGGGGTGAACAACCGCACCGTATCGTTCCGCGTCCCCGGTGGCCCGGCCAACAGCCGGCATGTCGAGCACCGCATCTGTGGTGCCGACGCCAACCCTTATCTGGCGGCGGCGGCAATCCTCGCCGGCATTCACCACGGCATCCAGAAGCAGATCGACCCGGGCGAAGAGATCATCGGCAATGGCTATGAGCAGTCGCGCGAAACCCTGCCGACCGACTGGCTGACGGCGCTGCGCACGCTGGAGCAATCGGCCTGGGCGAAGGAAGCTCTTGGCGAAGACTTCCTGAAGATCTTTCTGGCGATCAAGTGGGAAGAGTTTCGCCAGTTCGTCGGTGAGGTGGGTGAGCAGGACTGGCGCTGGTATCTGACTCACGCCTGACCTGAGCCCGGCGATACCCATCGCACTCGCCGATGGGTATCAGCGCCTCGCGCTTCAACCCATCCTGCGGACTGCATTAATTTGCCAGACGGGTGCGGTATTCGCCGGGGGTCAGACCAGTCCACTGGCGGAATGCGCGGAAAAATACACTGGGTTCCGAATAGCCGAGCAGCAGCGCAATATCGGTGGCCGCCAACTGGCCGTCGCGCAGGTGGCGTTCAGCCATCTGCCGGCGCGTGTCATTCAGCAGCTGCTGGTAACTGCTGCCTTCCTCAGCCAGCCGCCGTTGCAGCGTGCGTTCACTCAGGTGCAGTGTGCGGGCAATGGCTGCGCGGTCCGGTTCGCCATGGCCCAGTTGCGCACTGATCAGCGCCACCACCCGTGCACCCAGGCTTTCGCTGGGCAGTTGGGCGAGCAAGGCTTCGGCATGCTGGCGCAGCACACTCTGTAGTGCCGGGTTGGCCTGGGTCAGGCTGGCCTGGCGCTGCGCGGCCGGCAGCAGCAAGGCGTAATGCGCTGCCGAAAACTCCAGCGGGCAGTCAAAGCAGCGCTGGTAATCCTCCTGTTGCGCCGGCGCGGCATGTGCCAGTTGCACCCCCAGCAGGTGGAAGTCTTTCAGCAACGGGCGCATCCACTGCACCCAGCACGCCATCAGGGCGAGGATGCGCGGGCGGTTGGCCGGATGCCCGGGATGGCTGGGGTGATAGATCAGTTGCAGGCAATCATGTTGCTCCAGCAATTGCAGTTCACCGCCCTCGCCGACCAGACGCTGATAACGCTGCGCGGTTTCCAGCGCGGCACCCAGCGTCGGGCTGCTTTGCAGCAGATAGCCCAGCACGCTGAAAGGTCCCGGGGCCAGTTGCAGGCCGATGGCCAGGCCGGGCTCGGGGTGTTCGAGCTGCTGTTGGATGGTTTGCCACAGCAGTTGCTGCGCGCCCAGTGCAATCCGCGCGTCCGGATCGGCCAGCTGGGCTTCGTTCAGTCCGCTGCTGCTGAGCAACTGCGCGCGCGGCAAACCCAGCCGTTCAGCTGCCTGCAATACCGATTGGGTAAGGCTGGCACTGACCGAGGCATGCGTGGCGTGCTTGGACATGGGTCAGTGGCGCGCGGGTAACGGGTGAGTGCGGCCATTGGCGTCGATGGCGACAAACACGAACTGTGCCTCGGTGACTTTCCGCCACTGGCTGGAGAGCGGATCTCGGTCCCAGACTTCAACCAGTATCTGAATCGAGCTGCGCCCGACCTCCATGACCTGGGTGTAGAAGGACAGCTGACTGCCCACGGCGACCGGGACCAGAAACACCATGCGCTCGATGGCTACGGTGGCCACCCGGCCTGCGGCGATGCGGCTGGCCATGGCCGTGCCGGCCAGATCCATCTGCGCCACCAGCCAGCCGCCGAAGATGTCGCCAAAACCATTGGTTTCGCGTGGCAAGGCGGTCAGCTGCATGTTCAGTTCGCCCTGTGGCGCAGGGTCGTCGTGTTCGTTTTCGTACATAAAGAAAGAGGCTCGGCCCTGTTATTGTGATTGCTGGGCGGTGTGCAGTATATCGAGCACGTGCATAGCAAGCGACCGTGGCAGTTTGCTATCGTGCCGGCCATCCAAGAATAACTCCCGCGAGAAGCCCTGCCCCATGTCCTCCGTGTCTTCCAGCGCCGTTGCAGGCGCCCG
>DATMWH010000071.1:0-3779 GCA_035562615.1 Pseudomonas sp. | reverse complement strand
CCCCGACATTCGGCCCCAAGCGCTTCGCACTTGGGGTTCGTTCGCTCCATCGGTGCTCCAGGGGGCCGCTGCGAAGGACCGTCCCTGGCCCATCGCAGCTTTCGCGGCATCCATGCCGCTCAACCCCTTGACTCGCTTCGCTCGCCCTTCGGGCCAGCCTGCGGCTGTTACTTCGCTACGCTTCGTTTCACACCGATTCCGCTCACCCTCCTGACGGGTCTGTTGGTCCGTGCCGACACTGAAGATTCGGTGGCAACCAAACGCCCCGTTGAGGAGGCCGAGCGTAGGTGTTGCGCAGCAGGTTTCGAGGCAGGACGCCGAGAAAGCTCCGATGGACCATGGATGGCCCTTCACAGCGAGCCTGCGTAGCAGCACCGGAGCGAGGGTAGTCTTCGCAAAGCTAAGACCCGAATCGTGGGGCAAGCGGTTTTGGTTACTTTTGTCCCGGCCGGGCAAGGCGCGACTGGCAAAAGTGACCCGCCCAGCAGGGCGGAATGGATGTGTCAGAGAACACGATAATCAGCTCGGCAAATTACCAAACCTCAGCACCGGATTGCCTATCCGTCCTTGATTCCCGACTTCCCAGAAAAGCACCTTGAACCCCACTCAGCCCAGGGTTGGCAGAACAATCTGGTCGCTGCGCGATACACCTCTGGTCAACTCACGGCACAGTTCGAGAAACTCCGACATCGCAGCCGTCTGGTACTTCTGCTTGTGCCAGATGAAATTGAATTGCCGCACCAGATCCAGTTCCGGGGTTTCCACCGCGACCAGACTGCCGCGGCGAATCGCGTCGCGCAGCGCCAGCCGCGAAATGCAGCTGATGCCCAGGCCGGACTCCACCGCGCGCTTGATGGCTTCGGTATGCTCCAGCTCCAGCCGGATGTTCAGCGGCATCGGGTGATGGCGCATGGCCTGGTCGAAGGTCAGGCGCGTGCCTGAGCCTTTTTCACGCAGGATCCAGGCCTGCTGACAGAGTTCGTCGAGAGTGGCTTCGCCGCGCACCGCGAGCGGATGCTCAGGGGCGCAGAACACCACCAGTTCATCCTCCACCCATGGCTGCACTTCGATCTCGGGGTGCTGGCAATCGCCTTCGATCAGGCCCAGATCCAGTTCGTAATGGGCAATCTGCTGCACCATGTTCGAGGTGTTTTGCACGTGCAGGCTGACCTGACATTCCGGATGGCGCTGCATGAAGCTGCCGATCAGCAGGGTAGCCAGGTAGTTGCCGACGGTCAGCGTCGCGCCAACGGCCAGTGAACCGAAGCCGCTTCGGCCATTGAACAAGGCTTCGATTTCCCTGGCCTGATCGAGCAGCGCCAAGGCCTGCGGCAGCAGTTGCTGGCCGAGGGCGTTGAGCAGCAGGCGTTTGCCGGCGCGGTCGAACAGCTGGCAGCTGGACTGTCGCTCCAGTTCGGACAGTGAGGTGCTGGCCGCCGACTGCGAGAGCGACAAGGACTCGGCCGCCTTGGAAACATTGCCTTGCATGGCCACCGCCACAAAGACCTGAAGCTGTCTGAGGGTAAATCGCATATCTATATAACCTATAAACTATATCTTTATTATTCACTTAACAGATATCAAGCGTGCACCTAAAATCGCGTTCATTCAAGGCTGCAGCCCCAAGGAAGTGTGCAATGAGCAATATGAATATCGAGCGCGTACTGAGTGTTCATCACTGGAACGACACCCTGTTCAGTTTCAAATGCACCCGTGATCCGGGTCTGCGTTTCGAGAACGGCCAGTTCGTGATGATCGGCCTGCAACAGCCCAATGGCCGGCCGCTGATGCGTGCCTACTCGATTGCCAGCCCGAACTACGAGGAGCATCTGGAGTTTTTCAGCATCAAGGTGCAGAACGGCCCGTTGACCTCGCAGTTGCAGCATCTCAAGGAAGGCGATGAGATTGTCATCAGCAAGAAGCCAACCGGCACGCTGGTGCTGGATGATCTGCTGCCCGGCAAGCACCTCTATCTGCTCAGCACTGGCACCGGTCTGGCGCCGTTCATGAGCGTGATTCAGGACCCGGAAACTTACGAGCGTTACGAAAAAGTCATCCTCGTGCACGGCGTGCGCTATGTGAACGAAGTGGCCTACCGTGAATTCATTACCGAGCATTTGCCCAAGAATGAATTCTTCGGTGAGGCCTTGCAGCAGAAGCTGATCTATTACCCCACGGTGACCCGTGAGGAGTTCGAGAATCAGGGGCGCCTGACCGATCTGATGCGCACCGGCAAGCTGTTCCGCGATATCGGTTTGCCGCCGATCAATCCGCAGGACGACCGTGCCATGATCTGTGGCAGCCCGAGCATGCTCGATGAAACCAGCGCGGTGCTGGACAGCTTCGGCCTGAAGATTTCCCCGCGCATGGGTGAGCCGGGCGATTACCTGATCGAGCGCGCCTTCGTCGAGAAGTAGCGCTTCACTCAGCCCCGGGCGGAAGGGCGAACACCAGCGCCTTCAATCCTCCGCCCGCAGTGGCCTCGGCAAACTCCTCGGGGTTGCGCAGTCTTTCGATGAAGCGCAGCTCAGGCGCTTCCTGGGCCATTTCCTCAAGCAGGAAACTGGCGTCGATCTCCGGATCATTGCAGCAGGCCAGTACCTGACCACCGTCGGTGAGTAATGACGGCAGGCGGCGCAGGATCTTCCGGTAATCGGTGGTCAGGACAAAGCTGCCTTTCTGAAAGGTCGGCGGATCAATGATGATCAGGTCGTAGGGACCCAATCGACCGACTTTGCCCCAGGACTTGAACAGGTCGTGGGCGAGAAAACGGACCCGGCTCAGGTCATGGCCGTTCAGCCGGTGGTTGTCGCGGCCACGGCTCAGGGCGGCGCTGGCCATGTCCAGATTCACCACCTGCCTGGCACCGCCAGCTATGGCCGCCACGGAAAAACCGCAGGTGTAGGCAAACAGGTTCAGTACCGATTTTCCTGTGGCGTGCTGTTGCACCCATTGGCGGCCATTGCGCATGTCCAGAAACAGCCCGCTGTTCTGTCGATTACCCAGATCCAGCTGATAGCGCAGACCGTTCTCGCTGACCTGCCAGTGTCTGTGCGCTTCACCACTGAGCCAGTGCGCCGGGCAATCCTGCTGATAGCGGTATTGCAGCAGTACCGGATAATTCAGGCTGCGCAGCATGCTTATGAGCAACTCGAGCTCAGCCGCTGGTGGCTCGCGGAACAGGGTGACCAGCAGAATGTCCTCTAGCCAGTCGACGGTGATCTGCTCCAGCTCTGCCCAGCATTTGCCGCGGCCGTGGAGCAGCCGGCGAGCCTCCGCAGGAGGTGACTGCAGCGCGCTCTGCAGATGTTGCTGCAAGGTAACAATGGCGGCGGGTGTCATGGTGGTGTGTGGTGGTGATCCGGGGGGGGCGCATTGTATAGGTGTACTAGGCGTCGCGAGTGACTTCCAGCACGCAGATGCACTCAGGCGAGGGGTAGTGCCAGCGTACGTCCAGATCCCACAGGCGACAGCCATAACGGCGTGTGCTTTGCGGTACTTGATAGGCCGGGCGCGGGTCTTGCGCCAGGCATTGTTCAATCAGCTCCACCACGGGCTCATTCAAGCGCAGGGCATGTTCGTGCGCCTGCGCCAGTGCTGAAGGCTGCCAATCCACGCCGATCGTGGCCGGCGCGGCTTCGGCAATACTGTTGCGGGCGTTGCTCACGCTGTCGGCATAAGGGACATAGGGTTTGATATCCAGCACCGGCGTGCCGTCGAGCAGGTCGATGCCCGAGAGCCAGAGCTTTCCGGGTTCAACCTTGTCCAATTTGACGACT
>DATMWH010000070.1:0-7937 GCA_035562615.1 Pseudomonas sp. | reverse complement strand
ATAGAACGGGGTGATTTCGAGTTGCTGGCGGCCATCGAGGCTGTGCAGGTCGAAGCGGGTGGAGGCCGTGTAGGCGGTTTCCGGGTTGAGGTCGATGTCGCCGACATAGCCGTTACCGTCACCGGCAAAGTTGTTCATCACCGCGGCCATGTCCCAGCTGGACCAGGTGTAGCGCTCGTAGAGGTTGGGCGAGCGCACCTTGCGCGCGAAGCCGAATTCGACATTCAGGTTATTGTCGACGGTCCAGGCGGCCAGCGCCGTGGCGTCCCAGTTATGGTCAGTCTGGCTGCGGTCGCGGGCGTTGAAGGCGGCGGCTTCGGTGATCTGGTTACCCATCATGTTGCCGTAGCCCTGAACCTCTCCGGTATCCATGCGGACATTCTCGTAGCGCACGCCCAGCAAGGTCAGCCAGTCAGGTGCGACCTGCGATTCCCACTCGCTGAACAGCGCCGCACGATCACGCTCGCCGTCATTGATGTTGTCGAAGGTGCCTGGCCACATCATGGCGCCGGACGGGTCCCAGTAATCATTGAGGCGGTAGCGCTGGTATTCGCTGCCCACGCGCAATACATCCATCGGTGACAGGTCGATACTGGCTTTGAGGCTGGCACCGGTGGTCTTGCCTTCGCTGTCCATCGGCATGCCGGCGGCGCACATGGGGCCGATCGGCGAGCAGGGCTGGCCATTGCCGCTGCCATTGATGCCGTTGGGCCCTCCGGAAGCCATGCCGTACCAGAAGCGCTTGTCCGGCCCGAAGTCCATCGAGTGGTCGACTTTCTCGTGGTACAGACCAGCTTCCAGCTCGCCCCAGTTGAAGTGGCTGCGGGTGCGCAGGTTGACCCATTTCTGCGTATTGTCGGTCATGTCCATGCGCTGATTGGGGAACAGCTCCTCGGGCACCTGCTGCTCGCCGCCCTTGAGTTCGGCCATGTGGTCAGCGTTCTGTACGGCCAGGCTGAGGGTCTGGTTGATGTTTTCGTAAGCGCTGGAGCCCACTTCATCCAGCGGCAGGGTGTGGCCGGCTCGGCCGGTAACCTTGCTGGTCTTGAAATCGCCGCCGGCTGTGTAGTTGTCGGCCTTGCTGTAGCTGCCGTCGTAGCCGATGCGGAAATTCTCCTGGGCGTGGCTGGCTGAGAAATTGCCGCCGCGGGCATTGTTGTTGCTGCGGTAGAAGCCGCCGACCTGCCCCTGGTTAAGGCTGTCTGTACCGGGTGCGGCAAATTCCGGTTCGAGGCTTTCGGCAATGATGGTGCCGCCAATGCTGTCACCGCCGACGCTGACCGGGGTAATGCCGGCAAATACCGTCAGGCTGCCGACCCGGCTCGGATCAATATAGGAGAGTGCCGGGTTCATGTGGTTGGGGCAGGCAGCAATCAGGTCCATGCCGTCGACCTTGATGCGCAGGCGGTCATCGCCCAGTCCGCGAATGGCCGGCAGACTGGAAAAGCCGCCGGCACCGCCGAGGCTGACCCCCGGTTCATTGCGCAGCAGGCTGGCAGTGTCGCTGCTGGCCGGACGCAGGCTGTCGATGGTCTGGGTGCTGACGAGGTTGGCGCCGTTGCGCGGCGGTTGCTCGGCAGTGGCGCCGACTTCGATCGGATCGAGCTGGACTTCTTCAGCCAGCGAATGGTTGCTCAGTGGCAGCAGGCCGAGGGCCAGTGTCAGCGGGTGCAGGCGCAAGCGGCTGCGGTGGTGCATTTTCTTCATTGGGCAGATTCCTTGAGACACAACAGGGCAACGCCTGCGCTGCGCTACTGGGATGCGGCGTGCAGATGGGCGTCGGACAGGGATGAATCAGGAATGTGCGGGCGGTGCGCGGGGGGCTGCTGTGGGCCATTCGGCTGCCTGTCGCGGCAGCGGGTATTGGCTGAGCGGATGGTGGGCGCTGGGCAGCCATTGCGGCAGGTCCAGCGCCCAGCCCTGTGCGGCCATGGGTGCCAGGCTGCTGCCGGAGCACAGCGGGCAATCGAAACTGCTGGCGGTTGATGGGAGTGCGGGTGCTTGCGGGCTGCCGTTTTCACTGCTGCTGCAGGTCAGCTCACCGACCCCGCTGAGCCACAATCCGCTGCTCTGCCCGTGTCCCAGGGCGCAGGCAAAGGTGCTCAGCAGCACAAGGCTGTAGAGCATCAGGGCGGTGGTGATACGCGGGGTGCGGGCCAGTTTCATTGGCGCAGTCTACCAGCGCCGCCGTTTCATCAAACCCTTGGTTATGCGATCAATTGACGCAGATCATGGGCTGACGGCAAAGCGCAGCACGCCGATCAGCTGTCCGGCATCCGTCACCACTTCGACTGACCAGCGGCCGACAACCTCCTGCGGGAAGTTCTGCTTGTGACTCCAGGCGCGGTAGCCACTTTGAGTGCCGCCCTGGATATTCAGTGCAATGCGGTCGACCTCTTCGCCGTCACGCTTCCACACGTGGTAAATCCGCTCGGCCAGCCCGCGCGGTGCATTGATGGCGGTGAACGCATAGAGGCCCTGACTGCGCAGTTGAGTCGCGCTCAGCTGCTGCAGGGACTGGCTGGGTGCGCGGGTCTGGTCATTCACGTCCAGGCTGATCGCCACCTGATTCAGCCGCAGCGTGGCCGGCGGAACCCACGGCCGCGCCAGCCAGCCGGCGCCGAGCAATCCGGCGGTCAGCAGGGGCAAGGCCAGCCAGCGCCAGCGGCGGCGGAACTGCAGGCTGGCGGCCAGCGTGGGAAAAGACAGCAGCACGGTCAGCAGCAGCGCCAGCTGGTAACTCTGGGGTGTGGTCAGGTGCAGGATGATCGGCATCGCGGTCAGCATCACCGCGAACAGCGTCAGGCTGTGATATGCCAGATACAGCCAGCGGCGGGGCGCGAGCCAGTCGTAATACAGCGGGTCGATGATCGACACCAGTGCCGCCGCGCCCAGCAGGCTGGTGAACAGCAGCTGTCCGCTGTTCCAGGTGGTGCTCATGGCAAAGAACGGCAGCACGAAGAACAGGCTTTGCTGGTGAATCATCTGTGTGACAAAGCGCGCCAGCCAGGCCGGCAGTTCGATCCCGAACCAGCGCGCCAGACGCTGGTTGAAGGCGCTCTCCAGTACCAGAAACAACCAGCTGGCCAGCATCAGGATGGCGATCAGCGAGGCCAGCTGGTCTTGCCGGTCGACCAGAATGAAGCTCGCCAGCCCGGAGACGAAGCCATACAGCGCAATGACCCAGGGGTAGCGTTGGGTGAGTGCGATCAGCGCCAGCAGCTGTTGTTTCAGCCATACGGCCTGACGATGGGTGGTCAGCGACTGGATTTTGCGCAGCATGGGATGGGCTGGTCTGTAAGGGGTGCGCAGGATACTGGTCGGCCGCCCAGCTGAGAAGGATGGATTGGCCGGCTGCGACTAACGGCGCCGGAAACCTGTTTTCCATCAGCGGATGCAGGGCACCTACACGCGACGGGTAAGCACTGAGCCTTTTGGCATGAATGGCCATGCGTTTTGGCCGGGCTTGCCACTGCCGGGCTTGTCGATCACGACTACGCTGTGTGCAAGTGACATTTCCCCTTGAGAACAACCCATGAATTACGACGAAAGCCAGCAGATTGTTCTGGGTCTGGTGCTTGCTTCCATGATGTTCGGTGTGGCGCTGGAGCTGAAACTGGCGCACTTCCTGTTCGTTCTCAAGCGCCCGGTTTCGGTGATGATCGGTCTGGTCTGTCAGTGCCTGCTGCTGCCCTGGCTGACCCTGCTGGCGACTCTGGTGCTGGATATCAGACCGGGGCTGGCGCTGGGCATGATGCTGGTCGCCTGCTGCCCGGGTGGCAACATGTCGAACATCATCACGCATCTGGCGCGCGGCAATACGGCGCTGTCGGTCAGCGTCACCAGCGTCTCGAGCCTGCTGGCGATCATCACCCTGCCGCTGAATTTCGCCCTGATCTCCAGCCTCAACCCGCAGACCGCCGCGTTCCTCAAGGGCGAGATGGGCGCCCTGAACGTCGATTCCGGCGGGATTGTCATGGGGCTGGTGCTGATGCTGGTGCTGCCGCTGTTGTCGGGCATGCTGGTGGGCAACCTGTTTCCGCGCTTTACCCACACGATCCTGCCGTTGTTCAAGCGCCTGTCGATGAGTGCTTTCGGCCTGTTCCTCGGCATCGCCATCTACACCAACTGGCAGATGCTGGTTGAAAGCATTGGCCTGGTGTTCCTGCTGGTGATCGCGCAGAACGCCGCGGCTTTGGCCCTCGGCTGGGGCGCGGCGAAGCTGGCCGGTGTGCCCGAAGTGGATCGCCGCGCCCTGACCATCGAGGTCGGCATGCAGAACTCCGGGCTGGCGCTGGGCCTGATTCTCACCCAGTTCGGTGCACAGCCGGACATGGCGCTGATTGCGGCGCTGTGGGGGACCTGGCACATCGTTTCCGGTCTGTTACTGGTTTTAATCTGGCGCCGTCGTGTGCCCCATCCCCACAAGGAGCATCTGGCATGAAGGTTCTGATCACCGGCGCTGCCGGCTTTATTGGCAGTCAGCTGCTGGAGGCGCTGGCCGTCCAGCATCCCGAGTGGACGCTGATCGCCAGCGATATCCGTCCGCTCAATCCGCAAGCCTTGCGTCCGAATGTCGAAGCCGCGCTGCTCGACATCGGCAAGCGTGAAGCGGTACTGGCCGCCGTTGCCCAGCACCAGCCGGATGCCATCGTGCATCTGGCTTCGGTGGTCACACCGCCGCCGGGCATGGGCGAAGACGTGTTGCACACCATTGATGTGGAAGGCACCCGCAGCATTCTGCAAGCGGCGGTCGAGCATGGCGTGCGGCAGCTGATCGTCACCAGCTCCGGTGCGGCCTACGGTTATTACCCGGAAAACGCCGAGTGGATCGACGAGCATGATCCGCTGCGCGGGCATTCCAAATTTGCCTACGCCAAGCACAAGCGCGAAGTCGAGGAGATGCTCGCCCAGGCCCGCGTCAAACACCCGGAACTGCGCCAGTTGATCCTGCGGCCGGGCACCATCCTGGGCCGGCACGTGAATAACCAGATCACCGACATGTTCAAGAAGAAGGCCGTGATGGGCATCAGCGGCAGCGACAGCCGCTTTGTGTTCATCTGGGATCAGGACGTGGTCAGCATCATCATCAAGGGTCTGGAGAAAGGCTGTTCCGGCATCTTCAATCTGGCCGGTGACGGTGCGCTGAGCCTGCGCGAGATCGCCGGGGTGTTGCAGAAGCCCTACCGTCCGCTGCCGGCAGGTCTGGTGCAGTTCGCCCTGCGCCTGCTCAAGCCGCTGGGCCTGACCCAGTACGGGCCGGAGCAGCTGGATTTCCTGCGCTACCGCCCAGTGCTGGCCAATCGTCGCCTCAAGGAAGAATTCGGCTACACCCCGCGTTACACCAGCCGTGAAGCCTTTATTGCCTTTCTCGATGCCCAGGGAGTCAGCCATGCGTAAGTGCCTTTTATCACTGGCCTTGCTGGCCATAGCCGCGCCGGCCAGTGCGCTGGATCTGACCATCACCAGTACGGATGGCAAACCGCTGGCGCTGGCCATGGTGACGCTCAAGGCCGAGCGCCCGTTGCGTGCGGCCGGGGATGACAACGGCTACCCGCGCGAGGGCACCGAGCAGCGTATCAGCCCGGAAATCACCGGCTTTGCCGGCCCTGATGGCCAGTTGAACATCAGCTATCCGGAGCAGGGTTCGCTGAACCTGCGGGTGCGCATCCCCGGCTACAAGGACTTGCATCAGGTTGGCGTGGCCAGCGATGCCCGCCTTGAGCTGAAGCTGGAGGCGGAAACCGATGTGGCCGCCCTCGCCGCCCAGCAACCGGCGAATGCCTGGTTTGCCGCGCTGGATTTTGCCGGTGACGATGCGTTGCGCAAGACCGCGCTGGAGCAGTGCGGTTTCTGCCACCAGCAGGGCAGTTTCTACATGCGCCGCGAGCGCAGTATCGAGGAGTGGGAGCAGGTCATGCAGCGCATGATCGGCTATGGCGCGCGACCTTCCAGCGAGATGCAGCAGAAGCTGATTGAGACCTTCAACAAGGGTTACACCGATCTGCGCAATCACCCGGAAAAGGTCCATCGGGCCAAACCCTGGGAGGATCAGCTGGCGGGTTCGCAGATCACCGAATGGCCGATCGGCGACCCGTTCTCGCAGATGCATGACCTGCTGCTGCACAGCAGCGGCAAGATTTACATTGGTGACAACCTGCAGGATCGCCTGTGGGAAATCGACCCGAAAACCGGCCAGACCGTGGTCTACAAGACCCCCGTGGATCCGGACGACGAGATCGGCGGGATGTTCAGCGGTCGTCTGAAGACCTTTCCGAAACTGGAAACCACCGCCGGCATCCACTCCTTTGCAGAGTCCGCCAGGGATGGGCATATCTTTATTACGCCATCCTTGCAGCGCCGCCTGTTCGAGTTCGACCCGGTGAGCAAGCAGTTCACCGTGCACCGCTTCGACGAGGGCCTGTACCCGCATACCGTGCGCATCGACAAGGATGACAACGTCTGGTTCACCCTGGCGCTGTCCAATCAGGTCGCACGGCTGGATCGCCAGAGCGGCGATTTCCGCCTGTACACCCTGCCGGCGCGCGACACCGGCGAAAAAATCAGCCTGGCGCTGAGCAATGTGGTGCGCAAGCTGATGAACTGGGGCCTGCCGATGCACTGGCTGCCGATCGACCAGCGCGTCACCGGGATGCCGATGCCTTATGGCATCGACGTTGCCCCGGATGGCAAGGTCTGGTTTGCCCGTCTGCATGCCGATTCGATCGGCGTGATTGACCCGGCCGACGACAGTGTGAAAGTTATCGACACACCGTTCCAGGCGCCGCGCCGGATGCGGGTGGATGCGGTTGGCGATCTGTGGATCACCGCCTTCCCGGAAGCCAAGATCGTGCGCTATTCGCCGGCCGATGGCAGCTTCAAGGATTACCCGATGCCCACTGCGCTGAACAATGTGGAAACGCCTTATGCGTTGAATGTCGATCGCGTGCGTCAGCAGGTGTGGGTCACCGGCACATCCTCCGACACCCTGTTGCGGCTGGATATCGCCTCCGGGAAGTGGGACACCTTCCCGATGCCGCGCCGGGTGACCTTCACCCGCGACATCGAGATTGCCGAAGATGGCAGCGTCTACACCAGCAACAGCTCTTTCCCCAGCTGGCAGATCGAAGACGGTCAGCCGACGCTGATCAAGCTGACGCCGGGTCATTGATTCACCGCCGTAGGGTGGGTTAGGCCGAAGGCCGTAACCCACCGACCGGCAGCAGATTTGTAGGGTGGATAACGTCGCTTGCGACTTATCCACCAGAGCAAGGTGGGTAAGGCTACGCCGTTACCCACCCTACACGTGACTCCTGCGCTGTCCTCATTCACGGAGAAGCCCTTGCCTGCCCAGACCTACAGCCGTGCCGAACTGACCCGCTTCTTCATCTCCTGTCTGGCGGGTTTTCTGGCCGGTCACCTGACCAACTATTCGGTGATCCTGTTTGCCCAGGATGTCTGGCAGCGCGATGCGCTGGCCGGTGCCGGCTTTGCCCTGTGCTTTGGGGTGCCGCTGTTGCTCGGCTGGCCGGCCGGCGCCTGGTGCGATCAGTACTCGCCGCAGCGCATCGCGCAGATCGCCCACGGGGCCTTTTTCGTCGCACTGCTGTTGCTGGCTGCGGCGAGTCGGGCCGAGGTCTACGGCGTTGAACTGTATCTGCTGGGCGCTACCGCCACCGGCATCGGCTGGTCGCTGCTGGCCCCGGCGCGCATGGCGCTGCTCGGGCGCATGGCCGGGGAAAAACAGGCCAGGTTGGCGGTACTGTTCAACCTGCTGGTGATGCTCGGTTTTGGTTTGGCGCCTTTGCTGCTGGCGGCGGCGCGGGTCGAGGGCGGCTGGACGGCGGTGCAGGTCATCGGTCTGGGGCTGTTCGGTCTGGCCAGCCTGATGCTGGTCGGCCTCAAGGTGCCGGCACTGGGTGGCGAAGGCCATGTGT
>DATMWH010000069.1:0-2495 GCA_035562615.1 Pseudomonas sp. | reverse complement strand
TTGCCCAAGGCCTTGCGCAAGAACTTTGTCCCGGTGCCGGATTTTGTCGGCGCCGCCCTGGCCAAGCTGACGTTCGCCCAAGGCAGCCTGTTCGAGGCGCTGGGCCGCGAACTGTTGCGCATGACCGGCGCGCGGGTGCCGCAAGAGGCCTGGGCGGAGTCTGCCGCCGCACTGGAAAAGCATCTGCAGATGAATATCGAAGTGGTCGACGCCAGCGGCAAAGTCCTCGGTGAGGGCCGTGTTCTGGCTGAAGTGACATCCCGCTTCGTTGAGGCCAGTCAGGCAGCACTGGCTATTCCTTCGTCGCACAAGCGACAACAACCGGTGGAGGCGAAAGTGTTTGCCGAGGTCGCGGCCAGCACCCGGCAACAGATTGCCGGGCTGTCGATGACCGTCTTCCCGGCGCTGGTGGAAGACGGCGGTGTGGTCAAGGAAGGGCGTTTCTCGACTCAGGCCGAAGCCGACTATCAGCACCGCCGCGCCCTGCAGCGTTTGTTGCTGCAGCAACTGGCCGAGCCGGCGAAGTTCCTGCGCAGCAAGTTGCCCGGGCTGACCGAGCTGGGCCTGCTCTACCGGGATCTGGGGCGGGTCGAGGCGCTGGTCGAAGACATCCTGCTGGCCAGTCTGGACAGCTGCATCCTCGAAGGCGAAGTCAGTCTGCCGCGCGATGGTGCCGGGCTGGCGGCGCTGGCCGAGAAAAAGCGCGGTGGCTGGAACGAACAGGCCGAACGTCTGGCCAGGCTGACGCTGGAGATTCTCAAGCACTGGCACGGCCTGCAGAAACGCTTCAAGGGCAAGATCGATCTGGCCCAGGCGGTGGCCCTCAACGACATCAAGCAGCAGCTGACCAATCTGGTCTACCCGGGCTTTGTCCGCGAAACCCCGGCCGACTGGCTGAAGGAATTGCCGCGCTACCTCAAGGCCATCGAACAACGCTTTGAAAAAATCGCCAGCCAGCTGCAACGCGACCGCGTCTGGAGCGCAGAACTGACGGCCTGCTGGGAGCAGTACCGCAGCCGTCTGGCCAAGCACGGCCAGGAGGGCAAACGCGATGCGCAGCTGCAGCTGTACCGCTGGATGCTCGAAGAGTACCGGGTATCGCTGTTCGCCCAGCAGCTGGGGACCAAGATGGCGGTGTCGGACAAGCGTCTGGGCAAGCAGTGGGCAGCGGTTGAAAGCTGAAAGCTGTTGTTTGTAGGTTGGGTTGAACCGCGCAGCGGTGAAGCCCAACTGCAGCTTTTGCGCAGGCTCGGGAGTTCGTCGTGTTGGGCTTCGCTGCGCTCAACCGCAACCTACGTGATTTGGGTGTTCGCCTGTTTGTAGGTTGGGTTGAGGCGCGCAGCGCCGAAGCCCAACATGGGCTGCGCAGGGCTTGCGTTGGGCTTCGCTGTGTGCGGGGTAATGGTCGGTGGTATCAGCGATTGGCCATCATCGCCAGCAGGATCGGGTCGGTAGAGGCATCGAGTAGTTCGCGCAGGCGCTGCGGCTTGAGGATTTCCAGGCTGCGGTAGCCGGTGGCGATCCAGCCGCGTTCGGCCCACAGGCTGATGTGCTTGCTGACAAACTGACGGCTGGTGCCGGTGTATTCGGTCAGGGCATCCTGGGTCACCGGCACCAGCAGTTTTGCCGGATCGGCAGCGCAGGGCTGGGCCAGATTCAGCAGCGCCAGTGCCAGACGCTGATCGGCCGGTTGCAGCAAGGTATGCAGATGCAAGTGGTGGCGCAGACGCAGGCTGCGCGCCAGACCGGTGACCAGCAACCGGGCGAAGCCGGGGACCTCATCCAGCGCCTGCAGTACCGCCGCGCGTGGCAGCCGCCAGCCCTGGCAGGCGCTGATCGCCAGTGCATCGGACAGCGCAGGAAAGCCCTCAGTGATTTCCACATCGCCAAAGCAGTGGCCGGCATCGGCAAGCCCGGTGACGATCGTACGGCCTTCTGGGGTATCAAACTGAAAGCGGATCTGGCCCTTTTCAATCAGCCAGAGTGCCGGCACCGGTCCCCGATGGCGGAAGATGCAGTCGCCGGGCGCGGCTTGCCAGGGCTCGGCCAGCGCCATGATGGCTCTCTGGCTGGCGGCGGGCAGGGGGGCCAGAAAACGGGCGACGGTTAGAGTCATCAATTGTCCACGCGTGGGTAGTTTGGTGGCGGGCGAAGTGGCTAGTATCAAGGCGTATCAAAATAATTGATCCGCCGCGTTGAAGCATGAACTTTCAGCCGGTGGTTGTAGGGTGGGTTAGCCGCTAACGGCGTAACCCACCATCGATGCCAAAGGTATCGCCCTTGCCCGTCTCGCCACCGTTTGTTGGGTTACGGCCGTCGGCCTAACCCAACCTACCAAAACAAGACATTAATGGGCCGGATCAATAACAACAGTTCAACTGCATCATGCCAGATCTACCGGAGTGATCCATGCAGCGTCGTGATTTCCTTCAGCTTACCGTCATGCTCGGCGGCATCAGCGCCTCCGGTCTGGTCCGCGCGCTGACGCAGACCGC
>DATMWH010000068.1:0-9086 GCA_035562615.1 Pseudomonas sp. | reverse complement strand
CCCTGCTGTTTGTACCGGTGTTCAAGACCGTCACTCACTTGCCACCCTATATGGGCATCCTGTTTGGGCTGGGCGTACTGTGGGTGGTCACCGAAATCATGCACCGCAGCAAACACGAAGAAGACAAGCACCCGCTGTCGGTGGTCGGTGTATTGCGCAAGATCGATACCACCAGCGTGTTGTTCTTTCTCGGCATCCTGCTGGCCGTTTCCAGTCTGGCGACTGCGGGCCATCTGACTCAGGTGGCTACCGCCCTGAAGGAAAGTCTGGGCAACGTGTTTGCCATCAACATTGCCATCGGCCTGCTGTCCTCGGTGGTGGACAACGTGCCGCTGGTGGCCGGCGCCATGAAGATGTACCCGCTGATCAGTCCCGAAGCCCTGAGTGCCTCGGGCTATGACGCCTGGTTGAGCCAGTTCGTGCAGGACGGTGCCTTCTGGGAACTGTTGGCCTATTGCGCAGGCACCGGTGGCAGCTGCCTGATCATCGGCTCGGCTGCCGGGGTAGCGGCGATGGGCATGGAGAAGATCGACTTCATCTGGTACCTGAAAAAAATCAGCGCTCTGGCCCTGCTTGGCTATCTGGCCGGGGCTGGCACCTATTTCGCTCTGGCGCAGTTTTAAGGCATGCACGCGCCGATCAGCAAAACCCGCAGCAGCTTCTATCGCCGCCTCTACGTGGCCTGGCTGATCGACAGCGGTCAGGCGACCACGGTGGCGGCGCTGATGGCGGTTACCGGCATGCCACGCCGTACAGCGCAGGACACCTTGAGTGCGCTGGCTGAACTGGATATCGACTGTGTGTTCGAGCAACAGCCGGGCGAGCGCAACAATGCCGGGCACTATTGCATCCGCGACTGGGGCGCAATTGATCGCCAATGGATCGAGCAGCACCTGCCGCGCCTGCGTCAGGTGCTGGATTACCCCTGAAGACGTTCCCCTACTCAGCCATTGCCAAGAGGATCTGCCAAACATGACCGCCACCCCTGCTCCCGCCTGGGCCCAACGCATGCGCCACTTCACCAACTGGTTGACCCAGGATATCGGTGGCGGCCCGCGGCCATGGAAATTCTCCTGGGTGATCAATTTCCAGAAGTGCGGCACGTTTTTCTTTCTCGGCTGGCTGATCTGGCTGTATGACAACCACAGCACCGGCGCCTGGATCTATCTGGCCCTGCACGGCACTTACGGGCTGGTCTGGCTGCTCAAGGACATGGCCTTTCCGGACCCGAACTGGCAAACCCGCATCACCCTGCTGGGCGGCATCAATGCCTTTGCCGGTGTGCTGGGCTGGTACTGGGCCTTCGGCTGGCTGCTGATTTCCGGCACCGCGCAACCGGACTACCCGCTGCCCGATTACGTCTGGTACTGCCTGTGCATCAGTCTGTGCACCTTCGGCATGGTGCTGATGATCGCCGCCGATGCGCAGAAGTATTACACCCTCAAGGTCAAGCGCGGCCTGATCACTGACGGTGTGCACCGCTACATCCGCCACCCCAACTACCTGGGGGAAATGATGATCTACGGCAGTTTCGCCCTGATGGTCTGGCACTGGCTGCCGTTTGTGGTGCTGGCCTGGGTCTGGCTGGGGTTGTTCGCCGTGAACATGGTGATGAAGGAAGCCAGCATGTCACGCTACCCGGAGTGGGCGGCCTACAAGAAGCGCAGCTGGTGGGTGTTGCCGTTTGTGCTGTGAACGCACCGTCAGTTGACGGTTTTTGCAGACTCAGGCAAGTCGTACTTGCCGGCGCGCAAATCATCAAAGTAGCGCGCGTAACGACCGCTGTCCCGATACAGCTGCAGGCGCTGGTTGAAACGCTCCACCAGTGCCTGACTTCCGGCCAGCTGCCTGGGCAGCATCAGATAACTGAGGTTGTTCAGCAGCGGCTTCTGCGCATGGGTGATTTTTTCCACGTCCTCGGCCTTGAAGTGACGGCGCAACGTGGCGTAGCCGACATGAATTTCCTCCGGGTATAGCATCACCCGCTGACGCAGCAGTTTTTCGAAGTTTTGCCGGGTGGTTGGTACCCGCTCCATCTGCAGTTGGCCGCTGGCCAGATACGCATCGAACTCGGGACCATAGCTGTATTCGAGCCCACCACCGAGTTTCATGCCCTGCAGATCCGCGAAGGTTTCCCAGTTGAACGGCTGTTGCTTGAGGTGAAAAAACACAAACTGCTCATTGAGCAATGGCTCGCTGAAGAGGAAGTCCTTTTCCCGCTCGGCCTTGCGCATCCAGATCGCCGTGGCGTCGAACTTGCCGGCGGCGGCATCGGCATAGGCTCTGGCCCAGGGCAGGAAGACAAAGGTCACGCGATAACCTTCATCGGCCAGGATATCGCTGATCATGTGCGCCATGACCCCGTTGTGGCGCAATTCGCTGGTCAGAAACGGCGGCCAGTCACCGACACTGATCCTCAGCTCGGTGCCCTGCTGGGCCAGCGCCTGAGCTGACAGCATCAGGGCAAACAGCAGACCGGCAATCCGCCTCATCGGGGACCCTCGACAGAGCTCATCAATATCGGCTCATTGAAGCACAGTAACGATGTTGCGACGTACTGATCAGGGTCATGTCCGACTCGCAAGGTCAGCCTGTTTCTTGCGCAACGCGGCATTGAACTCATCGGGAATATCCAGCAGCTCGGCATCGGCACTGTCCAGTGGCTTGAACGCCGGCTCGAAGCGCGCCCCCAGCACCAGCATGCACGGGGTGACCAGCAGGGTCAGCACGGTGGCGAAGGTCAGCCCGCCGGCAATTGCACTAGACATCTGCGTCCACCACTGGGTTGACGGCGCACCCACACCCAGACTGGCACTGAGCAAATCGACATTCACCCCCAGCACCATCGGCATCAGCCCCAGCACCGTGGTGATCGCCGTGAGCAGCACCGGGCGCAAGCGCAGGCAACTCGACTCCAGCGCCGCCTGAGCCGGACTCAGGCCCTGCTGGCGCAAATGGTTGTAGGTATCGATCAGGATGATGTTGTTGTTCACCACGATGCCGGCCAGCGCGATCACGCCCATGCCGACCATGACGATCCCGAACGACTGACTGTTGACCAGCAGCCCCAGCAGCACGCCGGCAGTGGACAGCACAATCGCCGACAGCACCAGCAAGGTCTGGTAAATGCTGTTGAACTGGATGACCAGAATCATCGCCATGCCGAACACCGCGACAGCAAAGGCCAGCATGAGGAAATTGGCGGCTTCCTGCTGATCCTCTTCTTCGCCGCCCACCCGCAGCACGATACCCTCGGGGGGCTGACCGACTGCCGTCATCAAAGCCTTGAGACGTTCATCCAGACGGTAACCTTCAGCGATCTCCGCCTGAACCGTGATGGTGCGCTGACCATCAACACGGCGCAGCGTGCCGACCTTGGGCGCCGGCTGCAGACTGACGAAATTCGACATCGGCACCTGCCCCTGGGCCGAGCGCAGCGTCAGCCGGCCAAACTGATCCAGCGAACGCCAGTTTTCCGGCAAGCGCACGCGGATATCCACTTCATCGGTGGCGTCTTCCGGGCGGAAAGTGGACAACTTGAGGCCATTGGTGACCATCTGCACGGCATTGCCAACGCTCAACACATCGGCTCCAAAGCGCGCCGCCGACTCACGGTCGACCTGCATCCGCCACTCCACCCCGGGCAGTGCACGGTCATCCTCGACATCAATGAAGCCACCCAGCCCGTCCATGGTCTCACGCAGACTGGCCACCCACTGCTGCGCCTGCGCCGGATCGCGCGAGCTGACTTTCAGGTTGAACGGCTTGCCTTCTCCCGGGCCCGAACTTTCCTTGCGGAACTCCAGCCGCACGCCGGGCAGGTTTTCCGTGCGCTGCTGCATGTCCTTCTCGATCAGCGACCAGGGCCGCCGCTGGTGCCAGTCAATAAAAGTGAACTGCAGCACGCCGATCACATCCTCGCCCAGACGCCCTTCCGGAAAGGCCATGGAGCGCGCATAGATACCCTTGATTTCAGTCATGCCCAACAATCGGCCTTCAACCTTCTGCACCAGCGCATCCTTCTCGTGCACCGACAGATCACCCCGGGCATGCACCAGCACCTGCGCACTGTCAGGCTCCGTATCCGGGAAAAACTCGACACCGTGATTGAAGCTGCCGTAAGCCAGATAGATCAGGGCAATCACACCGAGCATGCCGGCCAGCGTCAGTCCCGGACGCGCCACCAGCTTTTCCAGCAGCCGCCGGAAGGCCAGGCCGCCGGCAGTGGCCTGGCTGACCGGTGCCTGCCCACTGCCCCCGGTCACCGCTCCCAGCACCGGCATGAACACCAGCGCCATGGCCAGCGACGCCAGCAGACAGAGGATCACCGTTACCGGGATATAGAACATGAACTCGCCGACCACGCCGGGCCAGAACAACAGCGGCAAAAACACCATGATGGTGGTGGCGGTGGAGGAAATCACCGGCCAGGCCATCCGCATCGCCGCATTGGCCCAGGCCTCTCGCGGCTTCTGGCCCTGTCCCATGTAGCGGTCGGCCAGCTCGGACACCACAATCGCGCCGTCCACCAACATTCCCGAGACCAGAATCAGGCTGAACAGCACCACCATGTTCATGGTGTAGCCCAGCATCCAGATCAGCAGGATGCCGGTGAAGAATGAACCGGGAATACTCAGCCCCACCAGCAAGGCCGGGCGCACGCCCATGGTGGCGATGATCAGGATCAGCACCAGCACGATGGCGGTAAGGACGTTATTCATCAGATCCGAGAGCATCTCGCGGATTTCCTTTGAATCGTCCATCACATAGCTGACCTGCACGCCTTTGGGCAGCAGCGGCTTGGCCTGCTCCATCAGCGCCTTGATCTGCTCGATGGTTTCAATAATGTTGGCGCCGCTGCGTTTGGAGACTTCCAGCACCACCGCCGGATAACCGTCGAGCCGGGCAAAGCCGACCGGGTCCTTGAAGGTACGGCGGATGGTCGCCACATCGGCGAAGGTCACCACGCTATTACCGCGCACCTTGATCGGCAGGGACATGACATCTTCGATGTCTTCGATCACTCCCGGCACCTTGATGCTCATGCGTCCGGCACCGGTATCCAGACTACCGGCCGCCACCAGACGGTTGTTGCTGCTGACCAGACTGAACAGTTCGGCGTAGTCGATGCCGTAGCTGTCCAGTACCTGCGGGTCGACAATGATTTCCAGCAGGTCTTCGCGGTCGCCACCGATATCCACTTCCAGCACATCACCGATGCCTTCGATACTGTCCTTCAGGCGCCGCGCCACATACACCAGTTCCTGCTCGGAAACCGGTCCGGCCAGACCAATCGCCAGCACCGGGAACAGTGAGATATTGATCTCCTGAACCTCCGGCTCTTCGGCTTCTTCGGGCAACTTGCTGCGGGCGTTGTCGACCTTCTCGCGCACATCGGCCAGCGCCTGCTTGGCGTCAAAGCCGGCATCGAATTCCAGGGTGACCGTGGCCCGTCCCTCGCTGGCGGTAGAGGTCATTTCCTTCACGCCCGCCAGGCTGCGCAGCTCCTGCTCCATCGGCCGGACCAGCAGGCGCTCGGCATCTTCCGGGCTGATGCCTTCCAACTGCATGGCCACATAAATGTAGGGAATGCTGACATCCGGATCCGACTCTTTGGGAATCGAGATATAGGCAGCAATCCCGCCAATCAGCAGAAACAGCAGCATCAGCAGCGTGGCACTGCTGCGGTCCAGTGCAGCGGCAATCAGCGATTTCATCTCAATGTGCTCCGTCGATGACTTGCACCTGCTCACCCGGCTCGACAAAGCCCTGCCCCAGCGTGATCAGCGCCACCTGATCCGGCAAGCCGCTGACCCAGGCCTGATCGCGCTTGACGCTGAGCAGCTGAATCGGGGTAAACACCACCGTCTGCTGCTCATCGACCCACTTGACGCCCATGCGCCCGGCCTTGTCCAGACTGATCAAGGCCGGCGACAGCGCATGCCCCATGCGTTCACCGGTATCGATATGCACTGTGGCGCTGGCGCCGGCCAACCGCAGGCGCTGCGGATTGGCCACGCTGACTTCAACACGGAAACTGCGCGAACCCTCCTCCGCCGCCGCCGCGATAAAGTGCACCTTGCCTTGCAATTGCGTGCCATCCAGCAACTCCACCCGTACCGGCTGACCGATCTTCAAGCTGGCGACCTGCTGCTGTGGCACTTGCGCGCCGACCTTGAGCTGCTCGATATCGACCAGCGTCAGCAACGACTGTCCCGGCTGGACATAATCCCCCAGCTCAACCTGCCGGCCATCCAGAATCCCGGCAAACGGCGCGCGGATGCGTGTGTTATCCATGCCCTGCTGCGCTGACGACAAGCGCACCCGCGCATTGGCCAGCTCGGTCTCGACCTTGAGCAAATCGTTGGCGGAGATCAGCTTGTCATTGCGCAGCCGGCGTGCCGCGGTGGCCGCTGCCTCGCGCTGTTTGACTTCGGCCTGCTCGCGGCTCAACTGCTCCGGGCGACTTTCCGGCGACAGGCTCAGCAGCAATTGCCCGGCGCTGACCACCGCGCCCTTGTCCTGATCCAGCTGCTGCACCGTGCCACTGACCTGCGCACGCAGCTCGACCTTGCGCCAGGCTTCCAGCTGCCCTTGCAAAACCTGCTGACTGGACACCGGTTTGGCTTGCAGCACGCTGACAGCCACCTGGGACAGGCTTTTGGCCGGCGCGGGCTGCGCCGCGTCGACATCCTCCCGGCTATGCAACACATTGCCACTGACCAGCCAGAGCACCAGCAGCAGGCTCAACACCACAGCGATTATCCAGGGACGTTTGCGCAGCAGACTGAACATGCTCAGGCCTTTTCAGAAGAGGTGGAAAGGGATATTTGCGCGGCCTGCCCTTGCAGTCCGGCGATGATGAAATCGGCCACCCGGTCGAAGTAGTCCTCAACCTCGAAGGTGGCATCGCAACAGGCAAAGCTGCCGTTGGAGATGCGCGCCATGACACCGAGAAAGCTCGCTTCCAGCGCCCACAACAGACCATTCAAGGGCGACTCCGCCAACTGCAGCGGGTGCAACAGATCGCCCAGCAGACCGATGAAGACCTGCTGGTACAACTCATCGAGCTGAACAAACGCCTGCTGCATCTCTGGCGTCAGGCGCTGACGGAAATCCGGTCGATCGCAGTGCATCCACAACTGGGTCATCACCGGATCAGCGAGCATTTCGCTGAAGGCCTGACGGATAACCGCACGCAAGCGCTCGGTTGGGGCCAGCAACGCCGCCTGCTGTTGGATCTGCTGCAGGTTGCTGCGGGAAAACTCCAGCACCAGCTGGGCATACAGCGCTTCCTTGCTGGGGAAATGCTTGTACACCGTGCCTTTGCCGATACGCGCATGCTCCGCCACTTCGGCAATCGTCAGGCGATCCCAGGGCTGCTGCTGAAACAGGTGCAGCGCAGCATCCAGGATGCTGCGCTCACGCTGCGCAAAGGATTGATCTTGAAAGCGCATGGGAATACTTGGCAAGAATGTGACCGGCGGTCATCCTATGACCAGTAGTCACCAAAGACAAGCCAATGGCCTGGCTGCAGATGTAACGGCATTTCTCCCGGCCATGAATACGCCTGCGGCAGCCAAGCCTTTGGTGTTGCGGATCGCCGCCCGGACCGCCCTACAGATGCACTGCACGCAGGGGCAATATGGGAGAATCCCGCGCCTGACCTCCGGAAGCGACGCCATGCCCAAGCCCCCGCCGCAAAACCAGCAGCCTGTAGCGACCAGCGCAGCAGAAAAGAGCCCCCTGCATCCGCGCAACCGCCATCCGGGACGCTACGACTTTCCGCAACTGATCGCCGCCTGCCCTGAATTGGCCGCCTTCCAGATCAGCAATCCGCATGGCAAACCCAGCATCGACTTCGCCAACCCGGCGGCTGTGCGGGTGTTCAACCGTGCGCTGCTCAAGAGCCAGTACGGCATCAGCCACTGGAACATTACCGAGGGCTACCTGTGTCCGCCGATACCGGGCCGCGCCGACTACCTGCATGGTCTGGCTGATCTGCTGGCCGCGGACAACGCCGGCGTGATCCCGCGCGGGCCGGCGATCAAGGTGCTGGATATCGGCACCGGCGCCAACTGTATCTACCCGCTGCTCGGTCACAGCGACTACGGCTGGCACTTTCTGGGCTCCGATATCGACGCCACCGCGCTGGACTGCGCACAGGCCAATGTCACCGATAACCAGCTGCAGCAGGCCATCGAATTGCGCCTGCAAACCCAGCGCGGGCAGATTTTTGCCGGGCTGCTGAAGGAGGATGAGCGCTTTGACCTGACCCTGTGCAACCCGCCCTTCCACGCCAGCGCCGATGAAGCCGCCAGTGGCAGCCGACGCAAATGGAAAAACCTTGGCCAGCTCGACCCGCAGCGCAAACTGCCGGAACTGAACTTCGGCGGACAGAGCAACGAGCTTTGGTGCACCGGTGGCGAGGCCTCGTTTGTCAAACGCATGATCCGTGAAAGTCAGGCCTGCGCCAGTCAGGTCCTGTGGTTCAGCACACTGGTGTCCAAGAGCGGCAACCTGCCCGCTATCTACAAGCAACTGCACAAGCTCAACGCCGCTGATGTGCGCACCGTGGAGATGGCCCAGGGCAACAAGCAGAGCCGCTTTGTCGCCTGGACCTTCATGACCACCGAACAGCGCCAACAATGGCTGCAAACGCGCTGGACGAAATAGCCACCGCAGGCTGAACTGCAGGCTATAGTCAGGAAAGATCAAGCCAGTCAGGACGCCACCGGCTGTTGCAGCACCGCCATCAGGTCGTAGACGGAAAACCGCTCATGCCCAAGTCCTCCAGCGTCTATCAGCAATTGCAACGGGAAGCCGATGCCCTGCGGGCCGTTCTGGATGACATGGGGGCCTACATCTTTATCAAGGATGCCAACGGCTGCTACACCTACGCCAATCATCAGGTACTGGAGCTGTTCGGTTTGCAGCTTGAGCAAGTGATCGGCAAGGACGACACGCACTTCTTCGACCTGAGCATTTCTGACCAATTGCGCGTGAATGACCTGCGTGTGCTGCAGCACGGCGAGGTCATCGAACGCGAAGAGACCAATTTCATCAAAGGCACGGGCGAGACCCGC
>DATMWH010000067.1:0-1939 GCA_035562615.1 Pseudomonas sp. | reverse complement strand
TGATGGCAAAATGCAGGGTCACTTGCGAGCCCTGTGCGATCCGCAACTCGTTCATTCAACAGCCTCTTCTGATGGCTTACTGCGAAACATGTCCAGCACCAGCATGATCGCGCCCAGCGTAATGGCGCTGTCGGCCAGATTAAAGGCCGGAAAGTACCACCGCGACTGCCAGTGAACCAGAATAAAATCAATAACATGACCATAAGCAACGCGATCAAACAGGTTGCCCAGCGCACCACCCAAAACCAGCGCCAGGGCAACGGCGACCCAGGTTTCATGGGGCTTGAGGCCTTTCATCCAGACTAACAGTACGCCGCTGACCACCAGCGCAACCACAGCAAAAAACCAACGCTGCCAGCCGCCGGCATCGGCCAGAAAACTGAATGCTGCGCCGGTGTTATAGGCCAGCGTCCAGCTGAAGTAGTCCGGAATAATGACAATCTGCTCATACAGGCTGAGCGAATTTTCAAAGTACAGCTTGCTGATCTGATCCAGCACGATCACCACGACCGTCAGCCATAGCCAGCCAAGTTTGCCAAAACGTGCACTCATGAACACGGCCCCTTATGCATAGTGCCGCACCTCACCCGCGCCTTCGATGTTTTCGACACAGCGCTCACACAGCTCAGGATGCTCGGCATGAGTCCCAACATCGGCACGGTGATGCCAGCAACGCCCGCACTTGGCGTGGCCTGATTTGGCAATCTGCAACTTCAATCCGGAGACTTCGGTAGCCACAGCGGATTCCGGAGCAGCACTGAGTGGCTGCACCTCGGCCGTCGAAGTGATCAGCACAAAGCGCAATTCGTTACCCAACTTGGCCAGCTTGGCTGCCAGCGAGTCTTCGGCAAACAAAGTAACTTCAGCCTGCAAGCTGCCACCAATGGCTTTGGCGGCGCGCAGGTTTTCCAATTCCTTGTTAACCGCAACCTTGACCACCATCACCTCATCCCAATAGGCGCGATCCAGCGCAACGCCTTCTGGCAACTCGCTCAGCCCGGCATACCAGGTATTGAGCATCACCGACTCGTTACGCTCGCCCGGCAGGAACTGCCAGATTTCTTCGGCGGTGAACGCCAGGATCGGCGCAATCCAGCGCACCAGCGCCTCGGCGATATGGAACAGTGCGGTCTGACAGGAGCGCCGCGCCACGCTGTCGGCGCGGGTGGTGTACTGGCGGTCCTTGATGATGTCGAGATAGAAGCCACCCAGCTCCTGTACACAGAAGTGATGGACCTTCTGGTAAACATTCAGGAAGCGGTATTCGGCATACGAATCGACAATCTCCATCTGCAGACGCGCTGCCGCATCCAGCGCCCAGCGATCCAGATCGAGCATCTGCTCCGGTGGCAGCAAATCCTGCGCTGGGTCAAAGCCGCTCAGATTGGAAAGTAGGAAGCGCATGGTATTGCGGATGCGCCGGTAAGAGTCAGCACTGCGCTGCAGGATGACTTTGGACACGGCCATTTCGCCCGAGTAATCAGTAGCCGAAACCCACAGGCGCAGAATGTCGGCGCCCATGCTGTCGTTGACTTCCTGCGGCGCGATCACATTGCCCAGCGACTTGGACATCTTGCGCCCACTTTCATCGACCACGAAGCCATGGGTCAGCAAGCCTTTGTAGGGCGCGTGATTGTCGATCGCACAACCGGTCAGCAGGGAAGAGTGAAACCAGCCGCGGTGTTGATCGGAGCCTTCCAGATAGAGGTCGGCGCGCGGGCCATCGGCATGCCCCAACGGATGCGAGCCACGCAGCACATGCCAGTGGGTGGTACCAGAGTCGAACCAGACATCCAGCGTGTCGCTGATCTTGTCGTACTGCGCCGCTTCGGCGCCCAGCAACTCGGCAGCATCCAGCTTGAACCAGGCCTCGATACCCTGCTGCTCGACACGCTGGGCGACCTGCTCCATCAACTCGGTGGTACGCGGATGCAGCTCG
>DATMWH010000066.1:0-4030 GCA_035562615.1 Pseudomonas sp. | reverse complement strand
GTTGGTCGTTATGTGCTTGCATGAATCACCCCCTCTCCCCAACGGGGCGAGGGAATAACCAGCACTGTAGGGTGGGCAACCGCACCGCGTTGCCCACCATGTTCCTTGCGGTGGAAAAGACTTTCAGCCGTTTTCCACCCTGCGAATCACTTAGGTATTCCCCATGAGCTTCAGCCCGCTGATCCGTCAACTGATCGATTCACTGCGCACCCTGCCAGGTGTCGGGCAGAAGACGGCGCAACGCATGGCCTTGCATCTGCTGGAGCGTGACCGCAGCGGCGGATTGCGTCTGGCGCAGGCGCTGACGGCGGCAATGGAGGGCGTCGGGCACTGTCAGCGCTGCCGCACGCTCAGTGAGGATGCACTGTGTCCGCAGTGCGCTGACCCGCGCCGCGATGACAGTATCCTGTGCGTGGTGGAAGGCCCGATGGATGTGTTTGCGGTTGAGCAGACCGGCTATCGCGGCCGCTTCTTCGTGCTCAAGGGCCATCTGTCGCCGCTGGACGGACTGGGTCCGGAAGCCATCGGCATTCCCGAGCTGCTGGCCCGCATCGAAGCCGCCAGCTTCAGCGAGATCATTCTGGCCACCAACCCGACTGTCGAAGGCGAGGCGACCGCCCACTACATCGCCCAGATGCTGCAGGGCAAGCCACTGAGCCTGACGCGCATCGCCCACGGCGTACCCTTGGGTGGCGAGCTGGAAATGGTTGATGGCGGCACACTGTCGCATGCCCTTGCCGGGCGCCGGCCGATGGGTTCCTGAACAACCGGCGCTCGTGATCAGGTCCATCCGGACAGGACTTACTCAGCGGTTGGTTGGCGTGGCCATTTTCTGCGCATAGCCCTGGGCGACCATGGCCTCGAGCATATCGAACAGGCGCTCCGGATCCTGTGCGCGCAAACCCGGAATGCCGGCCTCCATGCCCTCGGCGATCAGCAGTTCGCGGGTGCCCTGGGCCACGGCCTGCCAGATAAGCTCGGACACCTTCTGCGGATCAATGCCGTTGTCGATGGCCGCATCGCTGACGCCGCGCGCCGAGCCGTCTGCTGCCAAGGCATTGCGCGACACGTTGGTGCGCACCGAGCCCGGGGTGACCACCAGCACCTTGACGCCCTGACCGGCCACTTCGCAGCGCAGGGCATCGCTGTAGCCAATCAGACCGTGCTTGGCCGCGCAATAGGCGGTGCGCATCGGCACACCGGCCTTGCCTGCCACGCTGGAAATCATCACCAGCTGCCCCGCGCCGCGCGCCAGCAGATGCGGCAACAAAGCCTGGGTCAGCGCGATCGGCGCGAGCAGGTCAACGCCGACAATGCGTTCGTACACGGCAAAGTCGGTTTCCACCGCCAGTGAGCGCTGCGAAATGCCGGCATTGTTGACCAGCACATCGACCTGACCCTGAAAGTTCAGGGCCTTGTCGACCATGGCCGGCAAGCAGGCAAAATCCTGCGTGTCGAATGGCAGGATCAGGCAGCGTTCGGCCGCACCGGTCTCGTCAGCCACCCGTTGCAGTTCGGCCAGATTGCGCCCCGACAGCACCGCGGAACCGCCATTGGCCACAAAGGTCTTGGCCAGCGCTTCGCCAATGCCCGATGACGCCCCGGTTATCCAGACGGTCTTGCCGCTTTGATCGATCATGCTTTTTGTCTCCCTTGAGCGTCAGGCCAGCAGCCGGAAAATTGAAATATAGACAGGCTGGCTGCGTATGGATCAATTTTGTTGCTGGTCAGCGCTGGCGGGCTTCTGCCGATGCCGACTGTGCCGGTCTCGGCGCGGGGCTGGTTTGCCGGTGAGCACGATTACCCGATGAGCTGCGCGCGGTAGGCATGGCGGACGCGCGACCCTCATGCCAGGGCGCGTCCAGCCTTGGCAACGCTGGCGGCGCCCGCGCTTGCTGCGTCGGTTACGGGTGAATGGTGCAGCCGGTGGCAGCCTGCAACTCCTCGAAACTGACGCCAGGTGCCAGTTCAACCAGTTGCAGGCCTTGTTTGGTCACATCCAGCACGGCGAGGTCGCTGATGATGCGGTTGACCACGCCAACTCCCGTCAGCGGCAGATTGCAGTGTTCGAGGATCTTGTGCTCGCCACCCTTGGCCGTGTGCTCCATCAGCACCACCACGCGCTTGACGCCAGCCACCAGATCCATCGCGCCGCCCATGCCCTTGACCAGCTTGCCGGGGATCATCCAGTTGGCCAGATCGCCGTGCTCCGACACCTGCATGGCACCCAGCAGGGCCAGATTGATATGGCCGCCACGGATCATGGCGAAGCTTTCCGAACTGTCGAAGAAACTGCTGCCGGGCAGGGTGGTGATGGTCTGCTTGCCGGCGTTGATCAGGTCCGGGTCGATCTCTGCTTCGCTGGGAAACGGGCCGATACCGAGCAGGCCGTTCTCGCTCTGCAGCCAGACGTCCATGCCGTCAGGGATGTAGTTGGCGACCAGGGTCGGCAGGCCGATGCCGAGGTTGACGTAGAAACCGTCCTGCAACTCCTGGGCGGCACGTTGTGCCATTTCATCACGGGACCAGGCCATGTTCAGCTGACCTTGTGGCTGTTGCTGAGCAGGTGGCGGGTGTAGATACCCGGCTGGTGCAGATTTGCGCCTTCAGCCGCTTCCCGTGTGCTCAGTGCACGAATGCCGTCGGTCAACGGGTTGCAAAAAGCCAGGCCCAGGGTGCCGGTGAATACCGGGTTGTCACTCAGCGGGAGGACCGCGAGTGTACGGGCGGTTGCCTCAGGCGCGCTGTCGAACAATGGGTTACTGCGTTCGTACCAGGCGTTCATGCCGTCGGGTACGAAGCTGGCAACCAGCTCAGATTGGCCGATGCTCAGGTGTACATGGGTGTTTGCTTGAAGAATCGGGGTCATGATCAGTTCCTTAGCGTACGCACTTCGATGCGTTTTTCCGGGTTGCGGTTAAGTACCAGGCGCTGCACATAGATGCCGGGCAGGTGAATTTCATCGGCAGAGAGTTCGCCGGTTTCGACGATCTCCTCGACCTCGGCGACGCACACCCGGCCAGCCTTGGCAGCCGCCGGGTTGAAGTTGCGCGCGGTCTTGTTGAACATCAGATTACCGGCCTTGTCCGCCACGGCGCCCTTGATCAGCGCCACATCAGCGGTCAGCGCGCGCTCCATCACGTACCACTCGCCCTCGAACTGGCGGGTTTCCTTGCCTTCGGCAACCAGCGTGCCGTAGCCGGTCTTGGTGTAGAAGGCCGGAATACCGGCGCCGCCGGCGCGCAATTTCTCGGCCAGGGTGCCCTGCGGGGTGAACTCCAGTTGCAGCTCGCCGGACAGGTACTGACGTTCGAATTCCTTGTTGCCGCCAACGTAGGAGGAAATCATCTTGCTGATCTGGCGGGTATGCAGCAGCTGACCCAGCCCAAAATCATCGACACCACAGTTGTTGCTGATGATGGTGAAGCCGGTTCTGCCAGTGTTCTTCAGCGCGTCGATCAACGCTTCGGGAATGCCGCACAGGCCGAAGCCGCCGACCGCCAGGGTTATGCCGTCAGCGACCAGACCGTCCAGGGCGCTGGCGGCATCAGGATAAAGTTTGCGCATCAATTGTCTCCGCTCTGCTGAATCATTGCCGGGTGTGCAGTGCACTTTCAGGGTGCTGCGACTCTAGGGGAGAACGCAGACGCCTGCTTTTCTTCCGGTGACAGTGACTTTTCATTAGATGACAGGTTGCCGGCATGGGTCGGATGGGTTAGCCGTAGGGTGGAAATCGCCGCTTGCGGCATTTCCACCAGAGCTGGCCGTGGTGGATAACGCTACGCGGTTATCCACCCTACGCCCGTGCTCCGCTGGCGGCTGACTATCACTTCTCCAGCACTTAGGTGCCGGGGGCTGCGCACAGTGCCGGATAGCGGCGTGAGCCAGTTTTCTTCGGTGCAGCCTGTTCTTCGCCCGAGCGCTGCTGGATCCAGGCGCGCCAGTGCGGCCACCAGCTGCCTTGCTGTTGCTCGCCGGCATTTTCCAGCCAGCGGCGTGGATCGTCTTGCTTCGCGGTGCCGGCATAGAA
>DATMWH010000065.1:0-11244 GCA_035562615.1 Pseudomonas sp. | reverse complement strand
CCTGCAGGCGAACCTGTGGATCAACCAGATTGACCAGCAGGGACTGGTGACGGGCAGCGAGATGCTCAAACAGTCGATGCGCCTGCAAGCCGGCAAGCTGACCTACATCGACCATGGCAGCCTGGGCCTGCTGATTCGCGTTAGCCCATTGTAAAAAACCTTCGCTGGCGAGCCCTTCGGTGGGCGTAGGGTGGGTTAGCCGTTAGCGGCGTGGCGACGCCCGGCGTAGCGACGCCCGGCGTAACCCACCACCGATGCCAAAGGCATCGCCCTTGCACGCCTCGCGGCTGTTTGTTGGGTTACGGCCGTTGGCCTAACAGGCCGTTGAAAAACGTAGGCGAGGCAGGCAAGACAAGGCAAAAACGGCCGAAAAAGCGGAGTTTACGTGTTGTAAATGAGCATTTTGAGGCCGTTTTTAACGCAGGATTGCCCACGCAGGTAGTTTTTCAACGGCCTGTTAACCCAACCTACGAAGATCAAGACATTTACAGACTGCCCGCCAGCAGCCGCGAAAGTACATTGCGTGCCTTGCCCATTCCCGCGCTCATCGCCCGTTCCATATCCGCCAGACTGATCGGTCCCTGCGCCTTCCCGGCTGCCGGATTAACCACCAGCGCCAGACAGGCATACGGCAGGTCCAGCTCCCGCGCCAGCGCGGCCTCCGGCATACCGGTCATGCCGACGATGTCGCAGCCATCACGCTGCATACGGATGATTTCAGCGGCGGTTTCCAGTCGCGGTCCCTGGGTGCAGCCGTACACGCCACCATCGGTGTAACTGCAACCCTCGGCCAGCAAAGCCTGCGCCAACCGGGCGCGCCATGGCGCTGAATACGGCTCAGTGAAATCGATATGGGTGACCTGCTCCAACTCACCCTCGAAGAAGGTCTGCACCCTTCCCCAGCTGTAATCGATCAACTGATCCGGCACACAGAAATGTCCGGTTCCCATGGCTGGATTGATCCCGCCGACGGCGTTCACCGCAATCACTGCTTCGGCCCCGGCTTGTCGCAACGCCCAGAGGTTGGCGCGGTAGTTGACCTGATGCGGCGGTATGCGGTGCGGCCGGCCATGGCGGGCGAGAAACAACACCTCACGCCCGGCATAACGACCGCGCACAATGGCTGCCGACGGCTCGCCAAAGGGTGTATCCAGACAGATCTCGACACATTCACTCAGCCCGTCGAGCTGCGTCAGCCCGCTACCGCCGATGATTGCCAGCGATTCCATAGGGTAACCCCTCACTCCACCAGACCCGCCTGTTGCAAGGCCCTCAGCGCTGACAGCCAGCGCGGCTGCTGCCGGTATTCCGTGTCCGGAAAAGCCCGGCGGCGCATGGCCTGTAGTCCCTGCGGTGGTTTAACGTCAAGTTGCTGCAGGCGCGTCAGCGCGAGTTCGGCCGCACCGCGGTCATTGCACACCAGACCCATGTCACAGCCGGCGCGCAGCGCTGCTTCAATGCGCTGCGCTGCATCACCGACGACATGCGCGCCGGCCATTGACAGGTCATCGCTGAAAATCACGCCCTTGAAGCCCAGCTCGCCGCGCAGAATGTCCTGCAACCAGCGACGCGAAAAACCGGCAGGATTGGCATCGACCTGTGGGTAGATCACATGCGCCGGCATCACCGCCGCCAGCTGTCCCAGCAGGCTGACAAAGGGCACCAGGTCGCTGGCGCGAATCTGTTCCAGACTGCGCTCGTCGGTGGGAATAGCCACATGGGAGTCCGCCTCGGCCCAGCCATGCCCGGGAAAATGCTTGCCGGTAGCCGCCATGCCTGCCGCTCTCAGACCCCGGATAAAGGCACCCGCGAGTTCAGCTGCTTGGCGTGGATCACTTTCAAAGGCACGCGTACCGACCACCGCGCTGCGCTGGTGATCCAGATCCAGAACCGGCGCGAAACTGATATCCAGCCCTACCGCCAGTACCTCGGTCGCCATCAGCCAGCCACAGTGCTCGGCCAGTTCAGGCGCATTCGCCTGCCCGGCCAGACTGCGCATGGCTGGCAAGCGCACAAAACCCTGACGCAAGCGCTGTACACGCCCGCCTTCCTGATCCACCGCCAACAAAATATCCGGACGCACGGCGCGAATGGATTCGGCCAGCTCACGCACCTGACGAGGATGCTCGATATTGCGGGCAAAAATGATCAGCCCGGCCACTTCAGGCTGACGCAGGATCTGCCGGTCCTCGGCAGCCAGCCAGGTCCCCTGAACATCCAGCATCAAAGAGCCATGCAAGCGCGCACTCATACAAAGAAATCCTTAATCGAGGTCAACCGCCGCCCACTCCGGGCAGGCGGCTTCGGTAATCTGTACAGCGCAATGCAGCGGCACCCGGGCAAACAGTTGCTGCATGTCGGTATTGCGCAAGCGGATGCACCCGTGAGAGCGCGCAACACCCATCGGCTCGCAGTCGGGCGTGCCGTGCACATAGATGTAGCGTTGAAAAGTGTCGACTTCACCGCCCTGATTGAACGGTGGCTCACAACCAGACAACCAGAGAATGCGCGTAAGGATCCAGTCACGACCGGGAAACTGCTCATGCAGTTCCGCGGACCAGATTTCGCCCGTCCATTGCCGCGCTTTGAACACCGCCCCCAGCGGCAGATCAGCACCGATTTTCTGCTCGACGCGGTGCAGGCCACGCGGCGTGCAGAACGACCCCTGCACTTCTCCGGGGCCTTTGAGTGCAGTGGAAACAGGCAGGCGCAACAGCAAATGCCCGCCGGAAAATCCGTACAGGCATTGATCAGCAAGAGAGATGTGCAGCAGGTCTAGATCGCGCATGGGCCGCTAGCTTAGCGGATCAGAATGCCCGCGCCCACCCGTTCACGCCTTGGCAACAGGTAGCGGCGGCTTGATGCGTGGCTTGAGAACGGCATTGATCAGCGCAGGGTCGGTCAAGCCGCTGTCCGCGCGCATGCCGGCCGCCATGAACGGCACCATCAGGCGCATGACCTGCTCGAATGACGTGTTTACGCCAAAGTCAGCTTCCGCCATGGCCCGCAGCGCCTTGATCCCGGACATGCTGAATGCCGCAGCACCCAGCATGAAGTGCACACGCCAAAACAGCTCAAGCGGTGGTAGACGCGGTGCCGCTTCGTTCACCAGCAGCATGTAGCGTCGAAAAACCTTGCCGTAGACTTCCTGCAGATACTTTCGCAAATGCCCCTGGCTCTGACTGAAAGCCAGACCCAGCAAGCGCATGAACACCGACAGGTCATCACGCATGCGCGGCTGGATGGCCAATAACTGGTCGACCAGCAGCTCAAGCAGTTCTTCCAGCGAAAGTTTTGTTTCAGCCTTGGCCTGACGACGATCCAGTTCACGTTCCAGGCTCTGACTGAACGGACCAAGGAAACGCGAGAAGACAGCCTGAATCAGCGCCTTCTTCGAACCAAAGTGATAATTGACGGCCGCCAGATTGACTTCTGCCCGGCTGGTGATCAGACGCAGTGACGTTTCAGCGAAACCTTTTTCCGCAAACAGCTGCTCCGCAGCATCCAGAATACGCTCGACAGTTTCCGACTGAGCCATGATTACATCACCTGACAAACAATCGTTTGAAACATACGTTTCAGCCCAGAGAATTGTCAAGCAAAGGCTTCAGCAAAAAACCAGTGACGGAGCTGCCCGACACCTGGCTGGAAATTGAATACGCCACGCTGCCAGAAATCAACCATTTCGCAGCGCCTATCCGCTGCACAAGGGGCACACGGATGAGCAGCACATCTTTGAAAAAATGGATTGCCAGCACACGATCACTGTATATAATCACAGTCACTGTATAAACAAACAGAGATCGCCATGCTCAAGCTGACCCCGCGACAAGCTGAAATCCTCGATTTCATCAAACGCTGCCTGGAAGACAACGGCTTTCCGCCAACGCGTGCTGAAATTGCTCAGGAACTGGGCTTCAAATCCCCCAATGCCGCCGAAGAGCACTTGAAGGCCCTGGCCCGCAAGGGTGCCATCGAGATGACGCCGGGCGCTTCACGCGGCATACGCATCCCTGGCTTTGACAGCGAAGCTGAAGAAGAAGGCCTGCCGATCATCGGTCGGGTCGCCGCTGGCGCGCCAATTCTCGCGCAGCAGCATATTGAAGAGTCCTGCAAGATCAATCCGGAATTCTTTCACCCCAAAGCCGATTATCTGCTGCGAGTACGCGGCATGAGCATGAAGGACATCGGCATTCTCGATGGTGATCTGCTGGCAGTGCACGCCTGTCAGGAAGCGCGCAACGGCCAGATCGTAGTGGCGCGGATCGAGGATGAAGTAACGGTTAAACGCTATAAGCGCGAAGGCGACAAGGTCTGGCTGATCGCTGAGAACACTGACTTCTCACCAATTGAAGTCAACCTGCAAGAGCAGGAATTGGTCATCGAAGGTTTGAGTGTCGGCGTCATTCGCCGCTAGAGGTCCTACCATGCAGTTTCCACAAGCTACCGGCCGCACGCAGCTCTCGTTGTTCCAGCGCGCCATTCTGGCCAACCCGCCAACCCCGGTAATACTCGACACACCAGAGCCGCACTGGCCAGAGCCTGCTGAGTCGTTCAGCGAATTGGCCTTGCGTGGTTCAACGGACAATTGCCTGCTTCTGCTGGCGCCGATTCTGCGCGATCTCAGCCAAACCACCGGTGAGCGCTGGCTGACCCTGATTGATGCGCCGTCCGCACTCAGCCAAACCTGGCTGCGCAACAACGGAATCAATCGTCAACAGATTCTTCTGCTGCAATCTCGCGGAGCCCAGAGTGCTGTCGAACTGGCCAGCGAAGCATTGCGATTGGGCCGCAGCCATACCGTGATCAGCTGGATCAATCCGCTTGACCGCCAGGCACGCAAAACCCTGACCGCGGCAGCCATTGAGGGCCGCTCGCAGAGTTTGAATATAGGTCTGGGTTAAGGCGGCAGAAATGCCGCATTGAAGGTATCAGTGCAGTACGCGGGATGCCTGCTCGCCGAGCAACTCACCTTCAGCCAGTCGGCCGGCCATCTGCACACCGACATTCAACATGGCCTTGGCAACTTCAACGTGCTGCCCCTGCAAAAAGGCGCGCGCATCGGCGGAGAACTCAAGCGTCACCAGTGACTCCTTATCATCGCCTCGACGCAAGACGACACGGCCATCAGGTAGTTCGACAATTTCAAGAAATGCGGTTGGCATGGCAACACCCTTCAAAGTAAGCGCGGCATTCTATCAGCCCAAACCGATGCACCCTAGCCCGCCCATCCTGCGGCACTACCACTCGGTCAAGGTTTCACGAAAGCGCATTGCCAGGCCTTTGAGCTGCTGACGCCAGTGTTCCAGTTGCTCCAGCGAAAGCGGCGGCTCTTCTTCTTGCAGGTTAAGCGCAGGAATCACCGGAAGCCTGGGGTCTACTTTTGCCACTTTGGGCTCACGCGGCGGCATGAACAGCTGCTGGTAGAGCCCAAGCAATTGCGCCAGCCAACTCTGCGACTGCGCAGACAATTCCATCAGTTCTGACAGTTCCGGACTGGGGGACGCCTGCAGCACCTTTTGATTGAGGAAAGCCTCAACCTGCGCAAGGTCGGCCTCAGGAAATCGGTAATAACCGGCAATCTCCTGACACAGCCCGAGCAGCGCGCCATACAGATGAAAAATGGCTGCTTCGCGCTCAGCCTGGATCAGCGCCAGCGCATTGGCAGGTCGCGCAGCCTCGGCCTTGCGACAGGCCTCCAGCGCCAGACCGGCAAAGTATATTTTCTGATTGGTTCGGGTGTAGCGCTCATTAGCCACGTAAAAATCTCCCGCAAAAGGACAGGCTGAAAATCAGCTGCCCTCTGTTGGCAAAGTCATCCAAAGGCAGATCGATTGACTACCGGCAACCCAGGCTGCCGGCATGCCATTCAGCGCTTGTCTTCAACCTGCCATTTGCTACCGGTATAGAACGCACGCCAACCCGTGGGTTTGCCGTCGACTTCGGACTGCACGTATTGCTCCTTGGTCTTGCGACTGAAGCGAATCACCGCCGGACGGCCATCGGGATCCTTGCGCGGCGCTTCCAGCAGGAAGTGATACTTGGGATCCAGCTCATCCTTGTGTGGAATCAGCTCGAGAACCAGCGGAGCACGTGTTTCCCGGTTCTTCGGAAACAGGCTGGCCGCCAGGAACAAACCGGACGCGCCATCACGCAACACATAGGTGTCATTGACCTTTTCACAGCGCAATTCCGGCATCTTGATCGGATCACATTTGGGCGGCGCGGCCTCGCCGCTTTTCAACAGCTTGCGGGTGTTCTTGCAGGTTGCGTTGGTACAACCAAAGAACTTGCCAAACCGGCCGGTTTTCAGCTGCATCTCGCTGCCGCACTTGTCACACTCAAGGCGCGGGCCTTCATAGCCCTTGATGCGGTACTGACCCTGTTCAATCTCATAGCCTGTACAGTCGGGGTTATTGCCACAGACATGCAACTTGCGGGTCTCATCCAGCAGGTAGGCGTCCATCGCCGTGTCGCAGATTTTGCAGCGGTGCTTGCCCAGCAGAACGCGCGATTCCGACTCACCTTCATCATCGGCTGCAATTTCATCGCCGGGAACCAGATTGATGGTCGACTTGCAGCGCTCCTTGGGCGGCAGGGCGTAGCCGGAGCAGCCCAGAAACACCCCGGTCGAGGCGGTGCGTATCATCATCGGACGCCCACACTCGCGACAGGCAATGTCGGTCGGCGTCGGGTCATTGGAGCGCATGCCACTGTCCGCAGCGCCAGCCAGGTCGAGCTTCTTCTTGAAGTCGCCATAGAACTCGTCGAGCACGTTTTTCCAATCACGCTGACCATTGGCCACATCATCCAGATGCTCTTCCATACTGGCGGTGAAACCGTAATCCATCAGATCGGAAAAGCTCTCGCTCAGCCGTTCGGTGACGATATCGCCCATTTTCTCGGCGTAGAAACGGCGGTTATGCACGGTGACATAACCGCGCTCCTGAATGGTTGAAATGATCGCTGCATAGGTCGAAGGCCGACCAATACCGCGCTTCTCCAACTCCTTGACCAGACTGGCTTCGGAATAACGCGCCACTGGCTTGGTAAAGTGCTGCGTGGGGTCCAGCTTCACCAGTTTGAGGGCTTCGCCCTCGTGCATATCCGGCAGCACATCGTCCTCACCAGGCTTGCTCTGCTGCGGCAGAACACGGGTGTAACCATCAAACTTGAGGATACGGCCTTTGGCGCGCAACTCGAAGCCCGCGGCGGCGGCCGTCACACTGGTGGAAAGGTATTCCGCCGGCAACATCTGGCAGGCGACGAACTGGCGCCAGATCAGCTCATACAGCCGCTCGGCATCACGCTCCATGCCTGTCAGCTGGGTGGGGCGGGTATTGACGTCGGAAGGACGAATGGCTTCGTGAGCTTCCTGCGCGCCCTCCTTGCTGGAATATTGATTCGGCTTGGCCGGCAAATACTGTTGGCCATATTCGCTGTCGATAAAACCACGCACCATTTCTATCGAGTCAGCCGACAGATTGGTCGAATCGGTACGCATGTAAGTGATGTAGCCCGCCTCATACAGGCGCTGCGCCATCATCATGGTTTTCTTCACGCCAAAGCCCAGCCGTGTGCTGGCGGCCTGCTGCAATGTCGAGGTGATGAACGGCGCTGAAGGCTTGCTGCTGGTCGGTTTGTCTTCACGCTTGACCAGTTGATAGGCCGCGGCCTTGAGCTGGTCAGTCGCCGCTTTGGCCATGGCCTCATTCAGCGGCTTGAAAGCCTGACCATTCTCGCGGACCACTTCAAAGCGCACATTGGCGCCTTTTGTCGTGCCCAGATCAGCATGGACTTCCCAGTATTCCTGCGGCACGAATGCGCGGATTTCCTTTTCGCGCTCAACCACCAGCTTGGCGGCAACCGATTGCACGCGCCCGGCGGACAGGCCACGCGCCACCTTCTGCCAGAGCAGCGGTGACACCATGTAGCCTACGACACGATCGAGAAAGCGCCGCGCCTGTTGCGCATTGACGCGGGCTATATCCAGCTCGCCGGGCTTGGAGAAGGCTTCCTGAATGGCCTTCTTGGTAATTTCGTTGAACACCACGCGTTTGTAACGGGCGTCATCCCCGCCAATGGCCTCGCGCAGGTGCCAGGCAATGGCTTCCCCCTCGCGGTCCAAGTCGGTTGCCAGATAGATGGTCTCGGCATCCTTGGCCAATCGACGCAATTCCTCGATGACCTTTTCCTTGCCCGGCAAGATCTCGTACTTGGCCTTCCAGCCATGTTCGGGATCAACCCCCATCCGGGCAAACAACTGGCGCTTGGCCTTTTCCTTGGGCGACAGTGCCGGCGCTTCGGCCGCAGCCGCCTTGCCGCGCTTGACCGGTTCCTTGTCTGCGCTGGCCGAACCACTGGTTGGCAAGTCACGGATATGACCAATACTCGACTTCACCACAAACTGGTTGCCCAGGTATTTGTTGATGGTCTTGGCCTTGGCCGGGGATTCCACGATGACCAGCGATTTGCCCATGGAGGGGAAGCTTCCTGAATTCAGTAAAAAAGGCGGGAGCCGCAGCATGCGGCACCGCTATATATAGTGGCCAGACAAGCAAGGTCAAGCTTGCCAGCAACTAGAACGTGCCTACTCGGGTCGACAGAAGAGCTCTGGCTCGGCTGTTTGCAGGGAGAAACGGGCTATTTGCTCACCATCCACCTGAACCGTTTCGCTGAACATGCTCAACGGTCGTACCCACAAGCCGTACTCTCCATACAAGGCTTGATAGACCACTACGTCCTCCTCGGTTTCAGAGTGACGTGCGGTGCCAATGACCTTGTACTGCTGGCCCTTGTAATGCCTGTAGATACCGGGCTGCAATGCCATCTGTGTGCTCTCCAAAACCAACCGGTAATGCAGTTTTTAAAAACAAAAAACCGGGGCGCCAGGCCCCGGTTTATCCATCCCTGAACGCTTAGACGCGTTCGAAGACGGTGGTGATGCCCTGGCCGAGGCCAATACACATGGTGGAGACACCCAAGGTGCCGCCATTCTGCTTCATCACATTCAACAAGGTGCCGGAGATACGCGCACCGGAACAACCGAACGGGTGCCCCAGAGCGATCGCGCCGCCGTGCAGGTTGACCTTCTGCTCCATCTTGTCGAGGAGTTTCAGGTCTTTCAGCACCGGCATGGCCTGAGCGGCAAAGGCTTCGTTGAGTTCAACGAAGTCGATGTCATCGATGGTCAGGCCAGCGCGCTGCAGGGCTTTCTTGGTCGATGGAACCGGACCATAACCCATGATCGCCGGATCAACACCAGCCAGCGCCATGGCACGCACGACGCCCAGAGGCTCGATACCGAGATCCTTGGCACGTTGTGCAGACATGACGATCATGCAGGAAGCACCGTCAGTGATCTGCGAGGAAGTACCTGCAGTCACGGTACCGCCTTTGGGGTTGAACGCAGGCTTCAGGGCCGCCAGGCTTTCCAGAGTGGTTTCCGGACGAATGGTTTCGTCGTAGTCGAAGACCTTCAGCAGACCGTTCTCGTCGTAGCCTTGCATCGGGATGATTTCATCCTTGAACTTGCCTTCGACGGTGGCCTTGTGCGCCAGACGGTGTGAACGCTCACCAAAGGCGTCCTGCTGCTCGCGGGTGATGCCATGCATCTTGCCGAGCATTTCTGCCGTCAGACCCATCATGCCGGATGCCTTGGCGGCATACAGCGACAGGTGCGGATTCGGATCGACGCCATGCATCATGCTGACGTGGCCCATGTGCTCCACACCGCCGATAACGAACACGTCGCCATTGCCGGTCTGAATGGCCTGCACAGCAGTGTGCAGGGCGCTCATGGACGAACCGCACAGGCGGCTCACGGTCTGCGCAGCGCTGGTGTGCGGGATCTGGGTCATCAACGACGCCATACGCGCAATGTTCCAGCCCTGCTCCAGAGTCTGGTTGACGCAGCCCCAGATCACGTCTTCGACTTCAGCCGGATTGATCTTGGCGTTGCGTTCCAGCAGTTTGCTGATCAGGTGTGCCGACATATCTTCAGCACGGGTGTTGCGGTGCATGCCGCCCTTGGAGCGACCCATCGGGGTGCGACCAAAGTCAACAATGACCGCGTCTCTCGGATTCAGGCTCATAAATTCACTCTCGCTCTAAATCGTTCGCGATTAACTATCGCAGTGCGATTAACCGAAGAACTTCTGGCCGTTTTTGGCCATAGCTCGCAGTTTCTCGGTCGGGTGGTACAGCGCGCCCAGTTCGGCATACTTGTCGGCCAGCGCCACGAACTCGGCAACACCAACGGTGTCGATGTAGCGCAGTGCGCCGCCACGGAATGGCGGGAATCCGATGCCCAGAATCAGGCCCATATCGGCTTCGGCAGCGGTGTCGACAATGCCATCTTCCAGGCAGCGGACGGTTTCCAGACACAGCGGAATCATCATGTAATTGATGATGTCCTCATCGGTCAGCTCGCGAGCTTCCTGCATGATCGGTGCAAGCACTTCATGAACGGATGGATCAACCACCTTCTTCGGCTTGCCGCGCTTGTCCATCTCATAGGCATAGAAGCCTTTGCCGTTCTTCTGACCCAGACGATTGGCTTCGTACAACGCATCAACTGCAGTGCGCACGTCGCTCTTCATACGGTCCGGGAAGCCTTCTGCCATCACATCACGGCCGTGGTGACCGGTGTCGATACCGACAACGTCCATCAGGTAGGCAGGGCCCATAGGCCAGCCGAACTTCTCCATGATCTTATCGATGCGCACGAAGTCGATACCCGCCGATACCAGCGCAGCGAAGCCACCGAAGTAAGGGAACAGGATACGGTTGACCAGGAAGCCCGGGCAGTCGTTGACCACGATCGGCGTCTTGCCCATCTTGGTGGCGTAGGCAACGGTGGTTGCTACGGCTTTTTCGCTCGACTTCTCGCCACGGATAACTTCAACCAAAGGCATCATGTGCACGGGGTTGAAGAAGTGCATGCCGACAAAGTTTTCCGGACGCTTGAGGGCCTTGGCCAGCAAGCTGATGGAAATGGTCGAGGTGTTGGAGGCCAGAATCGCATCTTCACGCACATGGCCTTCCACTTCGGCCAGCACGATCTGCTTGACCTTGGGGTTCTCGACCACAGCTTCGACGACGATATCAACGTTGCCGAAATCACCGTAGGACATGGTTGGACGGATACCGGTCAAGGCCTTGGCCATCTTGTCAGCGGTCAGACGACCCTTGTTGACCTGGTTCACCAGCAGCTTGGACGCCTCGTCCAGGCCCATCTGGATG